>ONSX01000153.1 GCA_900320615.1 uncultured Eubacteriales bacterium
CGCCTCGTCGTAGGTGATATAGCGGCCCATACCGCGGTCGACGCAGTACTCCGCGAGATCGCCGACGCCGATACAGAACTCGCCCTCGATCTCGCCGTCACCTTCGCCCCGCATGCGCTGCTGCTTCCGGCACGTGCACTGGCCGACGGAATACTTGTCGTAGCGGCTGAGCCAGTGAGAGAGATGCTCGATGGGAACAGAGGTGTTCTCATTTTCAATGGCCTTCTCGACAGGGATCACATGCATGCCAATGCCCGCGCCTCCCTCGGGTACCATCGGGGTCACGCCCTCGAGCGGCATCTGCGTCATGAGATTGAAAAATGTCGCAAGGTTCGGGTGCTCGTCTGTCAGCTTGTCGTTCATCATCATGAACTCGGCGGCGCCGGGCACAAAAACTGGCACGTCATACTGCTTCGTATGCCTTGCATTTTCCCGGTTTGATTCGAGCACGCCGATCCAGCACAGATGCTCGCACATCTTCCGCGTCTCCTCAATCGACATGTGGTTCATGCGGGCCAGCTGCTCCGGCGTATAGGACACGCGCGTCTTCCGGAAACGTAAGAGGAAGCGAGCCTCCTCCTTCGTCAGTACTTCATCGAGGGCCCAGTACTCCGGGTCATCTGTCTTCATGGATTTCGTGTATTTGACGAGGTAGCGGTCCGTGATCATGGTGCCGAGCTGTAAAATGAGCTTCGCCTTTTCCGGATCTTCGGGTTTCCTGTTCTTCGGCGGGATATAGTCGCCCGCATTCGTCATTCTGTTTTTCTGTTCCTTCATCAGAAAAACCTCCCTGCAATGTCTCTTGATGACGCAACTGTGTCCTCCATATCGCCGAAGCTCAAGATTTCACCTGCGTAATAGGTGCGCTTCTTTCCCTGGAGCGCGTCGAGTCTGTCATACCATCCGGCCGCGTAATCCTCGGGACTTACGTGCGGGCAGTAGTAAGATTCCTGTTCATAATGGCGTTCCTTCACGGGATATCCGCAGATACGCATGTCGTCGAGCATCGCGTTGATCGTGTAATCGTAGTCCGCGTCTTTGCTCCCCGCGTGGTTCCGGAGTGCATAGACCGTGCACGGACAGTTACCTTTCAGGTCCTCCCAGCGGTGGTAGTAGACCATCGCATGGCCGAGACGGTGATAGTCCATGTTGTCGAAAATGTACCCCGAGATTGTCGGTCCTTTGTCCTGGTCGAAAGAAGCGATGAAATTCACATATTTTTCGTGAATGATGCGGCTGAACAGATCGGCCTCTTCTTCAGTCGCATCGGCGTATTTCGCAAACTGATCGAGCGGTGTCGTTACGATCAGCCGGTCGAATTCCTCTGTGTGTTCGCCGCTGGAATCGCGGACAGTCACCTGGATGGGCCCGTCGTCCGGGCGTTCGATCCGGACGACCTCTGTGCCGAGAATGGCCGGGTGGATGAGCTTTGCATTTGCCTTCTCGTAGATGCTCTGTGTCCCTTCCTTCCACGTCCAGAGGCGGAGATTGACGAATTCAATGGCGGTCGTCGTATCCAGATATTTCATGACATAGGCGGCCGGAATCTCGTCAAAGAAGCCGTAGCCGAACGACGTGTAGGGGGCGATCCAGATCTTCATGACGTCCTCGACGCCGTTCTTTTTGCAGAATTCTGTGAATGGAAGCGCGAGATCCTTCAGGTGCGGATTTCTTCCTTTGATCTCAAGGAGAGCGTCATTTAGTCCCTTGGAGAGGCCGTCGTAGCGGCCCTTTGCGACGCCGCGGTGCCCGTAGCAGTCATAGCCTCTGTACTTGGTCTCCATGAGATGGACGAGCTTTTTCATCTGTTTCTTCAGCTCAATCAGATCCTTCGTTTTCTTAATGGAAGGCTCATGCAGAGGATCGAACGGATAAATTTCCTTTCCGCGCGCGTCGCGGTACATGCGCCGCATATTCGGGCCGTCAAAATGACCGGTCTCTGCGAATTTCTCGACTTCATGCACGGCGTGATAGGTGATGGCGCCCATGATTGCGCCGGTCTCAAATGTGCGCTCCTCGCCGCCGACCGTCATTTTCGGCGACCAGCATTTGCCGCCGACACGGTTCTGCCGCTCATAAATCGTGTAATTGCGGTAGCCCTTGAACTGAAGATACATGGCAGCGGAAATTCCGGCGGGACCTCCGCCGATGATGCAGATCTTTTCATCCAGATTTGAAATGTACAAGTCTCGGTGGATTGCTTTAAATCCGGGATATATACAGTAAAAACAGCCGGATTTGTTATTTGTAATTGTACAGAACGCCCGTAATCGATAACTATATCTTAATGGAATGGAGCATAATAAACAAGATAATCTTGAACAAATCTGTGAAAATTGTTATAAATACACAATGCCAAAAGAGCGGGAAAACGAGCCTGAATTTTTCTGCGAACGAAAAAGCAAACGGGACTGTCCTTTTTTGTGATGTGAGCTGTTATACGTAATAGAGGAGCAAAAATCCTCGAATAGAGGAGCAAAAATCCTTGAAATGCAGGCCGCTTATGAGAGAGGAGAAGAGAAAGTGAAGGTACTTGATGAAACTGCAATGACAGGTGTAGTGAGACGTGCCGGCTGTGTGTGCCACAGCG
>ONSX01000076.1 GCA_900320615.1 uncultured Eubacteriales bacterium
ACTGAACATAGTCTCCAGGAATATGTTGCCAGATCTACACATAGAGCGATCCCCAAAGAAATCAACAAGGGAACAACATACAGAAATCCCAGAAACACCGTGCGAAGGTGACATCCTTGAGAGAAACAAATCGTTCTGAGAAAATTTAAAGCGAACAAGCAAGGAGGTCACAGGAATGTCAAGGAAAAGAATACCGAACTTTAACTACAGTGATGTAACGATCAATGGCCATAAGTACTTCAAAGCTTATGTTATGAATGCCGATCACAAACTGATCATTGTATATGGAAAAACACTGGACGAGCTTTGTCAGAAATATGATGAAGCAGAACAACGCAGCGAAAACGATGCCTTTAACAGGAGATCTCCGACTGTGAAAGAGTATTGTGAGAAATGGCTGCTAATGCAGTCGGCGCACATCAGAGAAACTACATTGATTGATTATACCTCAAAGGTGAAACGACATATCATTGCACCTCTTGGGCATATGAAGATCGCAGAAGTCACAGCTGATGATATTAAGATGGCGCTGGTCCCAGTATCCAAGAAATCTGCTTCTGTTTTCAAGTCAGTAAACATCCTGTATAAGTGCATTTTTAATTCAGCGGAAGACAGCAAAATCATTACGTATAATCCTACACGGTTTCTCTCGGCAAAGGGCGGTGGGGTTCCCCAAAAAGACAGGGAATCTCTGACCGATGAGCAGGTGGAGCGACTTCTTGATACGATAAGAGACCTGCCACCTTATGTGTTCGTAATGATCGGCCTGTATGCCGGGCTTCGACGAGAGGAGATCCTGGCATTGAAATGGGAATGTGTCTTTCTGGATACAGAAGCGCCATATATCGCAGTTCGCAGAGCATGGCATACCGAGAACAACAGACCGGTGATTATGACGCAGTTAAAGACAAAAGCTGCCCGAAGAGATGTTGCTATTCCGGATCAGCTCGCTGAGTGTCTTAGAGAAGCCAGGAAAAACTCTTCTTCAGAGTATGTTGTAGCAAATAATGACGGAGAACCGTTGTCCTATACTCAGTTTAAGCTGCTGTGGAGATATATAAAAGTCAGGACTGCAGTTCCAAGACCGGCGAAGAAGAAGGTTGGCGGAAAGTATGTGAAGTATACTCTATATCCGAAGCTTGGAGAGAAGGCAAGAAACAATGGAAATGTAGTCTATTCGCTCGATTTCGAAGTAACTCCTCACCAGCTGAGACACACCTATATCACCAATCTGATCGCTGCTGGTGTTGATCCGAAGACGGTTCAATATCTGGCTGGTCACGAAAACAGCAAGATTACTATGGATATATACGCCAAAGTCAAATACAACAAGCCCGAAGAAGTTGTAAAGGCACTTGAAGGAGCTTTTGCTATGTGGGAAGGTCAATCTGGCACTAAATAGGAAGAGCAAGGCGAGGGGTTGCAACAGGCAGCTTCCTCGCTTTTTTCATATACATACAGGTGACATCCTCGATTTATTTGAGGCTTATTGAGAAGATGATGTCAACACACATACAGGAGGTAACCAACGTGGCTAAGAAAAAAACAGAAAACACAGAACTGCCTGCATACAGCCGGGTAAAGCGAAGGGATAACTATTATCTCAGGGCGAGAATATATGACGCAGATGGAAAAAGGATCGATATTTATGGCAAAGACGAGCAGGAGCTTACCGCAAAAGTACTCTCTGCACAGCGAGAAATCGAAAAAACTAAGGTGGCTCGATTTAATCCCAAGGTTGAAGAATACTGTGAGAAATGGCTGGAGATGCAGGCCTCAAGCATCAGTCCGAGTACACTCAAGGGCTACACACTGGCAGTAAGAAAATATATTGAAGAGCCTCTTGGTGATTTATACATGACTGAAGTGACAGCAGATGACCTCCGCCTGGCAATGGTCCCGGTCTCTAAGATGTCCGTCAGCGTGTATAACAAGGTCAACATGCTGCTCAAGAGCATTTTCTACTCAGCAGAGTACAGCAAGATCATTACTGATAATCCTGCCAAGGCAATTAATGCAAAAGGCGGGGTTCCGCAAAAAGAAAAACAGGCATTGACCGATGAACAGGTTTCTCAGCTTCTGGAGACCATTAAAGGTCTGCCTCCCTACGTCTTTGTAATGATCGGAATATTTGCAGGCCTTCGCCGGGAAGAAATTCTGGCACTGAGGTGGGACTGTGTTCACCTGGATAGCGAACCACCTTTTATTTCCGTAAGAAGGGCATGGCATTCAGAAAAGAACAGGCCGGTCATTACTACGAAACTGAAAACACCGGCTGCCAAAAGAGATATACCTATTCCGGACAATCTGGCGAATTGCTTGCGAATAGAAAAAGAAAAATCCATTTCTGATTATGTGATTGCTGACAAAGATGGACAGCCGCTTTCTTATTCTCAGTTTGCTCGGATATGGAACTATATCAAGATCCGTAGCACGAAGGAAAGAACGATCTATAAGTATGTGAATGGGCAGGCAATAAAGAAAAAGTTCAAGCCTGAGCCCGGACAGAGGTGTGTAAATCGGGAGGACATTGTTTATTCCTTGGATTTTACAGTGACTGCTCACCAGCTGCGGCATACCTATATTACGAACCTGATCCATGCCGGAGTGGATCCTAAAACGGTCCAATACCTTGCCGGTCACGAGAACAGCAAAGTAACTATGGACATCTATGCAAAGGCCAAGTATAATAAGCCTGAAGAGCTTTCTACAGTCGTAAATGGCGCATTGAAAATGGATGATTAAGCCATGAAGAGTAAAAAGCAGAAGGGCAAGTAGAAAAAAAGACAGTAGTTAAGTGGTGGGGCACCAAATTTCGAAAAGCTCGCAAAGCCAGTAATATCAAGGGTTTCCGAGTGCCCCAGGAACCCTGTGTTCCTGGGGTTTTTCTTATGTTTCGGCATAGACAAAAAATATTGCGCCGATTATTGTCCTGTGCAACCGAATTCGGGGAGCTTGTGCAGCTATTGCAGTTTACAGCAGCGTCCGGACTCAATGGCTCTCCTGAAATGCTTTTCTGTATTTTGCCGGCGTATTTCCATACCGCTGCTTGAAATCCCGGATGAACTGGGTTGTATCGGAATAGCCGATGATATCACAGATTTCATTGAGCTTCTTGTCTGTGGTCTGTAGGAGTTTGTCTGCCTGTTTCAGCTTAAAACTGACCGGGACGGCAAGAAGTGGCAGATTGGGAATATGAAAAATCCGGCGAAAAGCGGACATGGAAAAAATAAAGCCAGCATCGTGATCAGGAGAGACCAATGATAACAGAAAGGAGCTTCTTGTGAAAGTAATTTCAGTGATTGGAAATTCTCCGGATAACTCGAGGATTATCTGGTATTCTTGCTGCTGTGTTGTCGTCTCAATGTCCTGCCCACGGGTGCCCCGCGGTCCAGAAACATTGGGACTGGTCTTATGCAGTAAAAAGAGAGCCGTGAAAAACGAAATGCGTTTTTCACGGCTCTCTTGATGGATACATTTTTCTTTATTCCGCGTCCGCCTCGTCCTGCAGGGCATCGTAGCCTCGCTCGCGTGTACGAATCTTGATGACGTCCTCGACGTCGTACAGGAAGATCTTGCCGTCGCCGACTCTGCCGCTGTAGAGAACCTTCTGGACCGTCTTGATGAGGTCCTCTGTATCGATCTTGCAGATGACGACATCGATCTTGATCTTCGGAAGAAGTCTCGTCTCGACCGGTGTGCCGCGGAAGTAAGTGGTGTGACCCTTCTGCATGCCATGTCCGAAGACGTTCGTTACTGTCATACCGGTGATGCCCATGGCTTCAAGGGCATCCTGAAGCTCGCCGAATCTCGTCTGGTTGCAGAGGATCGAGACCTTTGTAATCTTGGCGCCCTTTCTTTCGTTGCGGACGACCTGAACCGACTTCTCAACCGGCACTGCATTTGCAGGAGCAGCAGCAACTACACTGTCGTCGCCGATCTCTGTGTTGAAGGCTGTAGCTGTAGCCGGAGCAAAATCCGGATATGCTGTATTGCCGTGTTCGCCGATGTCGAGACCCTGAAGCTCCTCCTCGCGGCTTACACGGATACCGATCGTGTGCTGAAGAACCTTCCATGTGATGAAGGCAGTTCCGAATGAGAATGCGCCGACAGCTGCGACACCGAGCAGCTGGACTCCGAAGAGGTGAAGACCGCCGCCGTAGAAGAGGCCACTCGTTTTGGAAACTGTCGTGACGCCTGCTTTTGCGAAGAGACCGACTGCAAGTGTACCGAGAACACCGTTGCACAGGTGGACGGCGCATGCGCCGACCGGATCATCGATGTGGACCTTGTCGAAGAACAGAACCGCAAAGACAACGACAACGCCGGCGATGCAGCCCATAATGAATGAGCCCTGAACGGTGACATAGGTGCAGCCGGCCGTGATGCCGACGAGACCTGCGAGGCAGCCGTTGACTGTCATGCCGAGGTCCGGCTTGCCGATGACGATCCAGGCTGTGATTGTGGATGTCAGAACAGCTGCGATGGCAGCTGTGTTGGTTGTCATCAGAGCGTGCACAATATCACCTGGATGATCTGCCGTCAGCGTGGAGCCCGGGTTGAATCCGAACCAGCCGAGCCAGAGAACGAAGAGACCGATGACTGCGAGGGACATGTTGTGGCCCGGGATCGCTCTTGCCTTGCCGTTCTTTCCGTATTTTCCGATACGGGGGCCGAGGATCATCGCACCTGCAAGTGCTGACCAGCCGCCGAGAGAATGGACAACTGTGTCGCCGGAGAAATCAAGGAAGCCGAGCTGGGCGAGCCAGCCGCCGCCCCATACCCAGTGACCGACGATCGGGTAGATCAAAGCGGTGAGGACAAATGAGAAAATGATGAACGACACGTATTTGACACGCTCGGCAACGGCTCCGGATACGATCGTCGCTGCGGTTCCGCAGAAGACGAGCTCAAAGAAGAACTTGCCCCAGAACGGGACGGTGCTTGTCAGTGTGTTGTCGTAAAACGAATAGTCAGAAGAAAACAGGACGGACAGATGCGATGTTCCGACGAATGGATTGCTTCCACCGAACATGAGGCCCCAGCCGAGGACCAGGAAACCGAGAGACGAAACTGCGAAGACGATGAAGTTCTTTGACAAAATGTTGACGCAGTTCTTCGCTCTGGCGAAGCCTGCCTCGACGGCCGCAAATCCGAGATTCATAAAAAAGACCAGAATTGCGCAGAAGAATACCCACATGGTATCTGTTACTGAATAGTCCATATAAACCCTCCTCATTACAACGCAAAAGGAGGCTGATACGCCGCGCACGCATGCGACGCATCAGCCCCCTTGCTGATTGCTGAAACGGATTATAGAGCCATGTTATAGGCATGTCAAATGAGGTCCATTTAAAGTATTAAAATCCGTACACACACAGAAGCTCTGTATACAAAACGAAGAGTTCCGGCGGATATCCACCGGAACTCTTACTTGTTTTTTGATTCCGTCAGGCTGCTGTCTTACTTGCGGAAGTACTTCCTGCGGAGGAGGTGCTTCCGAATGTGACTGTCACCGTTCCGGATACGTAGGAGTTTCCGGAACCGCCGTAGCCCTGAATGTTGGACGCGGATCTTGAGAGCGTGATCGTCGCACTGTCACCGGCGCTGTAGTTTGAGAGAGCCGTCTTCAGATCCTCCGTGCTAGTCACACTTGCATTATCAACAGCTGTGATGATGTCACCCTGCTTAATGCCTGCCTGCTCGGCGGCAGAGCCGCCTGCGACTGCGCTCACATAGACTCCTTCCGGAATTCCGTAGTACTGGGAATAGGTCTCCGTGACAGATGTGCCCTGGATGCCGAGATACGCATCGCCGGAACTGGATGTTGACGTTGAATCAGAGGAGGCGGACTCACCATTTGCAAGATTTGTGAGAATCGGTTCTGCATAGCTGATCGGGATCGCGTAGCCCATGCCCTCGACAGACGTATCCTCATACTTCGCGGAATTGATGCCTATGAGCTCGCCTTTCATATTGAGGAGAGCGCCGCCGGAGTTGCCCGGATTGATGGATGCATCAGTCTGAATCATACCCTCTGAGGTTGTTGCAGCGCCTGTCGATTCATCCTGCGATGTGATCGTGCGGTTGAGAGCGCTGACAATACCCGTCGAGACGGACTGGCCGTAGCCGAGCGCGTTGCCGATCGCGACGACCTGCTCGCCGACCTTGAGATCGTCGGAGGAGCCGATCGTGATGACCTTGATCTGGCTCAGCGTGTCGCTTGAGAGATCACTCTTTTTGACGGAGACGACCGCGAGATCATTCGATGTGTCTGATCCGATGACCGTGCCGGATGCCGCGGAATCATCGACGAATGCAATCGAGAGCTGGTCCGCATCAGCAATGACGTGCGCATTTGTTGCGATCAGGACGAGATCATCTGTCTCACCGACGATGATGCCGGTGCCACAGCTGACACTTTCTGCCGTCTGCCCGCCGTCACTGAAGCTGCCGCTTCCGAAGTAATTCTGTACCTCGGAGACAGATGTGTTCGTGATGGCGACCATGGCCGGCATCGAGTTGGCTGCGACATCCTCGACGGACAGGTCACCGTCACTGTCGGTGCTGTCCGAGCTGTTTGCGTCCGATGTGGACCCGATCTCTTTAGAGGTGTTTGTCACGCTCCCGCTGTCAGAATCAGTCTTCGTCAGGGCATTGGCGGCGCCTGCGCTGTCGGACGAGCCAGATGCTTCTGACGAGGTTGTCTGAAGATTTCCTGACAGATTGGCTGCTGTTGATACTCCTGCTCCGAGGAGTCCGCATGTTACGGCGATGGCGGCCGCGACGCCGATTTTCTTCCATTTACTCATATGTAAAGCCTCCTTCATGGGGTTGTCCCGAAATGATTTCAATTGATCCGGATGAGCGTTTCTTATATCCACGCTTCATCTTATACCAGTATTTTGAAGGAAGGCAGTGAAGAAAATGTGTCCGTCTGTTGTTGTTTTTATGACGATTTTTACAGCGGTGAAAGGGAACGGGATCCCTCGGGGGCCAGGGCGGCTGACTTGCTTGCGGGACATACCTAAAGGGTGTAGAATACCTGTATCTGAGCCGGGGAGAGGGAAAAATATATACCGGAGGTCCTTAAAAATGAATAATCGTCTTTTGCTCATTTACAACCCCAAGGCGGGCAAGGGGCTGTTTCTGCAGCATCTGCCGGAAGTGATTGATATGTTCACAAAGGCCGGGTTCGCGGTCGAGACATATCCGACACAGGCGCCGGGAGACGCTGTCGACAAAGTGCAGTATCTGGAGGGTGAGTACAACGTGATTGTCCCCGCCGGAGGGGACGGAACACTCGATGAGGTTGTGACCGGGCTGATCCGGAGCGGCCGTGACGTACCGATCGGCTACATACCGGTCGGCTCGACGAATGACTATGCGTCCAGCCTCGGACTGTCCTCCAATGTCATGGAGGCGGTTGGTGACATCATCAGCGGGCATCCGCGCGGCGTTGATGTCGGTCTGTTTAATAAGAACCATGTCTTTATTTACGTGGCGGCATTCGGCGCATTTACGGATGTCGCGTATCAGACCAATCAGGATATGAAGAATGCACTCGGACACGTCGCTTATATTATGGAAGGAGCGAAGCGTCTCGGGGATCTCAAGTCCTATATGATGCGGGTCGTGACCCCGGAAATGCAGATCCAGCAGGATTACATTTTCGGTATGATCACAAACTCATTGTCCGTCGGAGGTTTCAAGAACCTGACCGGAAAGCAGGTCAAGCTCGATGACGGGGAATTCGAAGTCACACTCGTCCGCAACCCGAAAAATGTCCTGGAAATGCAGGAGATCATCGGATCAATTCTGACGGCAAACCGCGACACGGACCTCATCGACTACTTCAAGACCGATTCCATTGAGATAACGGCGCTCGAGGAGATTCCGTGGACGTTCGACGGCGAGTACGGCGGAGACCATACACAGGCAAAGATCGAGGATCGCAGGAAGGCGATCCAGATTGTGCTTGACCGGCACAACCGGACATCCGCACTTACGTGAGTACATCTGTACGGACTTGCATTTGCGCGAGAGACAGAACCTGCCGCGCGGCAGGAATGGCTGGTGCACCTGTACGGACTTGCATTTGCGCGAGAAAGAGAACCTGCCGCGCGCCCGGGACTTGACGGCAGCCGGGGTGCGGCGGGTTCTCTTTCTGTCATATCAGATTCCGGAGGACGGAAAGCGGCATCAGAGACGGCGGAGAGCACCAGACGGAGGCCGCCCTGACAAAAAGACGGGGAAAAGATGGCAAAGCAGGATAAAGCCCTAGCGCCTTTAGCTATATTGTTGTATAATATAGCCATTATTTGTGATGATTTTTACAAATATGCACCTCAGGCGTCATGAGCCTGTCCTGCAGCATCGCAAAAGTAACGAAATGGCCGACACGCAGTTCTTTTGAGATGAAAGAAAAAAATCAGCGGGGTGACGAAATGATTTCAAATCTGGTTCTTCAAGATACAATCAACGGGATTAGGAACATCACGAAATGTGAGCTGACTATTGTTAATCTGGACGGCAAGGTTGTGGCTTCTACGAAGGACGATCCGGCCGTGAACAGGACCGATGTTATCAGCTTTGCCGAGTCACAGGCGGATTTTCAGGAGATTCGCGAAAACCGGTATTTCAAGGTCTATGACGACTATCAGCTGGAGTATATTGTCGTTGTGTCTGGTGGTGAGGACACGGTGATGGTCGGAAAGATGGCGGCTTTCCAGATTCAGAACCTGCTGATCGCGTACAAGGAGCACTTTGATAAGGATAATTTCATCAAAAACCTTCTCCTTGATAACCTGCTCCTCGTCGATGTCTATAACCGCGCGAAGCGTCTTCATATCGCGACAGATGTCAAGCGTGTCGTTTATATTCTGGAGTCCGAGCAGAGCAAGGATTACAGCACGATGGAGACTGTCAAGAATCTGTTCTCGAAGTCAAAGAATGACTTTATCACGGCAGTTGATGAGAAGAGCATCATTATTATCAAGCAGCTCGAGTCGGACGACACATCGAAGGAAATGAGGGACGTCGCCCAATCGATCGTGCATGCGCTTGAACAGGGAGACCACGGCTTTATACATGTCGCCTACGGCAATGTTGTGGGCGAGATCAAGGAGGTTTCCCGCTCCTACAAGGAGGCGCGCATGGCGCTCGACGTCGGCAAGATCTTTTTTGAGGATCAGAACATCGTCGCCTACAGCCAGCTCGGCATCGGCCGCCTGATCTATCAGCTTCCGATTCCGCTGTGCAAGATGTTCATCAAGGAAATTTTTACGGACAAGTCCCCGGATGACTTTGATGAGGAGACATTGACGACAATCAACAAGTTTTTTGAGAACTCTCTGAATGTCTCCGAGACGTCTCGTCAGCTATACATCCACAGAAATACCCTCGTCTACAGACTGGACAAGCTGCAGAAGAGCACGGGACTCGATCTTCGTGTATTCGACGACGCCATCACATTCAAGATTGCGCTAATGGTCGTGAAGTACATGAAATACATGGAAAAACTTGAGTATTGACGAATGTAATAGATTTGTAACATTCTTGACATCTTTGCTTAAATATGTAATAGTAATACAGGTGGCCGGAGGGTGGAGTTTGCCCATAACGTCACCTGTATCTTGTTTTTATGGCGGGAACGGATGTATGATAAGAAAATAACCGGCGGGAGTGGAAACCGGTGGAACATCCTGAGCTGTAAATGCATTATTATATAAGGAGGAAACATGATCGATCTTGACCGTGTGAGCAAGCAGTACGAGAAGGGTCAGCCGGCTGTCGACGAGATTTCGCTTCACGTCGACAAGGGTGAGTTCGTGTTCGTTGTCGGAGAGTCCGGCGCGGGCAAATCGACACTGATCAAACTTCTCATGAAGGAACTGGAGCCGACTCACGGAATTATTACTGTGAACGGCTACGTTCTGAATACAATGAAACACAGACAGATTCCGAAGTACAGACGCCAGATCGGCGTCGTATATCAGGATTTCCGTCTTCTTCCGGAGATGACCGTCTATGAGAATGTCGCCTTTGCGCAGCATGTCATCGAGGCTCCGGCAAGAGAAATCCGCAAGCGTGTCCCCGAGGCCTTGAGAGAGGTCGGACTCGCTGAGAAATACAAGTCTCTTCCAAGGCAGCTCTCCGGCGGCGAGCAGCAGCGGGTTGCGATTGCCCGTGCAGTCGTCAACAGGCCGAAGATTCTTCTCGCTGATGAGCCGACAGGAAACCTGGATCCGCGCAATTCGCTTGAGATCATGAAACTGCTCGAGAAGATCAACGAGAAGGGGACGACAGTCCTTGTCGTCACGCACAACAAGGATCTGGTCAATCGTCTTGGAAAGCGAGTCATCACGATGCACAGAGGCGCTATCGCCCACGACGTCGAGGAAGGAAGTTACGTTGAAGCTTAGTTCATTTGGATATCATGTGAAACA
>ONSX01000132.1 GCA_900320615.1 uncultured Eubacteriales bacterium
TTTATATTCAAGAAATCCAGTAGGTTTTCCCATAGTCTCTCCTCCGAAATTGCCTTACTTGTTCAGCGCCTTAAAGGCCTCATAGACCGCGTTGTCATGCGAAATGCCCTGTTCCTCGAACTTGCTGATCAGGCTCAGCATCTTCTGGTAGTCGTTCGGAATGATCTTCTTGAAATGCGGCAGATACTCACTGAATTTGTCGAGGATCTCCGTTCCGAGCTTTGAGTGCGTCTCATTGACGAAATCCGTGAGGATTCTCTTCAGCTCCGCGACATCGTACTTCTCTGTCACCTCTGACATCGAGACCATGTCCTTATTCATCCGGCGGTAGAGCGAATGATCTCTGTCCAGCACGTATGCGATACCGCCGCTCATGCCTGCCGCGAAATTCTTGCCCGTCATGCCGAGAATGACCGCGCGTCCGCCCGTCATATACTCAAGTCCATGGTCACCGCAGCCGAGGGCTACAGCTGTCGCTCCCGAATTACGGACGCAGAATCGCTCACCGGCAACACCGTCGATGTAGACTTTTCCGGATGTCGCGCCGTAGAGCGCAACGTTGCCGACGATGATATTCTCTTCTGCCCTGAACTTCGCCTTCTTCGGAGGAACAATGACTAGTTTGCCGCCGGAGAGGCCCTTGCCGAAACCGTCGTTTGAGTCGCCCTCGAGACGAAGTGTCAGACCGTTCGGAATAAATGCACCGAACGACTGGCCGCCGCCACCCACGCAGTTGACGACATAAGTATCATCCTCCAGAGAATTGCCATATTTTTCAATGATCTCAGATCCGAGGATCGTTCCGACCGTACGATTCGTACTGCTGATCCTGACAGAGCACTCATGATGCTTGCCGCTCTTCAGCGCGTCACCAAATTCTGGAAGCAGGATAGACTCATCAACCGTTTTCTCCAGATGGAAGTCGTAGACGTGCTTCGGATTAAAATGGCGCTCCTTCGCATTTACATACTCCGGGTCCAGAATTGCGGAGAGATCGACCATAGCCGCCCGCTTCGTGATCGGATGATCCTTCATTTTCAGGCAGTCTGTGCGTCCGATCATCTCATCGACAGTGCGGAAGCCAAGCTGCGCCATGTACTCGCGCACTTCCTGTGCGATAAAGTTCATGAAGTTCATGACATACTCCGGCTTGCCTCTGAAGCGGTTTCTCAGACACTCGTTCTGTGTCGTGATACCGACCGGGCAGGTGTCCTTCGAGCACACGCGCATCATCATGCAGCCCATGGAGACAAGCGGGGCCGTACCGAATGCATACTCCTCGGCACCGAGCAGTGCTGCGATAACGACGTCGCGGCCACTCATCAGCTTGCCGTCCGTCTCGAGCATGACGCGATCACGGAGACCATTCGCGATCAGAGACTGGTGTGCCTCAGCAATACCGAGCTCCCACGGAAGTCCTGCATTGTGGATGGATGTCAGAGGTGCTGCACCTGTACCGCCGTCATAGCCGGAAATGAGGATCACCTGCGCACCGGCCTTTGCGACGCCGCACGCGATCGTGCCGACACCGGCTTCCGATACGAGCTTGACATTAATTCTCGCTCTTCTGTTCGCATTCTTCAGATCGTAGATCAGCTGCGCAAGGTCCTCGATCGAATAGATGTCATGGTGTGGCGGCGGAGAGATCAAAGATACGCCCGGCGTTGAGAAACGAGTCTTTGCAACCCACGGATAGACCTTTCGGCCCGGAAGGTTGCCGCCCTCGCCCGGCTTTGCGCCCTGCGCCATCTTGATCTGAATCTCCTTCGCGGAGCTTAAGTACGCCTCCGTGACGCCAAAGCGTCCGGACGCGACCTGCTTGATCGCGCTGTTCTTCTCTGTTCCATAGCGGGAAGGATCCTCGCCGCCCTCACCTGTATTCGACTTGCCGCCGAGACGGTTCATCGCGATCGCCATCGTCTCGTGCGCTTCCTTCGAGAGGGAGCCAAAGGACATAGCGCCCGTCTTGAAACGCTTTACAATCGACGAGACAGACTCGACCTCCTCGATCGGAACCGGTTTTCCGGCCGGAACGAACTGCATAAGGCCGCGGAGCGTATGCGGACGGGCATCGTCGACGCGGGCCGTATACTCCTTGAACTTCTGGTAGTCGCCGCTTTGTGTCGCCTGCTGGAGCTTCACAATTGTAATCGGGTTCCAGAGGTGATCCTCCTTGTCCTCACCGGATCTGAGCTTGTGGAAGCCGGTCGAGTCAAGTGAGGTATCGACGCCGAGGCCGAGCGGATCAAAGGCGTGGTCATGGTTGAACGTCACGCCCTCGGCGATCTCATCGAGACCGATGCCGCCGACACGGCTCACGATGCCGGTGAAGTACTTGTCGATGACGTCCTTCGAGAGACCAATCGCCTCGAAGATTCTCGCCGACTGATAGGACTGCAGCGTGCTGATGCCCATCTTCGCGGCGATCTTCACAATGCCGTTCAGGATCGCCTTGTTGTAATCTGCAATCGCCGTATGGTAGTCCTTGTCAAGGATGCCGATACTGATCATTTCCGCGATGCACTCATGCGCAAGGTACGGGTAGATCGCGCGGGCACCAAAACCGAGCAGACATGCCATCTGATGGACGTCACGCGGCTCGCCGGACTCGATGATCAGCGAGACAGCCGTTCTCTTCTTTGTGCGGACCAGATGCTGCTCGACCGCAGACACGGCAAGAAGCGACGGAATTGCCACGTGGTTCTCATCGATTCCGCGGTCAGACAGAACGATGATGTTATAGCCCTTCGCGTACGCTCTGTCGACGCTGACCTGCAGCTGCTCGAGCGCTTTCTCGAGAGATGTGTTCTTGTAGTACAGGATCGGAATGACCTTCGTCCGGAGTCCCGGCTGATCAAGCGACTTGATTTTCAGAAGATCCACACCGGTAAGAATCGGATTGTTGACCTCCATAACGCGGCAGTTCGACCCCTTCTCCTCGAGAAGATTTCCGTCGGAGCCGATGTAGACGGTCGTATCCGTGACAATTTTCTCGCGGAGAGAGTCGATCGGCGGGTTCGTGACCTGCGCGAACAGCTGCTTGAAGTAATAGAACAGAGGCTGATGCTTCTCGGAGAGAACCGCGAGCGGAATATCGTGGCCCATGGACGCTGTCGCCTCGACACCGTTCGTCGCCATCGGAAGGATCGCGTCGTGAACATCCTCATAAGTATAGCCGAAGACCTTGTAGAGTCTTGCTCTCATTTCCCGGCTGTACTCCGGAATCTTCTTGTTCGGGATCTTGATATTGCTGAGGTACAGCAGGTTCTCTGCCCGGCATGAGGCGTGACTTCTTCACGATGTGCTCCGGTGCGATGTCGAGGACGCCTACTTCGGAGGCAAGGATCATCCGGTTGTCGTCCGTGATATAATAGCGGGACGGACGGAGACCATTGCGGTCGAGAGTTGCTCCGAGGATGTCGCCGTCGGAGAAAATCACGGCAGCCGGACCGTCCCACGGCTCCATCATGGTCGCATAGTAATGGTAGAAGTCCTTCTTCTCCTCGTTCATAAACTTGTTGTGTTTCCACGGCTCCGGGATCATCATCATGACGGACAGCGGAAGGTCGAGACCACTCATATAAAAGAACTCAAGCGTATTATCAAGCATTGCGGAATCGGACGCGTATTTCGGGATAACCGGGAAGACCTTGTCCGCATCGTTCTCGAAGACCGGTGTCGACATCGTCTCCTCACGGGCAAGCATACGGTCGATATTGCCGCGGATGGTATTAATCTCGCCGTTGTGGGCAATCATCCGGTACGGATGTGCTCTCTCCCAGCTCGGCGTCGTATTGGTCGAAAATCTGGAGTGGACCATCGCAATAGCGGTTCTGTAGTCGTGATCCTGCAGATCCTCATAGAAGGCACGGAGCTGCTTGACCAGGAACATGCCCTTATAGACAATAGTTCTTGAAGACAGAGAGCAGATATATGTATCCTCGGAACTCTGCTCAAACTCGCGACGCGTGACATAGAGCCTCCGGTCAAATGCGAGTCCCTGCTGCGTGTCTTCAGGACGGCCGATAAAGCACTGGCAGATATAAGGCATGCAGTTTCTCGCGACTTCGCCGAGGATCTCCGGATGAACCGGCACCTCTCTCCATCCGAGGAACGGAAGCCCGTTCTTCTTGCAGATGACCTCGAACATGCGCATCGAAAATGTTCTCTTCAGGACATTTGTCGGGAAGAAGAACATGCCGACGCCGTAGTCGCGCTCACCGCCGAGCTCAATGCCCATGGCCTTTGCTGTCTTCTTAAAGAAGGAGTGGGAAATCTGGGTGAGAATACCAACGCCGTCACCGACTTTTCCCGTCGCGTCCTTGCCTGCACGATGCTCCAGCTTCTCCACGATTGTGAGCGCGTCGTCCAGGGTGCGGTAATCTTTGTGGCCGTCGATATTGACAACG
>ONSX01000043.1 GCA_900320615.1 uncultured Eubacteriales bacterium
GGTATTCCTCATGGACGAGCCGCTGTCCAACCTCGATGCAAAGCTTCGTGTCCAGATGAGAACTGAGATCTCCAAGCTTCATCAGAGACTGGGCGCAACGATCATCTACGTCACACATGACCAGACAGAGGCTATGACCCTCGGAACGAGAATCGTTGTCATGAAGGACGGCGTTGTTCAGCAGATCGATACACCGCAGAACCTGTATGATCATCCGGTCAATCAGTTCGTCGCAGGCTTCATTGGCTCTCCGCAGATGAACTTCATGGACGCTGCTGTTTCCGTCAAGGGTCAGACAGTCACAGTCAAGGTCGGCGACCACACACTGACAGTTCCGGCTGACAAGGCAAAGAAGCTTGTTCCGTATGATGGCAAGACAGTCGTCCTCGGTATTCGTCCGGAGGACGTCCATGATGACGCAGAGTATGTCGCTGCTCATCAGGAGAGCAAGATTTCTGCTCCGATCCGTGTCTACGAGCTTCTTGGCGCTGAAGTTTTCCTGTACTTCGATTTCGCAGGTGCTCAGATGACTGCCCGCGTTATGCCGACAACACCGGCACGTGCTGGCGACACAGTCACATTTGCGCTGGATATGAACAAGACACATTATTTCGACAAGGACACACAGAAGACGATCACAGACTGATCGCCGGTCTGAGATGCATTTTCCAGAAGGAGAGCTTCCGCGTGAGGCTCTCCTTCTTTTGCATTCAGCTCACCCTGGGGCCAGAGGCTTTTGAGATGGGGAATACTGAACTGCTGCATAATTCTGCTATTGGTGAATCTTTCAGAGAATGATATAATCGCTATAGAGCGTGCTGCGCACGCGGATCCAGAAGCTGTATTTCTGCGTGGAAACTTTTCTGCGTCAGAACTATTTTCATGGGAGGAAAATGGAAATCATGATCAACTGGAAAAATTTTGATGAGCTTGCAGCATATGATGAGCTGAAAAAGACAACTCCTGTCAATGTGAGGGAGGTCATGTCCGGCGAAAACGGAGCTGAACGTGTCCGGAAGTACAGCGTTCCGATGGCTGAAGGTTTCACATATAATTATGCGGCGAAGGCTGTCGATGACGACATCCTCGCGGCTCTTGTAAAGCTTGCTGATGAGGCACAGCTTGCTGAAAAATATGAGGACCTGTACAACGGCGACGTGATCAACACAGGCGAGAAGCGCCTTGTTCTTCATCAGCTCTGCAGAGGTCAGCTCGGCAAAGACGTCATCGCAGACGGCGTGAACAAGAGGGAGTTTTATGTCGGGCAGCAGAAGAGAATCGCTGATTTTGCGAACAAGGTCCATGCAGGAGAGATCACAAATGAGAAGGGCGAGAAGTTCACGACGGCGGTTCAGATCGGCATCGGCGGTTCTGATCTCGGCCCGAGAGCCATGTACCTCGCGCTTGAGAACTGGGCGAAGAAGAACGGCAAGTTCAAGATGGAAGCGAAGTTCATTTCCAATGTTGATCCGGACGATGCATCCGCTGTCCTCGCATCAGTTGATGTCGAGCATGCACTGTTCATCCTCGTATCCAAGTCAGGAACGACGCTCGAGACGCTGACGAACCAGTCGTTTGTCATGGACGCGCTGAAGAAGGCGGGCCTCGATCCGGCAAAGCACATGATCGCCGTCACATCCGAGACATCTCCGCTTGCGCACAGCGACGCGTACCTCGATGCATTCTTCATGGATGACTATATCGGCGGTCGTTACTCCTCTTCTTCGGCAGTAGGCGGAGCAGTTCTTTCGCTTGCCTTCGGCCCGGACGTCTTCGCGGATTTCCTCGATGGCGCGGCTGCAGAGGACAGAATGGCAAAGGAGAAGGATCCGCTGAAGAATGCGGATATGCTTGACGCTCTGATCGGCGTCTATGAGCGCAACATACTTGGCATGCCGGCGACAGCTGTTCTGCCGTATTCGCAGGCGCTCTCCCGCTTCCCGGCACATCTTCAGCAGCTCGACATGGAGTCGAACGGCAAGTCCGTCAACCGTTTCGGCCAGCCGGTCGACTATGTGACAGGACCGATCATTTTCGGTGAGCCTGGTACAAATGGCCAGCATTCCTTCTATCAGCTGCTTCATCAGGGCAAGACGATTGTCCCGCTTCAGTTTGTCGGCTACAAGAACAGCCAGCTCGCGAACGATGTCGTGATCGAGGGGACAACGAGCCAGCAGAAGCTGAAGGCCAATGTCGCAGCTCAGATCGTCGCGTTCGCGTGCGGCAAGTCTGACGAGAACCTCAACAAGAATTTCGAGGGCGGCCGTCCGTCCAGCATCATCATCGGCGATCAGGTTAATCCGCGCACACTCGGCGCGCTGCTCGCTCATTTTGAGAACAAGGTCATGTTCCAGGGCTTCATCTGGAATGTGAACAGCTTCGACCAGGAAGGCGTTCAGCTCGGCAAGAAGCTCGCAAAGAGAGTCCTTGCCCGTGACACAGAGGGCGCCCTCACTGTTTACAGTGATCTGCTTGGAATCTGATCAGACAGACATGATATTGTACGCACGGGACCGCCGCCTCACGCAGCGGTCCCGTCTGAATTCGAGGTATTTCTATTGGCAGAAAATGCAAGTCTTGCGAACTCTCTCGCGGAGCTGAGACGCCTGACAGGGCTCAATCTCAGACTGGAAGACAATTCCGATGCAGATGAGGAGACTGATGAGAAGCTGAGGCTGCTCGTTGGCGCCTATCGTGAAAAATATGACCGCGGCAGTTTTGTCCGGTCTCTGCTGCGCGGAGAAATTCCGGAGGCGGACATCTACACGAGGGCAGCTCATTTTCATCTGCAGGAGGACGGACGGTGGATCCTCTACGTCATCGAATGTGAATCGGACGTTGCGGACGCGGCCAAGGTCATGAAGCATCTGTTTGTCACGCAGTCGTCGGACCTTCTGGTCACGCTGGACAGCCACCGGCTGGCACTTCTCAAGACGGTGAGATCGAAAATGAAGCCCGGTCTGGAGGCACATACGATTGTCGACATGCTGAACACAGAGGCGATGATTGCTGCGCGCGTCGGCTTTGAGCCGGTGCCGCGGGCACTTGCCGATATGCCCGGTGCCTGCCGAGAGGCGGGGCTGTCTCTTGAGATCGGACGGATCTTTTACGGGAATGAGACGGTGCTGCAGTACTCGAAGCTTGGAATCGGCCGGCTGATCCACGATCTTCCGGACGAGACATGCCGCCTGTTCCTTAACGAGGTGTTCGGAGATGGCAGCCCGGACGATTTTGACGATGAGACGGTTGCGATCATCAACGCATTCTTTGAAAATAATCTCAATATCTCTGAGACGGCGAGACAACTGTATGTCCACCGCAATACGCTGGTCTACAGACTCGAAAAACTGCGCCAGGCGACGGGTCTTGACCTCAGGGTCTTTGATGACGCGGTCGAGCTGAAGCTCGCCATGATGGTGAACGCCTGTATAAAAGAGCGGAAGGCCAGGAGAAAGAACTGATAAGGCTGTTCATTTGACGGAAGAAGAATGAGCAGGGACATAAAAGCAAACGAGGAGGACTATTTATGAAACTTCACGATGGAGGCGTTTATCTTCTGCACGGCACAGAACTCGCGGATGAGAATTCGGTCGGCGCGGCCGAGGCAAAGAAGGGCACGATGGCTTATGGGATCCTGAAGGCCCACAACACGTCGGATTCCATGACAGATCTTAAGATTAAGTTCGACGCGCTGACTTCCCACGACATTACATATGTCGGTATCATTCAGACGGCGAGAGCATCGGGACTTGAGAAATTTCCGCTGCCCTATGTCCTGACGAACTGTCACAATTCACTGTGCGCGGTCGGCGGAACAATCAACGAGGACGACCATATGTTTGGCCTTACGGCCGCGAAGAAGTACGGCGGTGTCTATGTCCCGCCGATGCAGGCCGTGATCCATCAATATGCGCGCGAGATGCTTGCCGGCGGCGGAAAAATGATTCTCGGTTCCGACTCGCACACCAGATACGGCGCGCTGGGAACCATGGCTATGGGTGAGGGCGGACCGGAGCTTGTCAAGCAGCTGCTGAACCGCACCTATGACATCAAGATGCCGGAGGTTGTCGCTGTCTTTTTGACCGGCGATGTGCAGCCGGGCGTCGGTCCGCAGGATATCGCGCTTGCAATCATCGGTGCGGTTTTCAAGAACGGCTATGTCAAGAACAAGGTTATGGAGTTTGTCGGCCCCGGAGTGAAGAATCTGTCTATGGATTACCGCATCGGTGTCGATGTCATGACGACGGAGACGACTTGCCTCTCCTCGATCTGGACGACGGATGCAAAGACGGAGGAGTACCTCGCAATTCACGGACGTCCGGAGGACTACAGGGAGCTGAAGCCGGCGGACGTTGCGTACTATGACGGCTGCATCGAGATCGACCTCGGTACAATCAAGCCGATGATCGCTCTTCCGTATCATCCGAGCATGGCATTTACTATCGATGAGGTAAATGCAGACCCGTATGATTTCCTGAAGGCCACTGAGGAGCGCGCGAAGGTCTCATTTGGCGATAAGGTCAAGGTGGATCTCGTTTCCAAGATTCATGACGGAAAGATCCAGGTCGATCAGGGTATCATCGCAGGCTGCGCGGGAGGCGGTTTCGAGAATATCTGCGATGCCGCGGATATCCTGCGCGGAAAGAGCATCGGATCCGGCGCGTTCACACTGAATGTCTACCCGGCTTCCATGCCGATCTTCAAGGAACTCGTGAAGAATGGTGTCTTCTCAGACCTGATTGAGACTGGCGCGGTCATCAAGACAGCATTCTGCGGACCGTGCTTCGGTGCAGGCGACACTCCGGCAAACAATGCGTTCTCGATCCGTCACTCGACGCGCAATTTCCCGAACCGCGAGGGCTCGAAGGTTCAGGAGGGACAGATTTCCTCTGTCGCACTGATGGATGCGCGCTCGATCGCAGCGACTGCGGCGAACAAGGGCATTCTGACATCAGCGCAGGAGTACACGGGCGATTATACAAAGCCGAAGTATTTCTTTGATTCCCAGATCTATGCGAACCGCGTCTTTGACAGCCACGGCGTCGCGGATCCGGACACGGAGCTTCAGCTCGGCCCGAATATCAAGGACTGGCCGAATATGGCGGAGCTCCCGGAGAACCTTCTGCTCAAGGTGGTCTCTGAGATCCACGATCCGGTCACAACAACCGACGAGCTGATTCCGTCCGGCGAGACGTCCTCCTACCGCTCGAACCCGCTCAGACTGGCATCTTTTGCCCTGTCCAGAAAGGACCCGGCTTATGTCGGCCGCGCGAAGGAGGTTCAGAAGGGCGAGAAGGCGATCGAGGAGGGCAATGATCCGGCAGGCGAGCTTCCGGAGGTCAGTGCCGTTGCGGAGACAGTACGCGGCGCATTTGCGGACATGAGCTTCTCGAACACGGGCATCGGATCTACGATCTTTGCCGTGAAGCCGGGCGACGGATCTGCGCGTGAGCAGGCGGCCTCCTGTCAGAAGGTTCTCGGCGGATGGGCGAATATTGCAAATGAGTACGCGACGAAGCGCTATCGCTCGAACCTCATCAACTGGGGCATGCTGCCGTTCCTGTTTGCAGGTGACGACAGGGAGCTTCCGTTTGCGAATGGCGACTGGCTGTTCATCCCTGGCGTGAAGAAGGCTGTCGAGGAGAAGGCGCCGGAAATTTCCGCGTACACGGTCAGAGACGGGAAGCTTGAAAAATTTGCTCTGACACTCGGCGATCTGACGGATGATGAGCGCGAGATTATCACAGACGGCTGCCTGATTAATTATTACAGAAAGCATCAGGTATAATGGACAAGTTTATTCTGCTGTTCGGATTTGATGATGTAAAGGGGCAGGAGCAGGCTTCCGCCCTTGCCTCGAAGGCGAAGATTCTCGATATCGGAGTCAGGACAGTTGGCCCGGACCAGTACGATGCCCCGCTGTTTTCACTTGCGGATGAGGTTCCAGACGCGGCCTTTTCATACCGCAGAGAGGACGTGCACGGTGCTGGAAGCCGCAGGAGGGGCTGCGCCGGCGCGCTTCCCTGTCGGATGCTGGTTCTGAGTGGGATTGAGGACGCCGATCTTGACTTTCTTCTGCCTATGATCGGCAGCTGCGGAATTACACGGAACGACCTGAAGGCGATGCTCACGCCGACAAATGCGATATGGACGCCGCGCAGGCTCTGCACGGAATTGGCCGGCGAGCATGCGGCCATGCGGAAAGACAGGCAGTAATACACATAACGTTCACGCGTGTATCGGTTGTTTCTGAAATGCAGGCCTTTTCTGGCCTGCAGCTGTTTTTTGATTCGAAACCGGGATTTATACAGTAACGGTAGAAAGCCTCCGTCATGCAGTTTCGACTGTCTGGCGGAGGCTTTCCGTATGCATGCATTTATGAAGGAACAAAATTGTTTGAGTCGATCGAACTGTTGAAAAAATATCAGACAATACACACAAATCTTACCAGTAGAAAGTAAAACAAAAAAATACTGTAAAAATGACTTGACAATTACGCTGAGCGGGGGTATAGTACAAGTAACAAAAGAAATGAAGAACAAATTCCTCATTTCTAAAACATCACCTGAAAGAGAAGCTTCGAGAAAAGATTTCGGAGGTGGTTAATCCGAAAAGCTCCCAGGACTAGTTGTAAGACGAGAAGGGAGAATCAGAAAGAAAAGCTTCCATCAGGAACCAGCAGAGAAAGGAGGGCGAAGTCCAGTGGATACGTTAGAAGATCCGATCTACAAAGCTCCCCAATATGATAAAGGCAGGATCGGCAGTTCCCGACAGTGAAAGCCTTTTCTCTGAACGGTATAGTGTATACCAGAAATAATCAGTGCGATTATAATTCATAACCGAAAAGGTGAATATCAAGCCGGTTGGTCATATTGTGGTATCTGCTGAAGAAAAATGAATTGTCTCAGCTATCTGACAAGAAGCCAGGAGTCCAAAAGATCCAGGAGATCCAGGTTACAGGCCGATGAAGTTCAGAAGCTGAAAGATATCAATTTATTTTTCGGAATATCGATGATCGACGTTCGAGTAATCAGACCTGAGAGTTATCTTGAGAGAAAGATTCGAGGAAGAGAAGAAAAGGAAGTATCAGAAGGAGAAATCCGATGAAGAAAATTCCGACAAGACGCTGAAGAATTGGACTCTGAAGAAATCCTGGGATAGATAGTCCGATGAGTGATCGGAGGAAAAGAAATCCTGAGGATGGAATCCGAAGAAAAAATCCGAGGAAGATTCGAGGATGAGAAAATCGGAGGATGTTATTTCAGACGATCGATTTTATCGGTCCCGTGAACAATGGAAAGTCAGTACCGGTAGTATTGACGAGTGTGGTCGCGGAATTGGACGAAAGATTCGAGGAACAATATCCAAAGAATGATCAATCCGAAGAAAGAATCCGAAGAAAAGAATCGAAGTTCATACTGAGAGCCGTAAAGAAGAGGAATCAGATGCAGTGTATGGCGGATGAGAAATCAGGAGACGGCCGTGAAAAGCAGGAATGATGAATACAAGCGACATCGAAAAAGTGATATTAAATTTCTAAATCGATACAGATGAGCCGGGAATAAAAATAAAACTTCAGATATAGATTCAGAATCAATGCAGCGGATCCCGTAGTTAGGCCCTTTTATAAGGAGGCACAGAGGTCGGAGGAATCGGGTAACTTCGAGTACAGTCGCAAAAGCGAATGGGGAAAGAAGGCAGAACATCCTGAGAAATCTGATATCCAAAAGAAGTAAAAAGACGAGATTTCGAGTACGTGATGTGAATCTGGTAATGTTCAATAAGAAAGGAAATTCTTAATTGAATAACGAAGAGAATTAGGCGGCCGCCGTATTTAGCAGATAAGAATGTTAGATGCGACGGCCGTCTTCTTTTTTTGTTTTTCGAAAAGTATATTTGTGGTTCCGGAGCAATCGCGCTAGTATGTAGAGGATGCATAACAATCTGCTGCTCCGCGTGAGCGGATGAGAGCGGAGCGGTTGGTCAGCCAGTTTCACTGCCCGGCAAATGTATGAACAATCATGGCAGCGACATTGGGGCTTTTACCTATTTTTGCCGAGAACGCCCCGATCCGACCTTAGTCGGTCGGGGGATGAATCGGCCTTTTTCTTTTCTTGGCATACTTGCCGGACCACACATACTTTCGTTTGGTATGTTCTGTTCCCTGGTCACGGATATACGCTTCAAGCGTCTCAATGGAAGCACCGCCTGTTGTTGATACGAAATAACTAGACGACCAGAAAGCGTCCTTCCAGAGATATCGTTTCACCTGTTCGGGGTATTCTGCTTTGAAAAACTTGGACAGCTGCGTTTTCAATGTTGCTATGACTACAGCCGGTGCTTTTGCCGGTGGAACGCTGAACAGGATATGCAGGTGGTCGGGCTCTCCTTTCATTTCAATCACCCTCCCGTCATACAGCTTGAGAAGATACGCAACCCTTTCTTTTGCAGCCGCGCGCATCTCTTCCGTCATAACGGGTCTCCTGTATTTTGTAACCAGTACAACATGGTATGTCATACTGTAAACCGAATGCGCGCCCTTCGTATATTCCATGGTCTCCGAACCTCCAAAACAAATGTAATGTTGCTCTTTATATTTTTCACACTATATGCTATAATACTAACATAAATAAGCATTTGAATCAATCTTATGTGAGGATAAAACATGAAGGTTACTATTAACGGGCCAAGGTATTACAAAGAGGATTTGAAACCGGACGCATTTGATCTCTGCGTTCAGTCGATCTGCTGCTATAACGATTTCAAGATCCAAATGTATAATGTAATGTACGCCAATCGATACCTCCCGGGATCCAAGTGGGATATCCTTGGATTGAAAAATATAACCTACAGCGCATGGATGAAGGAGTACGGCATTAATGATTATTACTCCACTTCTCTCTATGCGGAAGTAACCGGTCTCTTATCCTCACAAAGAGAATTCCGGAAGTGGTATCGCGCAAGGATCGAAGAAGACCTGGCTGCCCGGAAGAGAAAGATCATCTCCCTGACGGAAAGCCTGACAAAACTGCAGGCGATCAAACAGACGATTGTATCGTATGTTAAGACCGGAAAATTCAAACAGCCCTATAAGGGCTGTATGTTGAAAATCAGCGGGCAGACGGCTTTTCCCGGCGGAAAGCATGTCTACGCTCTGGAAGAATATGAACGCCTCGTCGAACAGCGGATCCGTCATACCAAGGCGCGGCTGCACAACATACAGGCAGCTTTCCGGCGCAGGGAGTGTAAGCTGGAAAAACTTGGCAAGTCCAATCCAGATCGTATTTTGTTCGGATCCAGAGCATTTTATAAAACCAAGGATACCGTCGGATGCGACGACACATGGCGCAGGGAGTTCCATCGAAGAAGGCATCGAACCATGCAGGCAACCGGAAGGCATACCAGCCGTTATGGGAATTATCTGGTCCATCCGGATGAAACGGGAAACCTGTACTGGGTTCTTCCGAAAGGGATGGGAACAGTTGTTTTTCCAAAGTTTCACCTGGCACGGTATGAGGCGGAATGGCGCGCATGTTTCCAGTGCAGCAAAGACCTTCGTCAGGCCGTCAGCTACCGGATGAAACGGATGACAGATGGGAACGGCCGGGAATATTTAATCGTATCCGCCACATTTGATCTTCCGAATCATGAAGCACCGGCGGATCTGCCCGAAGGATGCATCTCCTGTGATCTGAATGTGGATCATCTGGCATGGGCGGAAGTGGATCCTTCCGGCAAACTGCTTCGTTATGGGAAAATCCCGTTTGACCTGGAACATAAGTCATCGACGCAACGCGATCAGATCATCGGTGATGTGGTCTCCCGGGTGGCAGTACTCAACAAGGAAACCGGCAGACCGCTGGTATTTGAGAATCTGGATCTTACCACAAATCGCGCTTCCATGAAATACGGCGTAAAAAGATCCAACTTCCTCGTTTCGTCCTTTGCTTATCAGAAGTTTCGCTTTCATCTGGATTCGCAGGGAAGCCGCAGGGGATTCTCTGCAATCTATGTAAGCCCCGCATATACAAGTTTCTGGGGCAAACTGCTGTTTATGCGGAAGTACGGAATCTCCATCCATACCGCCGCGGCTTACTGCATCGGACTCCGTGCTCTGGAAAGATTGGACGAGCTTACTATTCCTGATGTGTACGGACATCTTCTCGACAGCAAAAAGCAGACCGGCCCTTACTATGCTGCAGAAAAAGACGCGGCGCTGTATAAGAAGCTGTCCGGAATCCGGACACATGCTTTCTATCTGGATCTTCCGGACCTTGGCACTGTCGCAAAATTAAAAGACTGGCTGCGGCAAAACGATAAAAGCTGTCCTGCCTGGTATGCAGCCGCTTTGTAATCATAAACTGTATTGTTTCGAGAAAACCGGCATCTGCCGTTTTCTATCATAGATAACCATTAACATCCCGCAAGGGATCACGCCGTATAGCGGTACCCCGACATTTGGCCTCGGCAGTTGTATGCCACTCTCTGGTGCGGGGACGGACGCTTCTATACGGATTCTACAGCATGTCCCATTAGATTCGGGAGGCTTCGGTTTCTTTGTTTCGAAAAGAGCATGCATATACCTCGTAGCTGGTAAAATCGAGGGTTCTTATGGGGACGCCGCAAGGCTGACCCATCGGAATCCCCAACTGACTTCGGTCAGTTGGGGGAGTTCAAGATGAGTGGGAGAGAGCGTATGGCTGGTTTTGATCCGGAGAGAAAAATTGTATATGAGGATGAGAGCATTCTTGTTGTGAATAAACCTGCGGGACTTGCGGTTCAGACCCGGCGGGTGATTGACGATGATCTTGAGAGCGCGCTCCACCGGTATCTGGGCGGAACGTGCTCTTTGTATGTTGTGCACCGGTTGGATCAGCCGGTCGAGGGTCTGCTCGTTTTTGCGAAGACAAAGAAGGCAGCGGCCTCGCTTGGCAGGCAGCTCACTGACGGCCGGATGCACAAGATTTACCGCGCAAAGGTTGACGGGACGATCCCGGCAGAGGAGGGAACGCTGACAGACTGGCTGGTTCACGACGCGAGAAGAAATGTCACGAGCGTTGTGGACGGAAAGGACGTCGCTGCACATGGCCCTGCAGGAACCGGGGATAAGGCGCGACCCGGCAGGAGAAATACAGGCGGGAAAAACTTTTCTGTGCACGGTGCCAGAAAGGCTGTTCTCACATATCGCAGGATCAGCGATGACGAGGTGGAGATTGAACTTCAGACAGGTCGTCCGCACCAGATCCGCGCCCAGCTCGCACACGCGGGCATGCCGATCCGCGGCGATCAGAAATATGGAAACGGGACGAATAAATCGAGGCTGTGCCTGAGTGCGTGCCGTCTCTCATTTGTCCATCCGGTGACGGGAGAAAAGAAAACCTTTATGATCAAGCCGTTTGCGGAAGATGACGGATAAGACCGGATGAGAATTGACGATAAGAAATGACCGGTACAGATTGGAAAAATATACAGAATTATTATCTGAATTTATGCGGTCCTGGGAGTGTATTGAAAAAGTGCATAGTATATTACCTGTGATTGTGGTAATATTAAACATATTGTTACTGATGTGATGAGCTAAGGAAGGCGGTAGGACAGATGATAGAAGATACCATCAAGGCTGTCAAGGAGGCCGAGAAGCAGGCCAGCCGGATAGCGGCCGATGCCGAGGTGAAGGCCAACGAAATCCTGAAGAAGGCCGACAGTGACGCGGAAGGAATCCGTGAGGAATCGAAGAAGGCATCGCGAGCTGTCTATGATGAGCGCATGGAACAGGCGAAGGCGGACGGCGCTGTGGTCCTCAGAGAGGCGGACGCGGATAATCAGAAGGCTGCGGAGGAACTGAAGAAGCAGGCTTCACAGAAGGAACGGGAGGCCATTCAGGCTGTCATAGACGCAGTTCTTGCCTGATGAGAGCAGGGGGACAGACAGCCGCAGTAATCGGCTTGACAGGAGGTGAGATTTTGCATGGCAATAGTTGAGATGCAGAAGCTCAGTATCTGCGCAAACAAGAAGCATCGGAAGAAGATTCTTGAGACGCTGCAGAATCTTGGAGTCATGGAGGTCGATACGGTTCATATCGATGATCCGGACCTTAAGAAGATGGATACGGCGTCGATGAGGAACACGTTCGTAAAGAGCGCGGAATCATTTGACAGAGCATTGAAGCTTCTCGCTGTGTATGCGCCGGAAAACCGAAAGGGGATCGCGGCGCTGAATGGAAGGGATCCGGTTGCGCGCGCAAAGCTGAGCCGGGTTGTGGATGATCGTCAGAAATATCTCGACGACATGACACAGGTCCTGCACGCGGACAAGGAGATGACGGAGTGCCGGGGAAATATCACAAAGGATGAGACGAGTATTGCGGCGCTTGTGCCGTGGCTCAAGCTCGGGGTTCCGCTGGGATTTACGGGAACGAAGACGACGACCGCTCTGATCGGGACACTTCCGGATCCGATCACGGACGACGCGCTCTACGCGCAGGCGTCTGCGGGGCTTGAGGAGCCGGTCTGCGTCTCATCGGAAGTTATTTCTTCGACAAATGAGATGACTTGCATTTCGGTTCTGTGCCTGAAACGGGATGCGGCCCGTGTGGAGGAGAATCTGCGATCGATCGGATTTGCAAGGCCCGCGCAGCTTGCAAATGGCATTCCGCGGGAGCTGACGGAGACGGCAGAAGCAGACATCGAAAAACAAAAGAAGAAGATGGCAGAACTCGAGTCGGAAATTGCCTCCTTCGGAAAAGAGAGAGAGGAGTTTCGGATTGCGGCGGACTATTACAGAACCAGAGCAGAGAAGTACAAGCTGCTCGGCACGATTCCGCAGTCTGAGAACTGCTTTTTCCTGGAAGGCTGGGTCACCAGGGACAAGGCAGACCGGGTGGCTAAGCTTCTGACGGACCGCTACGATGCATTTGTCGAGAAGGAAATGAAGGCAGACGATGAGATGGAGCCGACCGTTCTGCATAACAACCGTTTCTCGGAACCGGCAGAGGCGATTCTTGAGTCATACGGATTGCCGCAGCACGGACGTGTGGACCCGACATTTATCATGTCTGTCTTTTACGTGATTTTCTTCGGAATGATGCTCTCCGACGCGGGATACGGCATTCTGATGTTTGTGGCGTGCGCAATTCTTCTGAAGAAATACACAAACATGGATTCCGGCCTGAAGAGAATGTTGAAACTGTTCTTCTGGTGCGGCCTTTCGACCACCTTCTGGGGCTTTATGTACGGCGGCTTCTTCGGGAATGCGATCGATACGGTTGCGAAGACTTTCTTCGGCTACACAGGTGGCACGATTCTGAAGCCTCTGTGGTTCGAGCCTCTGAGCAATCCGATGCGCCTTCTTGTCTGGTGCATGCTGTTTGGCGTGATCCATCTCTACACGGGGCTTGGTATCAAGGGATATGAGATGCTGAAGAATCACGATGTGACCGGCTTTATCTGCGACATAGTCGCGTGGTATATGTTCCTCACCGGACTGATTTTCCTGCTTCTTCCGTCGGATCTGTTCAAATCGATCTCGGGGATGAGTTTTCATTTTCCGGCATTTATGGGACAGCTTTCGAAGTGGGTCACGATCGTCGGCATGGTTGTCATCCTGGTCATGAGCGGCAGAGGAAGGAAAAACTGGGCGCTTCGCATCGCTCTCGGCGCGTATGATCTGTACGGCGTGACGAGCTGGCTGTCCGAT
>ONSX01000001.1 GCA_900320615.1 uncultured Eubacteriales bacterium
ATGTGAAACCGATTGCACTTTCGGTTTGCAAAAGTCCACCAAATCTTACTATGTGAAGGGAGAAGAGATTATGGCACTGGATTATCACAAGTGTGCGCAGGAGATCGTCGATCATATCGGCGGTCGCGAGAACGTGGCACAGGCAGCGCACTGCGCGACCCGTCTTCGTCTCGTTATCAAGGACAACAGCAAGGTCGACAAGGACTACCTCGATAATGTCGAAGGCGTCAAGGGTATGTTCGAGTCCAATGGCCAGCTGCAGCTGATCATCGGAACCGGAACGGTCAACAAGGTCTACGACGAATTTCTGGCGATCACCGGAATGACGGCGGCGACGAAGGATGATGTCAAGGCTGCCGCGGCGGCCAAGGCTCCGCTGTGGAGACGGCTTCTGAAGCCGATTGGAGATGTCTTCGTCCCGATCCTTCCGGCCATCGTCGCATCCGGTCTTATGATGGGTATCGTCGAGGCTCTCGGCAAGGCGATTCCTTCATTTTCGGGCAGCGACTGGTATGCGTTCCTCGATACCGTATCAAACACAGCATTCGCGTACTTGCCAGTTATCGTCGCTGTTTCTGCGGCGCGCGTATTCGGCGGCAACATCTTCCTCGGCGCGGTCATCGGTCTTCTGATGATCCACTCGAACTTCCTGAACGGATGGAGCGCCGGCTCGGCGGACGCGATCAATTCGTTCTTCAACGTAAAGAACGGCATCGCACCGAAATGGCATCTGGTCGGCAACTTTATCACGATCAGACGAATCGGCTACCAGGGACACGTCATTCCGGTCATCATAGCGATTTATCTCATGAGCAAGATCGAGAAATGGCTGCATGACCACGTACCGGAAATTATCGATCTCTTCGTCACACCGCTCTGCACGGTCTTCGTGACAGCACTCCTGACACTCTGGATTGTCGGCCCGATCTTCGGACAGCTGGAGTCCTGGGTTCTCATTGGCGCCCGGATCCTTGTCAAGAACCCGATCGGCTCGTGTGCGATGGGTGCTCTGTATCCGTGGACCGTCGTCATGGGCCTGCACCATATGTACAATGTCATCGAGGCCGGTATGCTGGCTGAAACCGGACTCAACACCTGGATGCCGATCGCATCTGCTGCAAACTTCGCACAGTTCGGCGCCTGCCTGGCAGTCGGTATCCGCACAAAGTCTGAGAAGACAAGAGCGGTTGCTGTTCCGTCAGCTCTGTCTGCGGCTCTCGGTATCACGGAGCCGGCTATCTTCGGTGTCAATCTCCGCTTCTTCAAGCCGTTCATCGGCGGTATGATCGGCGGCGCTGTCGGTGCTCTCGTTGCGGCATTCCTCGGCATCGGCGCTACAGCTTACGGTGTAACGGGTATCCCGGGCTATCTGACAATCAACAATCCGCTTCTGTACACGATTATCCTTGCAGTTGCCGGCGGCGTAGCATTTGCGATTACAATGGCTACTTTCCATGAAAATGCTCCGGCGGCAAAGAAGGCTCCGGCGGCGACAGATGCTCCGGACACAAAGGTCATTGACAAGGTCATCATCAAGTGCGATGAGGGCGAGGTCAGGGCTCCGATCGAGGGCAAGGTTGTTGCCCGCGAACAGATCCCGGATGACACATTCGCATCTGGCGTTCTCGGTGACGGCGTAGGCATCGAGCCGGACAGCGACACAGTGTATGCTCCGTTCGACGGCGCGATCTCGACGGTCGCTGAGTCAAAGCATGCCATTGGCATCACCGGACCGAATGATATGGAACTTCTCATCCATGTCGGCGTCGACACGGTCTCTATGAATGGTGACGGCTTCCAGCCGTTTGTCAAGGAGGGCGATACGGTCAAGGCCGGCCAGAAGCTCCTTACATTTGACAGAAAGAAGATCAAGGACGCGGGTCATCCGGATATCGTCGTTGTTCTTCTGACAAATTCGGACGACATGAAGAACGTCCAGATCAGCCAGGACTGAATACTGACGGAAAAAGAGGGTGACAGAACATGACATTCACATACCTTGTCAATGATCCGAAGGGGATGCACGCCCGGCCGGCAGGCGTCATGGCCGCAACAGCCAAAGAGTTTGCCAGCGACATCACGGTGGAATACGGCGGAGAGAAGGTGGACATGAAGAAAATCCTTCCGCTGATGGGGCTGCCGATGAAGAAGGGCGGAACCTTTACAGTGACGATCGAAGGCGAAGACGCAGAGGCTGCGGAGGCAGCGATCCGGAGGGCGCTGAACGATATTGATTTCTGATCTGACTTCTGCATCCCGCCGCCCGTGCGGTTTATCCGGCGGGCGGCGGGATTTCCGATTCTTGACGGAATTCTTGCAGAGACGGGATGTTCGGAATATAATGAACGCAGACATATGATGGTTTGTACAGTTTGACCATGATATTGAAAAAAGGAGAAATTCAGATGGAAGTATTTCAGGGTAAGGCTTCATTCAAGGGCGTTGCGATCGGAAAAATTGCCGAAATGAAGAAAGCCGATACGGTTGTCCGCAGAACTCATGTCGACGATGTCGACGCGGAGATCGCGCGGTACCATGCGGGCAAGGAAATGGCTCAGAAGGAAATTATGGAGCTTCACGACAAGGCTCTGAAGGAAGTCGGTGAGGCTCAGGCTGAGATTTTTGAGGTGCACGCGATGTTCCTGGATGATTTCGATGATTCCGTCGAGAATATCATCCGTGAGCAGAGCGTCAACGCGGAGTATGCTGTCGCGACAACGGCTGACAACACAGCGGCTATGCTCGCAGCCATGGACGACAACCCGTACATGCAGGCGCGTCAGACGGACGTCAAGGATGTGGCGGACCGCGTGATCCGCGATATGAACGGCGGCTCGGGAAGCGGGAACAACTTCACGGAGCAGGTGATCCTTGTCGCTGATGATCTCGCTCCTTCAGAGACAGTCCAGCTCGACAAGAGCAAGGTCCTTGCATTTGTCACAAGAGGCGGCTCCACGAATTCTCACACGGCTATCCTCGCAAGAACGATGAATATCCCGGCTCTCTGCCAGACACCGGTCCCGGCCAATGTTGACGGAAAGATGGGAATTGTCGATGGCTTTAAGGGCTGCATCATTGTAGATCCGGATGAGGAGACTCTGAAGCAGTATAAGGAGCAGGCGGCCGCAGAGGAAGAGAAGAAGAGACTGCTCCGCGAGCTGAAGGGCAAGGAGACGGTCACAAAGTCCGGCCGCAAGATCAAGCTGTACGCGAATATCGGCGGCATCGGCGATCTCAACTTCGTTCTTGAGAATGACGCCGCGGGCATCGGACTTTTCCGTTCTGAGTTCCTGTATCTGCAGAGCAATGACTATCCGACAGAGGAGGAGCAGTTCAAGGCGTACAGAACGGTCGCTGAGATGATGGCCGGCAAGGAGGTCGTCGTCCGCACGCTCGCACTCGGCTTCCGCGCGATCCGTATCTGCCTGACGAGACCGGAAATCTTCAAGACACAGCTCCGCACTCTGTACCGCGCGTCTGCGTTCGGTAATATCGACATTATGTTCCCGATGATCACATCGGTCTGGGAGGTTCAGCAGGCGAAGAAGTACTGCGAGGAGGTCAAGAAGGAGCTTCATGACCAGAATATCCCGTTCAAGGATGTTCCGCTTGGCATCATGATCGAGACGCCGGCAGCGGTTATGATCGCTGATGAGCTCGCGGAGGAGGTTGATTTCTTCTCCATCGGCACGAACGACCTGACACAGTACACGGAGGCCATTGACCGCCAGAACCAGAAGCTTGAGAAGTTCTTCAATCCGCATCATCCGGCAATCCTCCGGGAGATCCAGATGACGATCGACGCAGGCCACAGACACAACACATGGGTTGGTATCTGCGGTGAGCTCGGTGCGGACCCGACACTGACAGAGCAGTTCGTCAAGATGGGCATCGATGAGCTGTCCATGAGCCCGAGCTCCATCCTTCCGGTCAGAAAGATCATTCGCGAGATGGATTAAAGAGCGCAGGCCCGGAGGGGCTTGACAGGCGTGTTATACTACATATGTAACCGAAAAAGAAGGCTGTCGTACGTTTGTACGGCAGCCTTTTGGTGTGAAAAGAACATTTTCACATCTGTACATATGAATTGAGGTACATATGATAGATACAATCCTGGACGCCGTCCTCGACTGCCTGAAGGATCTGCCCTTCCTGTTTGTTGCGTTTCTTCTGATGGAGGCGCTTGAGCACCATGTATCAGAGAAAATGAACAACGTTCTCGAGAAATCGGGCAACTGGGGGCCTCTGGCGGGCGCGCTCCTCGGCTGCATTCCGCAGTGCGGCTTTTCGATTATGGCGTCTGACTTTTATGCGGGCGGAGTGATCTCACTCGGAACTCTTCTTGCCGTCTTTCTGTCGACAAGTGATGAGGCTGTGATTATTTTGATGTCAAATCCGAAGTATCTCGGAGATGTCGGAAGACTTCTTCTGACAAAGGTGGCGATCGGCATTATCGCAGGCTATATCGTCCTGTTCTTTGAAAACTTGTATTACAGACATCATCCGCACACGAAGAAGATCGAGCAGCTCTGTGGGCACTGCCACTGCGAGGAGGAGGGAGAGGGGATCCTGAGACCGGCGCTTCATCATACCGCTGAGGTGTTCATTTTTCTGCTGATCTTCACGGTGCTGCTCAATATCCTGCTGGAGGCGATCGGCATGCAGACAATTTCGAGATTTCTGCTCTCGAATTCCGTATTTCAGCCTGTGCTGGCGGCCCTCATCGGTCTGATTCCGAACTGTGCTGCGTCCGTCATGCTGACCCAGCTGTACATCGACGGTATCATCAGCTTCGGCTCCGCGGTCGCCGGTCTCTGCTCGGCGGCGGGACTGGGTCTCGTCGTCCTGTTCCGCATGAATGACCGCCACAAGAGGGAAAATATGGGGATTATCGTTCTTCTCTATGGCATTGCGGTCCTGAGCGGAATTATTCTGCAGGCGGTTATGTGAGACGGGATTGCATTTCCCGCAAAAGTGAGGTATTCTATTACATAGCAAAACCGTAGGAAATGGAGAGAACTATATGAAAGTATCGACGAAGGGAAGATATGCGCTCCGCATCATGCTGGACCTGGCATTTCACAATTCCGGGGAGCTGGTCCCGCTGAAGGACATCGCGAAGAGACAGAATATTACATTGAAATATATGGAGCAGATCATTTCACCGCTCAGCAAGGCGGGCTTTGTGATCAGCCTGCGCGGGTCGAACGGCGGCTACAGGCTCGCAAGAAAGCCCTCGGAATATACGGCAGGGGATATTCTGCGCGTGGTCGAGGGACCGCTTGCCCCAACGGCCTGCCTCGAGAATGGGGAGTATGTGGACTGCCCGCGGGCGGATGATTGCCCGACGCTGGCGTTCTGGCAGGGACTCAACAAGGTGATCAATGATTATGTCGACAGCGTGACGCTGGAGGATCTGATGAACCAGCAGCTGGCGCGGGTCAATGATTACGTGATCTGACGAAGGAGCACGCCGTGGGAACGTGTATTTTCCGGTGATGTACTGCCCGAGAAGAGCCGAAGAAGAGAGCTGTGACACCTGTCATGGCTCTCTTCTTTTTGCCTGAAACCGGCCGGTGAGAAAAAAGAATAAAAGTAAAAAAAATATTGACAGCCTGGGGAGGCGACAGTATAATCTAAATCATACAACAGCTCTAGGAAATGTAGGAATGCTAAGCGAGCTGAAGCAAAGATATAGAAGCCAAGGAGGAAAATTATATGTCAAACATTTATCAGGGCACAATCGGGCTGATCGGAAATACACCGCTTGTTGAATTTACCAATATCGAGAAGGAGCTTGGTCTTGAGGCGAGGGTTCTTGCAAAGCTCGAGTACTTCAATCCGGCCGGATCTGTGAAGGACAGAATTGCGCGGGAGATGGTTGAGACTGCTGAGGCGGAAGGAAAGCTGAAGCCGGGCTCCACGATCATTGAGCCGACATCCGGCAATACCGGCATTGGCCTTGCTTCCATCGCAGCAGCCAAGGGCTACAAAATCATTCTGACAATGCCGGAGACAATGTCCGTTGAGAGAAGAAATATCCTCCGCGCTTACGGTGCCGAGATTGTCCTGACAGACGGTTCCAAGGGCATGAAGGGTGCGATTGCGAAGGCAGAGGAGCTCGCGAAGGAGACAAAGGACAGCTTCATCCCGGGACAGTTCAGCAACCCGGCAAACCCGAAGGCACACTACAAGACGACAGGTCCGGAGATCTGGAAGGACACGGACGGACAGGTTGACGCATTCATCGCTGGCGTCGGCACAGGCGGAACACTGACCGGAACAGGCAAGTACCTCAAGGAGAAGAACCCGGACATCAAGGTCTATGCTCTTGAGCCGGAGACATCACCGGTCCTCTCTGAAGGCCACGGCGGCCCGCACAAGATTCAGGGCATCGGCGCAGGCTTCGTCCCGGACGTTCTTGATACAAAGCTGTATGATGGTGTTGTCACAGTCTCCAATGAAGATTCCTTCGCGACAGCGAAGCTTATTGCTCACAAGGAAGGTGTGCTTGTTGGCATTTCCTCAGGAGCTGCTCTCTACGGCGCTATTCAGCTCGCAAAGAAGCCTGAGTTCAAAGGCAAGACGATCGTGGCAATTCTTCCGGATTCCGGCGACAGATATTATTCGACAGCTCTTTTCCAGGAGTAAACAGGTTGCATATGCGGATGGACGGCCGAGGGCTGTCCATCCTTTTTTTGAAAAAAATGAAAAAATTCGAAATTGTGCTTGACGGATCCGACTTTTTAGGGTATTATAGGTTCTGCTGTTGAAACAGCAACAGGACATGTGAGTGTAGCTCAGCTGGATAGAGCGTCTGGCTACGGACCAGAAGGTCGCGAGTTCGAATCTTGTCACTCACGTATTACCCCGCACAACAAACGTTGTGCGGGGCTTTTTTTTACAGTATACTATTAATAATTCAGCACGCCTTGGAACATGATAAAATCCGTACGGAGAATTTTCTTGCCAGATAGATTCAGAAGTTTTCGAGGAGGGACGGACAGGGAGGAACGAGAGGCCTTTCGAATCCGGATCGCTGAATTGTTATGAGAATGGAAGCTTTGTTTTCCTGGTTATGAAAGGACGACCAATGACAAGACAGGAGTTTATCGGAGCGCTCGGACAGAAGCTGGCTGAGGCGCTTCCGGAGGCCGAGGTGCTCAGTCAGGTGCAGTATTATCAGGGATATATAGACGGAGAGCTGCACAGGGGACGGACGGAGCAGGAGATTTTTGATGAGCTCGGAGACCCGGTTCTCATCGCGAGAAACATTATTGACTCGCCAAGACCGGAGAAATCTGTGTTCGGCATTCCGGTCCAGGACGGGGAATCTGCCTACGAGGAGGGCGCGTACCAGGGCAGCCATTCAAGGCCCGAGGAGATGCACCACATTGATCCGGAGCATATGCATCGCGCGGCCGGAGAGCAGTACAGGAAGGCCTCCGAGGCGCGGCAGCAGGCAGCGGATGGCCGGGATATGGAAGACGGAGAGGCTCGGAAGAGCGAAAATGCGGGTCCTGACGACGCCGGGAGAGCGTCGGAGGAAGACACCCTGGGAAATGAAGCCCGCGGCAGGAAGCAGGAGGCAGGCAGTGGTCAGGGCCGGCCAGACGTCGGTACATCGGAGTCTTCCGGAGCCCATGAGCGTGTGAAGGGCAGGGCGGAGAAGACGGGCAGCGTCTGGCACGACGAGAGCGGAGAGTTTAACTGGCCGCTGTTTGCCTTTATCCTCGCGGCTGTCATGATCATTGTCGCCGTGATTTGGATTGTCGGAAAGGTTGTCATCGCGCTCGGACCGGCACTGCTGATCATTCTTGCGATCATTCTGATTGTTGCGACCATCGCGAAGGGCAATACCCACTGAAAACTTTTCACCCTGACTTGCAGGGATGCATCAGGCATATAAGTCCCGGCGGACTGTTCCGCTGCATGGGAGGTGTGCATGGATAAATTCGAAAGGAAATATCTGGAACGCCTGTCGGAAATCTATCCGACGATTGCGAAAGCGTCCACGGAAATTATCAACCTGTCGGCGACATTGAACCTGCCGAAAGGGACGGAGCATTTTATTACAGATATCCACGGAGAGTACGAGGCCTTCTCGCATGTACTGAAAAACGGCTCGGGCGCCGTCAGAAAGAAAGTCACCGAGGTGTTCGGTCGAACGCTTTCCCAGAGCGATATCCGGGAGCTCTCCACCCTGATTTATTATCCGCAGGAGAAGATTGAGCTTGTCAGGCGGACCAGGACGGAGGCGGAGATGAAGGACTGGTACAAGGTCATGCTGTACCGTCTGATCGCTGTCTGCAAATATACGGCGAGCAAATACACGCGTGAGAAGGTGAGAAGCGAGCTGCCGGACGACTTCGCGTTCGTCATCGAGGAGCTGATCACCGAGAAGGACGACATCGAGGACAAGGAGGCGTACTACGAGGAGATTATCAATACGATTATCCGCATCGAGCGCGCCGACGTCTTTATCATTGCGCTCGCAGAGCTGATTCCGAAGCTGACAGTCGATCATCTGCATATCCTCGGCGACATCTACGACAGAGGAAGCGGGGCCGACGACATCATGGACAAGCTGATGGAATACCACAGTCTCGACATTCAGTGGGGCAATCATGACCTCGTGTGGATGGGTGCCGCGGCCGGCCAGCTGTGCTGCATAGCCAATGTGGTCCGCGTCTGTGCCCGCTATGGAAATCTGGATACGCTGGAGGACGGGTACGGCATCAATCTTCTGCCGCTGGCTGCATTTGCCCTGAAGACGTACAAGGATGATCCGTGCAGCTGCTTTAAGATCAAGAATGCGGGAAGCCATGTCCGTGCGGATGACGGAACGGCTGAATCGGAGGACACCAGCCTCAACATGAAGATCCACAAGGCGATCTCTGTCATCCAGTTCAAGCTGCAGGGACAGATTGCAAAGAAACGGCCGGAATTCCACATGGAGGACCGCTCTGTGATGGAGTTTATTGACTACGAAAAGGGGACAGTGGCATTTCCGGAAAATCCATACACAACCGACGACCCGTGTGCAGGAAAGACGTACAGGCTGCTGGATACGAACTTTCCGACTGTGGATCCGTCAGACCCGGACCGGCTGAGCCCGGAGGAGGAACTTGTCATGGAACGCCTCCAGAGCGCGTTTCTTGGCTGTCACAGGCTCCAGGAGCACATCCAGTTCCTGCTTCACAACGGCTCGCTCTACAAGGTGCACAACGGGAATCTGCTGTATCACGGGTGCATGCCGCTCGATGAGAACGGGCACTTCAAGGACGTTCAGATCTACGGGAAGACATTCCGTGGCCGGGCGCTCTATGACCGGCTCGACACTTACATACGCCGTGCGTTTTTCTCGACAAATCCGAGGCATCGCGAGGAGGGCCGCGATATTCTCTGGTGGATCTGGTGCGACAGGGACTCGCCGCTTTTTGGAAAGAACAAGATGGCGACGTTCGAGCGCTATCTGCTGGCGGAGACGGAGACGCACGAGGAGCACAAGAATGCGTACTACGACCTGCTGGACAACGAGGAGGTCGTTGATGCGATTCTCACGGAATTTGGGCTCTCGGGCAGTCACTGTCACATCATCAACGGGCATGTGCCGGTTCGGAAGGGAGAGTCGCCAGTCCACTGCGGAGGAAAGCTGCTCGTCATCGACGGCGGTTTCTCGAAGGCATATCAGGGCGAGACGGGCATCGCCGGATATACACTCATTTTCAATTCGTGGGGATTAAGACTCGTCGCGCATGAGCCGTTCACATCGACAGAGGACGCGATTCGCTACGGGACAGACATTCATTCGGATCGCGTGATGGTGGAGCAGTACACGAACCGGCTCCTCATCGCGGACACGGATCAGGGCAAGCAGATTAAAGAGAGAATCGGAGAAATAGAGACGCTTCTTGCGGCCTACAGGAGCGGCGAGATCATAGAGAAGGCAGGAAGATGAGAGACGCAAGTACCGTAAAGACCCATAAATTATACTACGACGACGCGTATGCGAAGGAGTTTGTCGGACGAGTCAGGTCCGCCGTCCTTAAGCGAAAGGACGATCCGGAGAAGGACAGCGCAGCTGTTCTCGACGTGGTCCTCGATCAGACCGCATTTTTTCCGGAGGAGGGAGGACAGAGTGCGGACACGGGAATGCTCGCGGGCTTCCCGGTGCGGGACGTGCAGATTCATGACGGTGAAATCCACCACTACGTTGACGCATCTTGCGCGAAGAACCAGGGCCGGGGCGATGGCGCGGCGAAAGCGGCCGGCGCGGATGTCCCCGGCAGGAAATCGGGCGAGACAGAGACGCCCACATACGATGGCGCGGCGAAAGCGGCCGGCGTGGATGTCCCCCGGATCATGGATATCTTTGCGGAGGGGGCCAGGGTTCGGGGCGTGATCGACTGGAAAAGGCGTTTCTCCAATATGCAGCAGCACTCCGGGGAGCACATCTTTTCGGGCCTTGTCCACAGGCACTTCGGCCTTGATAACGTTGGTTTTCATCTCTCGGACAGGGAGGTTACGCTCGACTTCAACGGCGTGCTCACGATGGAACAGCTTCTTGCGATCGAGAGGGAGGCCAATGAGGCGGTGGCGGAGGACGTCCCGTCTGTCATTACATTTCCGACGAAGGAGGAATTTGACCGCTCTCCGTGCCGCAGCAAGCTGGACCTCACGGATCATATTCGCGTCGTGATCTTCCCCGGTTATGACATGTGCGCATGCTGCGCACCTCATGTCAGGCACGCGGGTGAGATTGGGCTGATCAAGGTGCTCAGCGTGATCAGCTGGAGAGGCGGTGTGCGGGTCAGCATCGTCTGCGGGAGCCGCGCCCTCGCTCTTTTTGACAGGGAGCACGGAATCGTGACGGAGGCCGCGAATTTCCTCACAACCTCTGCGGACAATATCTGCCCGCAGCTCCGGAAAATGAAGGACGAGATCCGGCAGCTTCGCGCGGAAATGAGGGACATGTCGGCCGGACTTCTCGAGGCGAAGATCCGCGCCCTGCCGATCGATGCGGAGAATGTCCTGCTGTTTACTGGAGAGGCGGATAAAAAGGCTGTGCGACTTGCTGTCACGTCCCTTGCGAAAGACCACAGCGGCTTCTGTGGCATTTTCGCAGGGAACGATACAGACGGGTACAGCTTTGTGATTGGCAGCCGGACTCGGGACAGCCGCGAGGCGATGAAGCGGATGACGGACGCATTCCAGGCGCGGGGCGGCGGAAAGCCCGACATGGTGCAGGGCAATGTCCACGCGGCAGAGGCGGAAATCCGCAGGCTTTTTTGAAAAAGCGCTTGCAAAAGAGAACCGGATTCTATATACTGTTACTTGCGTCTGATGTCACTGCCGTAATTCTTCAGACGCAGGTAAATGCTACTTTGGCACAGGTGGTAGCGCACCTCATTGGTAGTGAGGAGGTCCCGGGTCCGAGTCCCGGAAGTAGCTGACAGAGCCGGAGGCCCTGACCGCGGGAAGCGGAGGACCTCCGGATTTTTATGCGCAAAATACCAGATGAGCGGCTGAAATCCGATATTCCGGTTTGAGAAGCAGCTTCCGATTCCGTCCGGATCGCAATCACTAAAATGCGCGGGAGATCCGGAATGAAATGTTGCAGGATACATACGGACATGATAGAATACAGGTAATCGATAATTACGCATGGAGACAGGGAGAATGCGGCGGACAGGAGGGAGCGGTTCCTCCTTCTGTTATGCTCCCTGTCTTTTTGTGTGTCATGGTGAGGGAAATGAAGAGAGAATTTATCGAGGCGATCGAGGCTTCACCGGTGATCGCGGCGGTCAAGAATGAAGCGGGACTTGAGCACTGCCTGAAGTCCGATGTGGGTGTCGTTTTCGCCCTGTACGGCGATGTGTGTTCAATAGCGGACATCGTGGAGCGGATCAAGGAGGCCGGAAAAACGGCGGTCGTCCATCTCGATCTGATTGCGGGCCTTTCCACGAGGGATGCGGCCACGGATTTCATCAGGCAATATACGAGGGCCGACGGAATCATCACGACGAAGAGCAGTCTCATCGCGCACGCGAATGAGCTGGGCCTCGGCACAATCTGCCGGTACTTCATTCTTGACAGCATGGCACTTGAGACGGTTGGGAAAATTTCATTTCACGGGAGCGCGAGGCCGGATCTGATTGAGATTCTTCCGGGAATCCTCGCACCGAAGATGATCCGTCAGATCTGCGACACGGCGCGTCTTCCCGTCATCTGCGGCGGGCTGATCAAGGACAGGGAGGACACGCTGAATGCCTTGAAGAGCGGCGCGTCCGCAATCTCGACGACGAGTGAGAACGTGTGGTTCATGTGAGCGGCGGAAGGATGAAAGGAGAGAGCGCATGGCAAAGTATGTGATGGCACTTGATGCCGGGACAACCAGCAGCAGATGTATTCTGTTTGACCAGCAGGGACATATCTGCAGTATGGCGCAGAAGGAATTTACACAGTATTTTCCGCACCCTGGCTGGGTTGAGCACGACGCAAATGAAATCTGGCAGACACAGCTGAATGTCGCTCGGCAGGCGATGACGAATATTGAGGCAAAGTATGAGGACATTGCGGCGATCGGTATCACCAATCAGCGCGAGACGACGGTTCTCTGGGACAGGAAGACCGGGCAGCCGATCGGTCACGCCATCGTGTGGCAGTGCCGCCGGACGGCTGATTTCACGGAGAACCTGAAGGTGAATATGCCGGACGCAGTCGATACTTTCCGGAAGAAGACAGGGCTTGTGCTGGATCCTTATTTTTCCGGGACGAAGATCCGATGGATGCTCGATCACATCGAGGGTGCGCGGGAGCTCGCGGGAAGAGGTGAGCTGGCTTTCGGAACCGTTGACAGCTGGCTCATTTACAAGCTGACAAAGGGCCGCGTCCATGTGACGGATTATTCGAACGCATCCCGGACATTGCTCTTTAACATCAATACGCTCGAGTGGGACGAGGAGTTGTGCCGGATTCTCGATATTCCGATGAGCATTCTGCCGGAGGCGAAGCCGTCGAGCTGCATCTATGGCGAGGCGGACCCGGAATTCTTCGGCGGTCCGGTTCTCATCGCGGGAGCGGCGGGAGACCAGCAGGCGGCTCTCTTCGGACAGACCTGCTTTCATCCGGGAGAGGCGAAGAACACATACGGGACGGGATGTTTCATGCTGATGAACGTCGGCGAGAAACCAGTCTTTTCCGAAAATGGTCTTCTGACAACGATTGCATGGGGGCTCGACGGGAAGGTTGAGTACGCACTCGAGGGCTCTGTCTACGTCGCAGGTGCCGCGATTCAGTGGCTGCGCGATGAGCTGCGGCTGATCGACTCGTCGCCGGATTCGGAGTATTTCGCGACAAGAGTGGAGAACACGAATGGATGTTATGTGGTTCCCGCATTTACGGGACTCGGTGCTCCGTACTGGGATCCGTATGCGCGCGGCGCGATTACGGGACTGACGCGCGGCGTGAACAAGTACCATATCATCCGCGCGACGCTCGAGTCACTCGCGTTCCAGACCAGTGATGTCCTGCGCGCGATGGAACTTGATTCGGGAATTCATATGTCGGCGCTCAAGGTTGACGGCGGCGCGTGCCGCAACAATTTCCTGATGCAGTTCCAGTCGGATATCATCAACACGCCGGTCAGGCGACCGGAGTGTGTGGAGACGACGGCGATGGGCGCGTCTTATCTGGCGGGGCTTGCGGTGGGCTTCTGGAAGAGCAAAGAGGACGTCGTCCGGAACTGGTCGATCGACAGAGAATTCATGCCGATGATGGACGATGAGTCGCGGGCGCGGGAGCTTGCTGGCTGGCATCAGGCGGTCGGATCGACCCGCGGATGGGCAAAGGGCGGCTGCTCCTGAGCAGCATAGAAAACATATATGAATAAGGTCAGCCGGGAGAAATGGAGTCAGGCGGCAGGGTGCCGGAGAGGTGCCCTGGTCGGCCTGGCTTTTTTACTATAAAGTTACGGGTATGGAGCAATCCGCAGGGACTCGGCTGAAGAACAGGAGGAATTGCAGATGTATGATGTGGTCATTATAGGCGGAGGCGTCACGGGCTCAGCTGTCGCGCGGGAGCTCTCGAAATACAGATTGAATGTCTGCGTGATTGAGAAGGGAGAGGACGTATGCAGCGGGACATCAAAGGCCAACAGCGCGATTATTCATGCCGGGTTTGACGCGAAGGAAGGAAGCCTGATGGCGAAAATGAATGTCCGGGGCAACGCGATGATGGATGAACTCACGCGCGACCTCGATATTCCGTTCCGCCGCAACGGTGCGATGGTTGTCTGCGTCGATCCGGCGGAGAGGGACGGACTCAGGACGCTGTATGACCGCGGGATCGCAAACCATGTGCCGGGACTTCGGATTCTGGACCGGGAGGAGGCGCTCGCGATGGAGCCGAACCTCTCCGACAGCACGGTTGCCGCGCTCTATGCGCCGACCAGCGGCATTATCTGTCCGTTTATTCTGACGATTGCGATGGCGGAGCAGGCGTATGTGAACGGAGTCGATTTTCATTTTAATACGGAGGCCGAGGATATCCGGAAGGAAAATGGTATTTTCCTGATCAGGACGGGGAACGGTGTCTACCGGACGCGCTGCGTTGTCAATGCGGCGGGCGTCTATGCAGACAAATTCCACAACATGGTGAGCGCAAGGACTATCCACATCACGCCGAGGAGAGGAGACTACTGCCTTCTCGACAAGTCCGCCGGAAACCTCGTCAGATGTACGATCTTTCCGCAGCCGACAAAGCTCGGCAAGGGCGTTCTCGTCACGCCGACCGTCCACGGGAACCTTCTCATCGGCCCGACGGCTGAGGACATTGATGACCGCGAGGGCACGAATACGACGGCAGAGGGGCTGCAGAACGTCATCCGGAAGGCCGGGCAGCGTGTGAAGAACATCCCGATGCGCGAGGTGATCACGTCATTTGCCGGGCTCAGGGCGCACGAGGACGGCCATGAATTTATCCTCGGCGAGCCGGAGGATGCCCCTGGCTTTGTCGACTGCGCGGGCATTGAGTCGCCGGGGCTCTCATCGAGTCCTGCCATCGGAGAGTACATCGGAAATCTGGTCCGGGACATGCTTGGCGCCGGGGAGAAGGAGAACTGGATCAGGAAGAGAAGAGGAATTCTTCATCCGGCGGATCTTTCATTTGAAGAGAGAAATGAGCTGATCCGCCGCGAGCCGGCGTACGGAAGAATCATCTGCCGCTGCGAATCCGTGACGGAGGGAGAGATTCTCGATGCGATCCGGAGACCGCTCGGCGCCCGTTCGCTCGACGGAATCAAGCGGCGCACGAGGGCCGGCATGGGACGCTGTCAGGCCGGCTTCTGCTCGCCGAGAGTCATGGAGATTCTGCACAGAGAGCTTGGAATCCCGTATGAGCAGCTCACGAAGTGCGGCGGGGAATCGAAGCTTGTCATGGGACGCACGAAGGAGGATGAACAATGAACGGATCTGCGACAGTGAAGCAGGAAGAATGCGGGATAAGTGTTGATATCGTGATTATCGGCGGAGGACCTGCCGGACTGGCAGCGGCAGTTGCCGCCAGAAAAAACGGAGCCGGGAGCATCCTGATCCTTGAGCGCGACTCCGAGCTGGGAGGCATCCTGAACCAGTGCATTCATAACGGGTTCGGCCTGCACACCTTTCACGAGGAGCTGACCGGGCCGGAATACGCGGACCGGTTCATCCGTCAGGTTCTCGATCTTCACATTCCGTATAAGCTGGATACAATGGTTCTCAGTATCTCAAAGGACCGGGTTGTGACGGCAATGAACCGGACGGACGGCATGTTTAAGGTTCGCGCGGGAGCCATTATTCTGGCGATGGGTTGCCGGGAGCGCCCGCGCGGTGCCCTGAATATTCCGGGATTCCGGCCGGCGGGCATCTACAGCGCAGGAACAGCCCAGAGGCTCGTGAATATCGAGGGCTATATGCCGGGCCGCGAGGTCGTCATTCTCGGATCAGGAGATATCGGCCTCATCATGGCGCGCCGCATGACGCTTGAGGGTGCAGACGTGAAGGTTGTCGCGGAGATTATGCCGTATTCGGGAGGCCTCAAGCGGAATATCGTGCAGTGCCTCGATGATTTCGGTATTCCGCTGAAGCTGTCCCACACCGTCGTCAATATTGAGGGAAAGGAACGCGTCTCGGCAGTCACGATCGCAGCAGTCGATGCGAACATGAAGCCAATTCCGGGAACGGAAGAGCGCTATCGGTGCGACACGCTTCTCCTTTCGACCGGTCTTATCCCGGAAAATGAACTGTCCCGCGGCATGGGCGTTGCACTCAGCCCCGTCACGAAGGGACCGCAGGTCAATGATATGCTCGAGACCAATGTCCCCGGCGTCTTCGCCTGCGGCAACGTTCTTCATGTTCACGATCTCGTGGACTACGTCTCGGAGGAGGCGGGGCGGGCCGGCGCGTGCGCGGCGAAATATGTGAAGGGCAGCGTTCCCCCGGCCGAGGGAACGGATGTCCCGCTGCTTGCTGAGAGCGGCGTGCGCTACACCGTTCCGTGCACGGTCAACACGGGCAGAATGGATGATTTACTGACCGTCCGCTTTCGCGTGGGGGCCGTCTACAAGAAGGCTTTCGTCAGCGTCTATCTGAACGATGAGCGCATTCTCCACAGACAGAAGAAGATCATGGCGCCCGGCGAGATGGAGCAGGTTATCCTGCAGAAGAAGCACCTCCTTGCGGTGCCGGATCTGAAGACAATTACTGTGAAGATTGAGAGCGAATAACGATGGCCGGCGCCGGACACATCCGAAGCGGCGCGGGAAAAGAAAAATGAGCCCGGTTCCGGGTGCGTCCGCAGCGGGGCGGAAATGGAGGAAACTATGGAGACGCGAAATCTGACTTGTATCGGCTGCCCGATGGGCTGCCAGATTACAGTGGAATTCGAGGGAGAAACGATAAGACGTGTGACGGGCAACAGCTGCGCGGTCGGAGACAAATACGCGCGCAGGGAGGTGACGCATCCTGAGCGGACGGTCACTTCTACGGTTGTCGTGACCGGCGGCGACCGGGAACGTCTGTCTGTCAAGACCAGGGGAAATATCCCGAAGAACCGGATCTTTGACTGTATGCGGGAAATCAATCGCACGAGCGTCAGCGCACCGGTCCGGATCGGCGATGTCGTGATCCATGATGTGTGTGGGACCGGGGTGGACGTCGTCGCCACGCGGAATGTCGGAAAAGCAGGGTGAGCTTCGGGCGGCCTATCCTGTTTTGCATATTGTCTGTGTCAGGAGGGCGCGCCGCATATTGCGGCGCGCCCTCCTGTGGTATAATGATATAAATCTCAGGCAGCTGTTCCTGGCATCCCGGATCCGCAGGCAGAAAGGAGACCTATGGACGGAAAAAGAGAAAAAAAGAAAAAAGTGACGAAAAATGAAAAGAGAAAGAAGCGGCACCCGTTTCTGAAGGCACTGGGGATTTTTCTTCTTATTTTTCTTCTGGCAGGCGTTTCATTTCTTATCTATTGTGTGATGAAGGCGCCGGATATTTCGGCACTTGATGCGAGACCGCAGAATTACCGTTCAACCGTTCTCGACGACAGCAAAAATGTCGTGCTTACGCTCTCCGGAGAGTCCTCGAACCGCGTCTATGTCAGTCTCGATCAGGTCCCGGACGACCTCGAGCACGCATTTATCGCGGTGGAGGACAGCCGGTTCTATAAGCATCACGGCGTTGACCTCTATGGAATTGCGAGGGCCTTTGTCAAGGGAGTCACGACGGGCGATTTCTCACAGGGCGCGAGCACGATTACGCAGCAGCTGCTGAAAAACAATGTCTTCACGGACTGGACAGATGAGAAGACATTTCTCGACAAGCTGGAGCGGAAGATCCAGGAGCAGTACCTCGCGATCCGGCTCGAGAATACGGTCGACAAGGACTGGATCCTCGAAAATTATCTGAACACGATCAATCTCGGGGGCGGAAACTGGGGCGTCGAGACAGCGGCGAAATATTATTTCGGCAAGGACGTGTCACAGCTTGATCTCGCGGAGTGCGCGTGCCTCGCGGCGATTACCAAGAACCCGACTGCCTATAATCCGCTGAAGAACCCTGAGAAAAATGCAAAGCGGCGGCTGATTGTTCTGAAGGACATGCTCGATCAGGGCTACATTACAACGGATGCGTATAATGCTGCGGGTGCCGAGGACGTCTACTCGGAGATCCAGAGCATAGGCGGGGTCGTGGATTCCGCACAGGTCATGGACTATTTTCAGGACGCGCTGATCTACGAGCTGATCGATGATCTCGAGTCGTCGACGGGATGCACGGAGGCAGAGGCATGGAACCAGATTTACAAGGGAGGCCTCACGATTTATTCGACGGAGAGCAGCCTTCTTCAGCAGACGGCGGATTCTGTCATCAACGATGATGAGTATTATATCAATGATGCACAGTCCTCGATGGTTTTGATCGACAATGAGACAGGAGCTGTCAAGGCGTTGATCGGCGGGCGCGGAGAGAAGACGGCGAGCCTCGTCTACAACCGCGCGACGACGGAGACGAGACAGCCGGGTTCTACAATTAAGGTGCCCGGGGAGTATGCGGCTGCGCTCGATGCCGGAGATATTACACTGGCGACGACCTTTGATGACGCGCCCTACGCCTACTCGGACGGGACAGCCGTCGTCAATTCCGATGGCCTCTATAAGGGCGAGACGACGGTGCGGGACGCGATCGCGGAGTCGAGAAATATTATCGCCCTGAAGGTCTTTCAGCAGGCCGGCATCGATTCGGTGTGGGACATGCTGAAGAAATTCGGCATCGACACGCTCACGGATGCGGACAAGGTCGAGGCACTCGCACTCGGCGGCACGTCGGGAGGTGTGACCAACCTTGAGATGACGGCGGCCTACAGTGCACTGAGCCGCGGCGGGGAGTATATCAAACCGTACTATTACACAAAGGTCGTTGATCACGACGGCAATACGATTCTTGAGCACGACGTGGATGAGACCCGCGCTGTCAGGGAATCCACGGCGAAGCTCCTGACATCGGCGATGGAGAGCGTCATGACGGACGGAACCGGAACGGATGCCGCCTTTGACGGACAGGAACTGGCAGGAAAGTCGGGAACGACGTCTAATGTTACGGACGCGTGGTTCATCGGTTTCTCCTCTTACTATACCTGCGGAGTCTGGGGCGGCTACGATGACCACTCGCCTCAGGAGAGCAGTGCCTACACGCACAGCCTGTGGCGGGCTGTGATGGAGCAGATTCATGCATCGCTCGGTGAGTCGACGCTTGATGACGCGGACAATATGGACAGCGCGGACATCTGTATAAAGTCAGGAAAACTTGCGGTCGACGGCGTCTGCGATGATACTTTGCAGGGCGATATGACGCGGACGGAGTATTTTGCGCCGGGAACAGAGCCGACAGAGGACTGTGATATCCATGAAAAAGTCAGCATCTGCACGGCATCCGGGCAGATCGCGACGCAGTACTGCCCGTCGACAGAAGAACGTGTCTACCTGAAACAGGGAACGGAAGGGACGGAAGATGAGGCGTACGTCATGCCGACCGGCCTCGGGAAATGTACGCTGCATACGAAGCCGGCGCACTGGTGGGACAATCTCTTCGGTGGAAATCGTACCGACAGCAGCGCAGAGAACTCGTCCGGTAAAAACGGGACATTCGGATTCGGCGGAAGAACGGAACAGTCTGGAGACGACGACAACGGAACGAACGGGAAGGATGATGACACGGACAAAAATAATGCGGATGGAAATGATAAAAATGAAAATGCGGATGTACCGGAGGGGACACCACCAGCCATGCCGGCAGCTGGTGGTATTGGTTGAACTGAAGTGGCAGATCGCCTGAGGACATCGCAGAAGCACCGGCGTACGCCTCACAGACAGAGAGCGAGGGGACTGTGAATCACAGCCCCCTCGCTTTCTTCTTCCTTTATCCGAGTCTCGAGTAGATCTCGCTTTTCTTTCTTCCGTATTCTTCCCCGGTCAGGATGCCGAGAGTCTTCAGATCCTTAAGCTCGCTGAGAGCTCTCTCGGCAGCGGCCCTTGAGAGATACTCCTCTTCGTCGGGCTTGTCTGCATTTTCGGAATCGTCCGCAGCCTTTGAAGATGTATCGATGTTCGCACCCTCGCGGTCGCGGGTCTCATTTTCAACGACGTCATCCACCTCATCGTCTGTCATCTCCGAGGGAATCTCGTCCGGATCCTCCGGCTTTGCGTCACCGCTATAACCCTTCTTCTCTTCCCAGGAGCCGCGGCGCTTCGCGGCTTTGGCGAGAGCGCGCTCGTTGATCTTCGCATCGATTCTGTTCTGTCGGACGGTCACGATCAGATAGCGCAGAAACCGGAAGATACCGATGATCAGGATGACAAAGACCGATACCCACATCTGCTCGTACGTCTTCGTGAAGTATCCGACGACTCCGGCGACGACAGCCAGGAGAACAATCAGCTCCCGCAGAATATGCGTCACTTTATTTGTAAACAGAAGAACAATGAGGAAAATAACGAGCCCGATGATTGTGTACAGCTGATGCTTGTTGAAAAAATCCAGGCAGTACTGCGGCACATTTTCAATCGAGTTCAGAATATGTGTGACCACAACAGGCATATAATCCACTCCTTTATTCTGCCGGCGGCACGAAATGCACCTTACGGCGGAAATTGTTACAATTTGTTTACGCAATATCATACCATACTCCCCTGAGAAAATCTACCCAAACGCGTTTTCTTATGCTAAGATTAAGCGGAGTAAGTGTTAGGAGGAGATAACAATGGGAGAAACGAACAGTCGGTCCGCGGCCTCTGAGGAAGAGAAGACCGCACCGGTTTCCCGGAATTTTATTGAGGAAATGATTGACAAGGATCTCGCGGAGGGCAGGTACAAGGAAGTCTGCACCAGATTTCCCCCGGAGCCGAACGGCTATCTTCATATCGGCCACGCGAAGTCGATTCTCTTGAATTACGGTATTGCAAAGGAATACGGCGGAAAGTTCCATCTCCGTTTCGATGATACAAACCCGACAAAAGAAAAGAATGAATTTGTCGAGTCGATCGAGCGCGATGTCGCCTGGCTCGGTGCAAAGCACGACGGCCCGGTGCTGTTCGCATCCAACTATTTCGATACCATGTATGAGAAGGCCGTTCTTCTTATTAAGAAGGGGCTCGCCTATGTGTCGGACCTCTCTGCAGATGATATCCGCGCGTACCGCGGGACGCTGACGGAGCCGGGACGCGAGGATCCGGGCAGAAAACGCAGTGTCGAAGAGAACCTCACGCTCTTCACGGAAATGAAGGACGGAAAGTTTGCCGACGGTGAGAAGGTTCTCCGCGCGAAGATCGATATGGCCTCGTCCAACATCAATATGCGCGATCCTGTCATTTACCGGATCGCTCATCTGACCCATCAGAACACGGGCGATAAATGGTGCATTTACCCGATGTATGATTTTGCGCACCCGATCGAGGATGCGATCGAGGGCATCACGCACTCGCTCTGCACGCTTGAGTTCGAGGATCACCGTCCTTTGTACAACTGGGTTGTTGAGAACACGGACTGGGAGAACCCGCCGCGGCAGATCGAATTTGCGAAAATGTACCTGAACAACGTTGTGACGGGCAAGCGCTACATCAAGAAGCTCGTCCAGGACGGCGTTGTGGATGGCTGGGATGATCCGCGCCTTGTCAGCATTGCGGGCCTCCGCCGCCGCGGCTATACACCGGAGTCGATCAGGATGTTCGTCGAGCTCTCCGGCATCTCCAAGGCCAACTCTGTCTCCGACCCGGCCATGCTCGAGTATTGCATCCGTGAAGACCTGAAAATGAAGCGCCCGCGCATGATGGCCGTTCTTCATCCGTTGAAGCTCATCATCGACAATTACCCGGAGGGACAGACAGAGATGCTTGACGCGGACAACAACCTCGAGAACCCCGGGCTCGGAAAGAGGCAGATCCCGTTTGAGCGCGAGCTTTATATCAACGAGGACGACTTCATGGAGAACCCGGTGCCGAAGTACAAGCGGCTGTATCCGGGAAATGAGGTACGCCTCATGCACGCCTATTTTGTGAAGTGCGTCGGCTGCGACAAGGATGAGAACGGGCATGTGACGGCTGTCCATGTCACCTATGATCCGGAGACAAAGGCCGGCACAGGCTTTACAGGACGCAAGGTCAAGGGAACCATCCACTGGGTTCCGGCGAAGGAGTCCTTCCGCGCGACCGTCCGCCTCTACAACCAGCTGATCGATCCGGAGAAGAGTGTCTACAACGAGGACGGGTCGCTCAACCTGAACCCGAATTCTGTCGAGATCATTGACAACGCAATGCTGGAGCCGGCGCTGAAGGACGCAAAAGCGTATGATTCCTTCCAGTTCGTCCGCGACGGCTACTACTGCGTCGATTACAAGGACTCAAAGGAGGGGGCGCCGGTATTCAACCGTATTGTCACACTGAAATCCTCTTTTAAGCTTCCGAAGAAGCAATAAGCAATGCCTGCAGGGACTGACAGCATCCCGATGCGGTATATTTACACGTAATTTTGAGCAGCAGGAAGGACATGGAACCATGATTCGTGCATGTATATTTGATCTTGATGGAACGATTCTGTATACTCTGGACGCGATCGCGCTCGCGGGCAACCGGATGCTTGGGGAGCTCGGCTTTCCGGCGCAGCCGGTAGATGACTACCGCTATTACTGTGGAGACGGGTCCGACAATCTGGTGAGAAGATGCCTGAAGAAGGTGGGAGGAGACACGGAGGACAATCTCAATGCCGGGTATATTCTGAACAGAAAGTTTCTGGCAGAGAAGCCGAACTACCATGTTCATCCATATGCGGGCATGGAGCAGACGCTCCGCGCGCTGAAGGAAAAGGGAATCCGGATTGCCGTCGTCTCCAATAAGCCGGATGATTCGGCGCAGATGACCGTTCACGCTCAGTACGGCGATCTCTTTGATCACGTGCAGGGGCAGGGAAACGGTGTCCCGATCAAGCCGGACCCGACGGGCGCTCTTCGCACGGCGGAGATGCTCGGCGCAAGTCCGTCTGAGTGCCTGTATTTCGGAGATACGTGGACAGATATGAAGACGGGTCGCAACGCGGGCATGCACACGATCGGCGTTCTCTGGGGCTATCGCGACAGGAAGGAGCTCGAGGAGAACGGGGCCGAGCGGATTATTGAGAGGCCGGACGAGATACCGGCTCTCGTGAACGAGACCTGGAGATGAGAAGAGGAGCGCGGCCTTTCCGGCGCGCCAGGATGGGGGATACATGATCAAAGTAATAGCAAGCGACATGGACGGGACGCTGATTCCGCATTATGGCGACGGAGTTCCGGAGGAAATGTTCCGGATGATCCGGAAGTTCCGGGAACACGGCATACAGTTCATGGCGGCGAGCGGACGGCAGCACGCGAACCTGCAATACATGTTCAGACCGGTCAGGGATGAAATCGATTACCTGTGCGAGAATGGTTGTCTCGTCTTCCACGACGGAAAGCTTGTCCATCAGGAGATTATGCCGGAGGATGCGGCAATTGACCTTCTCTCGGCATTTGACGACAAGAAGGAATATGAGGTTCTTGTCTCAGGGGTGGACACGAGTTATGTCTATGCCACATCCGGGACATTCGGGAACTTCTGCCGGGACGTGGTTCACAACCATGTCACATTTGTGCCGACCATTCACGACATTCCAGAGCCGTACTTCAAGATATCCGGCTGGTGCCCCGATGAGAAGCACGCCCTGCAGGAGGTGACCTACTGGGACCGCCTGTTCGGAGACCTCTTTACAGTTGTCTACAGCGGAAACGGCTGGGTCGACTTTTCGCCGAAAGGGGTCACCAAGGGAAGCGCGATCACCTGGTATATGAATGAATACGGGATCGGAAAGGATGAAGTCATGGCCTTCGGCGACAACTACAACGACGAGGCCATGCTGAACGATGTCGGATTCAGCTACGCGATGATGAGTGCACCGAAGGAGATCCGGGATTTCTGCTACGGAACGACAGACAGTGTGGTTGCGACGCTGAAAGATGCTTTCAGAGATATTCTGTAAATGATCAAATGAGTTGTTTTAATGCCTATATTTTTTACTGGAGGAATGATCATGGATTATACCGAGGAGTGCCTGGATTATTTTCTGGCCCATCAGGACCAGATGTTTGACGAGCCTGTCGCGAATTCCCGCGAAGAGGCGGAGGCGTTTCTGGAGGACTGCATGGCGCAGGTTCTGCCGTCTCTGAAGGCTGTCCGAAAATTTCTGGATGAGTCGGGAATGGATGTGACGGGGATGACGGATGATGAGGTTGAGGACCAGGCTGAGGTATTCCCGCTTCCGGACGGTACATATCTGATTGTGGAGGGATAAATGCTTAGACAGATTGCTATTTTTGCTGAGAACACAAAGGGCGCGATGCAGAAGGTGACGCAGGTGCTCGATGATGCCGAGGTGAATATCGTATCGCTGGTGACAAATGACAGCGCCGAGTACGGCATTGTTCGTATGATTGTCGACAAGACGGATGTGGCCGTCGAGGCATTCAAGCGCGCCGGCTATCTGTGCCGGACCGATGTCGTCATCGGCGCGTATGTCGAGGACACGAACGGCGGCCTCAATAAGCTTCTGAAGGCGCTTCGGACGAGTAATGTCAATGTCGACTATATCTACACCTCATTTGACAGAAATGTCGGAAAACCGATCATCATTCTGCACGCGGGGTCCTTAAGTGCCGTCGAGAACAGTATCAGGAGTAAGGGCTTTACGGTCGCCGATATGTGACGCGCCTTAGAAAAGAGAGGATATATGTCTGAAAATGAAGAAACCCGCACGCCGGACCCGGGCAATCCGAGACGGCCGGAGGGAGATGCGGGAGCGAAAATGCTTGACCGCATGAATGAGAGCCACTATGAGATGACCGGCTGGGCACTTGCGTTCCTTGCCATAAAGCCGGAAGATCGCCTGCTCGACATCGGGTGCGGCGGCGGCATGACGCTTAGCCGCATTGCAAATCAGATCACAGAAGGTCATCTCGACGGCATCGACTATTCCGATATTTCCGTTAAAAAGTCATCAGCGCTGAACCGGGAGTGGATCAGGAAGGGAAAAATGACTGTCAGGGAGGGGTCCGTCGAGGCGCTTCCGTTTGGTGATGAGACCTTCGACAAGATCATCACGGTTGAGAGCTTTTACTTCTGGCCGAACCCGGCCGAAAACCTGAAGGAAGTCTGCCGTGTCCTGAAGAAGAACGGCCATTTTCTGCTGGTTGCGGAGACATATGACAACCCTGCGATGAGCGATCGCGAGCGGGAAAATGTCGCGATGTATCATCTGTTCAATCCGACGAGGGAGAAGTTCGTGGAGCTGTTCAGGAATGCGGGCTTTGGAAATATTCAGGTTCACACAAAGAGCGGAAGAGAATGGATCTGCGTGGACGGCACGCGCCTTTGAACGGGCAAAATAAAAAGGACAGCTGTCTATGAGGGGTGGCAGCTGTCCTCCGCCGGATAAAACCGACTTGGAAAAAGTCTGTGCAATTAAGCACAAAGCCTATTATATCAATAGGATATTTGAAAGTAAATGGAGAGGCGGAAATTCGTCGATTATTTACGAACAACGAATAAAATCTTGCAATTTTTTGTATATATTCACCAAAAAAACAGGCACGTGCTGCCTGAGAGACGGAGATGAGATGGAACAGCGCGCAGATGTAATTTTAAAGAGGGGCGGCGGACGGCTGCTTAAGTCGGGCGGTGCCTGGGTATTCGACAATGAGATCGCGGAAGTGAAGGGCTTTTACCTGAACGGAGACCTGGTCCGTGTGACCGATTTTGACGGATATCCGCTTGGTACAGGATTTATCAACAGAAATTCAAAGATCCGCGTGCGGATGCTGACGAGAGACGCCGACGAGGCGATCGATGCGGAGTTCTTCAGGAAAAGAATCCGCGCCGCGTGGGAATATCGGAAGAAGGTCACGGACATCTCGTCCTGCCGCGTGATCTTCGGAGAGGCAGATGACCTCCCGGGGATTACGATCGACAAGTATGAGGATGTTCTTGTCGTCGAGTCACTGGCCCTTGGCATGGACAGGAGGAAGGAAGAGATCGTCGACATCCTGAAGGAAGTGCTCGCGGAGGACGGGATACGGATTCGCGGCGTCTATGAGCGGAGTGATGCGAAGGAGCGTCTCAAGGAGGGCATGGAGCGGAAGAAGGGCTTTATAGGACCGGAGTTTGACACCAATGTCCGGATCACAGAGAACGGTGTGAAGTACATTGTCGACGTGAAGGACGGTCAGAAGACTGGTTTCTTCCTCGACCAGAAATACAACCGGAAGGCTATTCAGCGCCTTTGCAGAGGGGCCGACGTGCTCGACTGTTTTACCCACACGGGATCCTTCGGGCTGAACGCGGCTCTTGCGGGAGCAAGCCATGTGACATCTGTCGACGCTTCGCAGAGCGCGATTGATATGGCTGTGAAAAATGCAGAGCTGAATGGCTTTAATGCTCCGTCTGACATCGGGGGAGGCCGCTTTAGCGGCGCAGTCGCCGGTGCGGACGGAACGATTGCAACTCCGGAAGGAGGTTCTCCGCGCGTCGAGTACCTTGTGGCTGATGTGCTTGAGCTGCTTCCTGAGCTGGTCGCGGCAGGAAAGACCTACGATGTCGTAATTCTTGATCCGCCCGCATTTGCGAAGGCGAGAGCCAGTGTGAGGAACGCGGCGAAAGGATACCGCGAGATCAATACGGCCGGCATGAAGCTTGTAAAAAAAGGCGGGTTCCTTGCGACCTGCAGCTGCTCTCATTTTATGACGAGAGAATTGTTTGAGCAGATGCTGAGGCAGTCCGCGAGGGAGGCACACGTCAGAGTTCGCCAGGTCGAGGCGCGCGCACAGGCGCCGGATCATCCGATCCTCTGGACGGCGGCCGAGTCAGATTATCTGAAGTTTTACATCCTGCAGATTGTTTAATCACGCAGCGACCCTCAGGAAACTGATGAAATCCGGGCGGATTCATCAGTTTTCTGAGGGTCGGATAAGCTCTGCATGCACAACCCGGGACGCTGAGCAGTTACGTCACTCGGTCATGACGCGGCGATTCGTCGACTGACCAGTGATGCGGAGGCCGCGCAGTGAGTCGATGAATTTGTAGAGCTGTGAGTAGCCGTAGAGCTTAACATTGAAGTTTTTGTGCTTGCGGCGGATCTCCTGGCCGAGGGTCGAGAGCGCGATCCCCTTCTTGCCGTGTTCTCTGACGATGCTCCGGATATCGTTGATCAGCTCGTCATCCTCGGATTTGCCTTCCTTGAGGCTGACCGTGATGACGTTGTTTTTTCCTTTCTCGACGACGATGCCGTCCATGTCCGCGAGAAATTTGGAGAGCTGGCTGTAGCCGAATGTGCGGATATCGAAATCCGGGTATTTGCTCTGCAGGCGGCTGCCGATCTCGCCGGGGCCTGTCGTTCTGCCGTTGTTGTCATTCTTCGTGATGATGTTGATGATGTCGGACTCGATCGCGTCCTTGGTCATTGAACTTGTAGCCTCCTCATTTTCGAGGAGGTTCTCAAGCTCTGTAAAGACCGTACAGGCCGCGCGGAAGGAGTCCGGCGTCTTTTTTTCTCCCATGCCGATGACCATCTTGCCGGATTCGCGGAGTCGCGAGGCGAGACGGGTGAAATCACTGTCTGAGCTCACGATGCAGAAGCCGTCGACGTTGGCGGTGTAGAGAAGGTCCATCGCGTCGATGATGAGCGCAGAGTCGGTCGCGTTCTTTCCGGTTGTGTTCGAGAACTGCTGGACCGGAATGATCGATTTCTCGAGGAGTTTCTGGCTCCAGCGGGCGTTGGCGGATGTTGTGAAGTCCCCATAGATCCGGCGGTATGTGATGGTGCCGTATTGAGAGAGCTCATCGAAAATTCCGTTCAGATATTTGGACGAGACGTTGTCCGAGTCGATGAGCAGTGCAATTTTCTTGTCTTCTTCCATGATCGGATGCAAATTCCTTTCTTCGTGTGTTTACAGCGCGATGCCGTTCAGCGCAAGAAGCTTTCTCGCGCTCTCGACGGAGTCAGTGCCTTCCCGGTTCTTGACCGGGGCAAACTCGCGCTCCCGCTCTACCTCGAACGGAAGACAGCCAGGCAGTTCGTGCACCATGTCGAGTATGAAATATTCGAATTTCCAGCCATTTTCCATGTCCGGCCGGATGGTCTGCCCGTCTTCGCCGACATACGGGATCTTTTTGTGCGCGAAGTGAACGGGCATCTGCTCATGCATGACTTTCTCGAGGTCCGCGACGCGGAACATATAGTTGAGGATGACGCCGAAGCCGTAGGCAAGGCTTCCGTCTGCGCGCCTTTCGGTACGCATCGCATCGGTCATCTCGATGTATTCGACGACGGACGGCTTTCCGTCCTCAAGACACATGACGCCGACCTTCTCGTCTGGATCTGCCTTGCGGACGACCTTGGAGCCGCAGGCGCTTCCTGTCTCAATGACGGCCCCGAGAAATGTGGGATCTGCGATGCTTTGCAGGACGTTGTCGACGGCGAAGACATTGAGAAAGGTGACGCCGAGCGTATGGAGCAGATCGACATATCCGGCATCTGCCATGGAGAGAAACCATCCGCCGTTTCCATTCGGGGAGACCGCGATGCGGGACGGAGTCTCGAGGAGAACATGGCCGTTTTCGTCGACGGCCGGAGCCATCGACTGCGTGAAGAAATGGATATGATCCTTGTCATAGCCGAAATACCGATGCTCCGCAAGGAAGGCGCGCGTCTCCGCGTCGTTCCGCTCACTCGTCATGATGAAGAGGTGAATCCAGGTGTTGGCCGCCTCGACGACGCGCAGGAGGTTCTCTATGAGCCTCTGGAAAATGAACACATCTCTTGTGATGCCGATGTTGAAGGCGCCCTTCGGTCCCGTGATGCCGAGACGCGTTCCCATGCCGCCGGCAAGGAGGACGGCCGCGAGCTTCCCGGAGCGAATCGCGTCGAAGCCGGTCTTCCGGAAATCCATCCGGCGCTTCCGGATTTCAGAGAGTGTCATCGCGGGAATTGGCGTGATGGCGCCGCGCTTTGTCTCGCGGTTTCTTTCGTGAAATGCATTTAAGTAAGAAAAGTCAGTCCGGCTGATCTGGTCAAGGAGCGATGCGCGATCCTTCTCATCCAGCGTGTCATAGAAACGGAGAAGCTGTGTCTCTCCGATTTCAGAGAGGCGGGCGTAAGCTTCACGATAAGTCATGTGTATGCAGGCGGTCGTCATGTGTGACTTGTGTCGGCGGACGGCCGTCTTCCTCCTTTCGACAGGGTAGTATATGTATATAAGTTTACATCGGATCGAGCGGAAAGACAAGAAAAGGGGGATGAGATGCCGCCTGCCCCGCGGCAGGATCCGGTGTGGAGCAAGCGGCATCCGGAAAAATCAGTGACTGACTTCGAGGATTTATTGTATACAAAGGCAGATAAAATCGAATCTACATATATGAAACCGGTTTCACATATACAGGATATGTTGCACAAGAAATGCGTTAAATATGGGTTAAAACATGAAATGATGACTGAAACATGCAATGTTAAACTTTTTTAACTCCGTGCAAACGCTGAATTTTTCAAACCCGATTGACAGAGCGGCAGGCCGGCTTTAGAATGGGCGCATCAGATTGAGATACGACGCGTAAACGGAACGCGGATGACTGTTCCGGTCTGATAAAGGGAGTGTCCTGACACTGGCTTTTAATTAAGAAGGAGTGATTGTTATGACAGAATACAAGATCAGACTTAAGCAGAACGATGTTGCTGATTTCGTCCATGCTGCTGAGAGCTGTGACTGTGACGTCGATATTTTTTATAACCGCTTTATCATTGACGCAAAGTCCATTCTCGGCGTCCTGAGCCTTGACCTCACAAGGGTGCTTACAGTTCGCATGCCGGAGAAGGTCGCACATTTTGAGAAGCAGATCGCCAAGTACCAGGTCGCGTGAGACCGGGGACTTCCGGAGGGACACGGCATGAAGTGAGCCGGATCCGTCCGGAAGAAAATGAAACGTATTTCAGTCTGTTCATGAGGCTGCCGCAGCTGCGGCGGCCTCATTTTTTTATATCAGGCCGGAGATGCTTGGCAGCTGCTTTTTACGGAATCGGAGCCGTCTGGTATAATGATGCCATGAATCGGGGGATTTGGGATGGATACAAGTGATAAGCATGTGAGCGGGAGCGCGGATGACCTGCCGCTTGTCCGCATTTCCGTGAGACATCTGGTGGAGTTCGTGTTAAGGAGCGGCGATCTCGATAACCGGACGCAGGGCGCGCAGAGCTTCGAGGCCGCGATGGCCGGCGCGCGTCTGCACAGGAAGCTGCAGAAGCGTGCAGAGGGACTCTATGAACCGGAGGTCACACTGAAGAAGGATGTGCATTTTCCGGATCTCGTGCTCCGCATTGAGGGAAGAGCGGATGGCGTCATGGGAGTCGGGCCAGACGGAAAGATGACGGGAAAAACCGGGAAGAGCGCCGGAAATCCGTCGGAGACAGGCGCGGCAAAGTCACTTGCGCCGGTCTGTGTCGATGAGATCAAATGTATGTATCTCGATGTGAAGGAGCTGGAGGAGCCATTCGCGATTCATCTGGCGCAGGCGAAGTGCTACGCATATATTCTCGCGGACGCTAAGTCACTTGCCTCTGTCGGCGTGCGCATGACATATGTGAATCTCGAGACCGAGGATGTGAAGCGCTTTCGCACGGATTTTAACTTCGCGGAGCTTGAGGACTGGTTCCTTGAGGTCGCGCGCGCCTATCACCGCTGGGCCTCCTGGCAGCTTCGCCACATAAAGGAGAGGGATGAGTCGATGGCGAACCTGAATTTCCCGTTTCCTTACCGCCCGGGACAGAAGGGGCTTGCGGCGACGGTCTACGCCACCCTGCGGGATGCGGGGAATCTCATGCTCATGGCTCCGACTGGAGTTGGAAAGACGATGAGCTGCCTGTTTCCGGCGGTTCGCGCATTGGGGCAGGGCAGGGGGGATCGCATTTTTTATCTGACAGGGAAAAATGAGACGCTCTCTGCACCTGCGGAGGCACTCGGAATTCTCACCGGGAAAGGACTTGACATCCGTGCCATCCGTATTCTGTCGAAGGAAAAGATCTGCCCGCTCTCTGAGCCGAGCTGCAACCCGGACGACTGCCCGTACGCGAAGGGGCATTTTGACCGCGTAAACGATGCCGTCTTCGAACTTTTGGATGCGGGCGGAAGCTGCGTGGCGGACAGCGGCGTGATCATGCGTCAGGCTGAAAAATGGCGCGTCTGTCCGTTTGAGATGGAGCTTGACGTATCCTCCTGGTGTGATGTGATTCTGTGCGACTACAATTATGTCTTTGACCCGGACGCACAGCTTAGGCGGTTTTTCGGCGAGGATGTGAAGGGGGATTATATTTTTCTCATTGACGAGGCCCACAACCTGGTTGATCGCGGGCGGGAGATGTACAGCGCGGAGCTCCGGAAAACGCATGTGCTTGCGGCAAAGCGCCTTGCAAAGGATGGAGCTCCGAAGATCGCAAGAGCGCTTGCACGCGTCAACCAATGCCTGCTTCAGGTAAAGCATGACTGCGCGGAGCATCCGGACGGAAACACGGCGGGGATTCCATTTCATGTGCTCGGAGGCATGGCACCTGCGGAAGGTTTCGGCAGCCTTGACAGACTTCTTGCGGCGATGCTGAGACTCTGCGGGGAAATGCAGACTTTCTACAAGGAAAGTGAGAATGCGGAGCTGAAGGAGAAACTGCTCGATTTCTATTTTGAAGTCAGAACGTTTGTATCGGTTGCAGACTACCTTGACGACACGTACATTGCGTATGCGGAGACGGGAGCGGCGGGAGAAGAGGGGAGAGGAGCGAAGAGGGATGCGCTTCCGGCCTCCGAGCTTCTCCTGAAGCTGCTCTGCGTGAATCCCGCGCGGCGTCTCGGAAATGCGCTTGCGCACGGGAGAAGTGCCGTATTTTTCTCTGCGACGCTTCTTCCAGCGGCCTATTACAGGCGGATGCTGACGACAGGGGATGATGTCCCGGCCGTCTACGCGCCGTCGCCATTTGATCGGACCCGGAGGCGCATCCTGATCGGAACCGATGTCAGCACGAAATACACGGCGAGAGGGAAGGACATGTACCGGAGGATCGCCCGCTATATCTCCGTGACTGCGCGGGCAAAATGCGGGAATTATCTCATTTTCTTTCCGTCATATAAGATGATGCGCGATGTCTGCCGCGTATACAGGCAGGAATTCGACTCTCCGGACGTGAACTATGTGTGCCAGTCGTACGGGATGAGCGAGACGGACCGGGAAATCTTCATGGAGAACTTCTATGAGGATCCGGCGGTGTCCCTCGTCGCGTTCGCTGTCATGGGCGGCATGTTCTCAGAGGGGATCGATCTTGCAGGGACGAAGCTGATCGGTGCGGTCGTCGTCGGAACTGGAATTCCGCAGGTAAGCAATGAGCGGGAGATTCTGAAGCGCTACTACGACAATCCGCCGGAGGAAGATCCCGCGGAAAATGCGGAGCCTGCGGGTTTCGACTATGCATACCGGTACCCTGGCATGAACAAGGTTCTGCAGGCGGCCGGCCGCGTGATCCGCACGCAGACGGATCGCGGCGTGATCGTGCTGCTCGACAGCCGGTTCGCGGATCCTGCAAACCGCCGGCTCTTTCCGCGGGAGTGGAGCGACGCCGTCTATGTCACAGCCGGGACCGCGGGGGAGGAACTCGCCCGTTTCTGGGGCTGACGGCAGGAAAATGCGGAAAACCGGGAATATGGTTTGCACGTTTCTCATTTTCAGATATAATGAAGACGACTTTAAATCTTTACACCTATCAAAAGCGGGGTATACAAGTAAATGGTTAGACGAGTTTATGTGGAAAAGAAACCGCAGTTCGCGGGCCAGGCGAAGGATCTTCGCCATGAGATCCGCCATTACCTGAATATTCAGGGATGCGAAAATGTCCGCGTTTTCAATCGTTACGACGTCGAGAATGTCTCCGATGCGGTCTATAAGAAGGCCTGCCGGACTGTCTTCGCGGAGCCGCCGGTGGATACGGTCTATCAGGAGAAGCTCCCGGAGCAGGAGAACGCAAAGATTTTCTCCGTCGAGTACCTTCCGGGACAGTTCGACCAGAGGGCAGACTCCGCAGAGCAGTGTATCCGCTTCCTTGACGAGCGTGAGGATCCGACTGTCCGCACCGCGACAACCTACATGATCATTGGCTCTGTCACGGATGACGACGTGAAGAAGATCGAGGCGGACACAATCAACCCGGTCGATTCCCGTCTGGCGGATGAGACAAAGCCGGAGACTTTGAAGGAAAATTATGAGGAGCCGGATTCCGTCGAGACGATGGAAGGCTTCAAGGACATGAAGAACGATCCGCTGATGGAGCTCTACACAAAGCTCAATCTGGCGATGACATTTGAGGACTTCAAATTCATCCAGAACTATTTTGCAAATGAGGAGCACCGGGATCCGACAATAACTGAGATCCGTATGCTCGATACATACTGGTCTGACCACTGCCGCCACACGACCTATCTCACAGAGCTGAAGAATGTCACGTTCGGCGATGGCGACTATCGGAAGCCGATCGAGGACACCTTCAAGCAGTATCTCGCAGATCACGATGAGCTCTACAAGGGCCGCTCCGACAAATATGTTTCTCTCATGGACATGGCTCTTCTCGGTGCGAAGAAGCTGAAGAAGGAGGGAAAGCTCGAGGATCAGGAGAAGTCCGACGAGATCAACGCCTGCTCGATTGTCGTTCCGGTCGACGTAAACGGCAGGGAAGAGTCCTGGCTGATCAATTTTAAAAATGAGACCCACAACCACCCGACAGAGATCGAGCCGTTCGGCGGTGCGGCGACCTGCCTCGGCGGAGCAATCCGTGACCCGCTCTCCGGAAGAACGTATGTCTATCAGGCAATGCGTGTGACCGGAGCTGCTGATCCGACCCGCCCGCAGTCCGAGACACTTCCGGGCAAGCTTCCGCAGAAGAAGCTCTGCCGCGGTGCTGCCCACGGCTACAGTTCCTACGGCAACCAGATCGGTCTTGCAACCGGCTATGTCAAGGAGATCTATCATCCGAACTATGTCGCAAAGCGCATGGAGATCGGCGCGGTCATTGCGGCTGCCCCGCAGAAAGCTGTGATCCGTGAGAACTCCGATCCGGGCGATATCATCATTCTTCTCGGCGGAAGGACGGGACGCGACGGTATCGGCGGCGCGACCGGCTCCTCCAAGAAGCATACGAAGAATTCGACGAAGACCTGCGGCGCGGAGGTCCAGAAGGGCAATGCGCCGACAGAGAGAAAGCTGCAGAGACTGTTCCGCCGCGGAGAAGTTGCCCATCTGATCAAGAAGTGTAATGACTTCGGTGCGGGCGGAGTATCCGTCGCGATTGGCGAGCTCGCGCCGGGACTCAGGGTCAGCCTCGACAAGGTGCCGAAGAAGTATGCGGGCCTCGACGGAACGGAGATCGCGATCTCCGAGTCCCAGGAGAGAATGGCCGTTGTCGTCGATCCGAAGGACGTCGATAAGTTCCTCGCGTATGCCCACGAGGAGAACCTCGAGGCGACCCCGGTTGCTGTCGTCACGAAGGAGCCGAGACTTGTTCTCAACTGGAAGGGCAAGGATATCGTCAATATCAGCCGCGCGTTCCTTGATACGAACGGCGCGCATCAGGAGACGGATGTCTTCGTCGATATTCCGTGCAAGGCAGACTCTGAGCTCAACAAGAACCCGTATGTCACGAGAAATGTGGATGACAGCGGCTCAATCTACAACTCATGGAAATCGATGCTCGCGGATCTCAATGTCTGCTCACAGAAGGGTCTTGTCGAGATGTTCGACAGCTCGATCGGAGCAGCTTCCGTCCTCATGCCATACGGCGGCCGCTATCAGCTGACTGAGACGCAGGCGATGGTCGCGAAAGTTCCGGTTCCGGGCGGAAAGACGAACACGGTTACGATGATGAGCTACGGCTATGACCCGTATCTCACGACCTGGTCTCCGTACCACGGCGCAGCATGGGCGGTCACGGAATCTGTCCAGAAGATCGCGGCGGCGGGAGGCAACACGAGGAAGATTCGCTTCACATTCCAGGAATTCTTCCGCCGCATGAGCAAGGATCCGGAGAGATGGAGCCAGCCGTTCGCGGCGATGATGGGTTCCTACGCGGCACAGCTCGGCTTCGGCCTTCCGTCCATCGGAGGCAAGGACTCGATGTCCGGAACATTCGAGAATATCGACGTACCGCCGACGCTGGTTTCATTTGCCGTGGATGTCGCGAAGGTACAGGACATCATTACGCCGGAATTCAAGAAGCCGGGCTCAAAGATTGTCTGGATCCGCGCAAAGCGTGACCAGTACGATCTGCCGGATTATCAGGCGATCCTCGACGATGACGACAAGTTGCGCGAGGACATCCGGAAGGGACGCATTATTTCCGCGTACGTCCTCGGACGCCACGGTATCTGCGAGGCGGTCTCTAAGATGGCATTCGGCAACAAACTCGGCGTCAAAATCGAGCACAACCTTGACCCGCAGGACTTTTTCAGCCCGAATTACGGAGATTTCGTGTGTGAGGTTGCAGACGGCAAGGTCGGAGAGCTGAAGTCTTCCTACACGGTGATCGGTGAGGTGACGGATGATGCGACATTCCGTTACGGCAACATGGCGATGTCCGTCGAGGACGCACTTCATTCCTGGACGATGACGCTCGAGCCGGTCTACAAGACCAAGGTGTCAGATGACAAGTCGCCGGTTAACAGCCCGATCTACGACGCGAAGTCGATCGCTGTCTGCGGACACAAGATCGCGACGCCGCATGTCTTCATTCCGGTCTTCCCGGGCACGAACTGCGAGTACGATTCGACCCGCGCATTCGAGGATGCCGGCGCGACGGTCACGACGAGGGTGTTCCGGAACCTGACAGAGGCGGACATTCGTGATTCTGTCGATGAATTCGCCAGAGAGATTGCGAAGGCACAGATCATCATGTTCCCGGGCGGCTTCTCGGCAGGCGATGAGCCGGATGGCTCTGCAAAGTTTTTCGCGACTGCATTCCAGAACGCGAAGATCAAGGAAGAAGTTGAAAAGCTTCTGAATGAGCGCGATGGACTTGCACTTGGCATCTGCAACGGCTTCCAGGCGCTGATCAAGCTCGGACTTGTTCCGTATGGAAAGATCACAGGCCAGACGGCCGACAGCCCGACGCTGACATTTAATACAATCGGCCGCCATATCAGCCACATGGTTTACACGAAGGTCGTCACGAACAAGAGCCCGTGGCTCAGAGAGGCACAGCTGGGCGGCGTGTATGTCACACCGGCATCCCATGGCGAGGGCCGCTTTGTTGCATCCGATGCATGGATTAAGAAGCTCTTTGAGAACGGCCAGGTCGCGACGCAGTACTGCGATCCGGACGGCAATGTCTCTATGGACGAGGAGTGGAATGTGAACGGCTCCTACAACGCGATCGAGGGTATCACATCGCCAGACGGCAGAGTCCTCGGCAAGATGTGCCATGTCGAAAGACGCGGCGACGGAGTTGCGATCAACATCTTCGGAGAACAGGACATGAAGGTCTTCAAGTCCGGCGTTGCATACTTCAACTGATAGTAAGAGGAAGCTTGCAGCGGACCTGTCAGCACCGGCGGATGACCGAAACGGGTTCGGTCGTCTCTCCGAATTCAGATCAGAACCAGATAAAGAGAAGGGCATGCAGTCAGAAGCTGCGGCCCTTCTCTTTTTATCCGGTGCTCTGTGACCGGAAATTATACAGCAAAAAGGCCTCGGAATAATCCGAAGCCTTTTACGTAGCGAGAGGGAGATTCGAACTCTCGACACCGCGGGTATGAACCGCGTGCTCTAGCCAGCTGAGCTATCTCGCCATCCTTATATCTCGCGGCCGCTCTCGCGACTGCCTAATTAGAATACTAAATTGTGGCAGTTGTGTCAACCATTTTTTGCAATTTTTTTATATTATGTCCCGCGTGAGAAGGAGCGGTTCCGCAATGGCCGGCTTACTCCTCCTCAGCTCTGTTCTCCCGCGCGATCTCAGCTGCGCTCACCGCAACCCCATTCACTGTGACGGTTCCGTCCGCGGGGATGAGGATATAGTCGCGCCCGTCGATCCGGCGGGTCTCGACCAGCTGCGCCTTGCCGGCGGGGAGCCTGACGAGGGCTGCGTCCGTGCGGACTGTCACATACGGCTCCGCGATGACGTCCATCGCGATCGGCGTATCTCCGACGGTATCGTCGTACATCTCATCAAAATCCTCCGTGCCGAGTCCTGCGGCGCTCACGATCTTCCGCAGCGTCTCCTTCTCAAGAACGGGGGAGGCATCCTCTTCGGCGGCCTTCTCTACGATGTTTTCCGTGATCGCCGCTGCCTTCTCCACTGTGCAGTCCATCTGACCGAGCAGTTCGGAGAAGACCTCCTTCTGGGCTTTTACACCGACAGGCACATGGCTTCCCTCGAGATGAAACAGGCCGTTGATGAAGTCTTCCTCGTCCGGTGCGGCCGAGTGCACGAGCACTTCATTTCTGTTCTCGAGTCTTCCGTCAAATGCAGGGTACAGGAAGCTGCTGACGGGATTTCCAATCTGCCATCTCCGGTCGAGCTCTGTGACGCGGTCCTCATCAAAGCCGAGCGTCGGCTGCGTGAGCTTCGCGGGGGAAATGGCGAAGAGAAGCGCCTGATAGACGAGGTCGCCGTCCTCGAGCTTTCTGCCGTCCTTCGACTTTGCCGGGACATCGTAGACGATTTTCGTCAGTGTCGCGTAGTATGGGTCTGTGTGCGCATATCCGGCCAGCAGACTGTCGCGGAAGTCGGCGAACTCACTGACGGACTGCCCCTTCGTCTCGCGGAGCGAAAGAAGCTCTGCATTCTGCGCCTCAATCTGGATTGGAAATGAATCCCGCCCGAGGTGTGTCGAGAGCGCCTTCGAAAAGAGCGTCTGATAGCGGAACTGTTCCGCCTCCTCCATGCCGATCAGCTTCTCTGCATTTTCCCAGACAGGAACATTATCTGCATTTACATAGACTCCGTAAATCCAGTCGACGACGGTGTCCTTTGATTTTACAACCTTGCGGATTTCTTTCAGATCACTTTTATCCACGGTCTTACCTCCTTGCGTGTCCTCTACACTTTATCTGAAATATCGATGAAATTCAACCTGGAGTTATTCCACTCGGGGATGGTTTATGGTACATCGTTACATGACAATCCGCAGGAGATCCGGAATGATTTCAGGTTCCTGGCGATGACTTTCCAGCGTTGATGTGCTAAAATTCTAATAGCGATCAGTATCCCCGGAGAAGCTGCTCTGTCCGTTTGAAATGAGGAACGTGAAGTGTTCTGAGCCGGGGCAGACAGACTGACAGTTGAAAACGTTTTATCTGCGGACGGAGTAAGGATGGGAAGCCGGTTTTCAGGGAGGGAAACCGGCATGTTGAGGGAGTTTATTATGTATGATTTCATTGAAAAAGTGCAGGAAGACGAATCCAGTGGTACCCTGGATATCCCGTCATTCATCAGAAAGCTGATGGCATATGCGACACCCCAGGTCGAACAGAAGCATCTCCATCTGCGCTACAGAACGGAGAATGTATCGTCTCCGAGGATCGAGGTTGATGAGAAGAAGCTGAAGAAGCTGTTTGAGCGCCTGCTGGATCGGGCGATTGTGTCGACTCCACCCGGAGGGGATGTCATTTTTAGTGTGTCGGAGCTGTCGCGCAGCGGCCAGAATATGACGCTGGAGTTCTACGTACAGGACAACGGAATCGGCATGTCTCCGGATGAGGTGGAGCGCGCCACGTCCGAGGAACAGCCGCTGGTGAATGTACTGAACGGGCGCATCAGCTTTGAGAGCCGGAGAAACATGGGCACGGTCGCACATATTGTTCTGACGGTCAAAGCGGTTGAGACAAAGGCAGATCAGCCGGTGCCGAATGTGAGCCGCGATGTCTATAATTTCAAGGGCAAGCGGGTTCTTCTTGTCGAGGACCATCCGCTCAACCTTGAGATCGCGAAAAACATGCTGGAGCATGTCGGATTCGTGGTCGATACGGCAGTTGACGGCCAGCAGGCTGTAGATCAGTTTAGCGAGGAGGGAGATTCCCTGGACCTGATTCTGATGGACATCAGGATGCCCGTCAAGGACGGTGTGGAGGCGACGCAGGAGATCCGGTCTCTGGAAAGGGGAACGGGGAAGAACATTCCGATTATTGCGCTCACGGCGAGCGCGTATGAGGGCGATGTAAATCGTGCGCGTGAGGCGGGAATGAACGATTCGATTCTGAAGCCGATTGATCCGTCCAAGATGTACAATGTGATTTCCGAGTACCTGTATACGAAGAAGGAGTGAAGGACACCGCGCACTGTGCGCCGGAAGAAAATGCGAAGCATGCGGAAGGCTGTCTGGCAGAAATGCCGACAGCCTTTTTCACACACGGAAGCATCAGATAGAGCAATGTACCAGCTTTGGCAAGGCGGGGGTGCAGACATAGCAGGACGTCTGGAAGCGCATGCTGTCAGCGGATACCGGGAAGATTCAGGATGTCGAGCGGAGCTTTGATCTTATAGTCTGGTTCCGAGACGAAGCCGAAGCCGTATGAGGCGAAAATAAACGGCAGACCTGCCTCCTTTGTGGCGGTGAAGTCCCCCAGGGTATCGCCGACATAGGCCGGATCCTTAAGGCCGAGGCGATCCGCGAGAATCCGGATATTGCGGGCCTTGGCAAAGCCGGTGTCGCCCGGGCAGAGGTGGCCGGCAACAAGCGGCGCAAGTCCTGTGTCCTTGAGAAGCACCTCGATGTAGCCTGCCTGACAGTTGCTGACGATGCCGACGGGAATGCCTCGCCGTTTGAGCTCTGCGAAGAGCCTGGCGACGCCGTCATAGAGCGGCGGCCTGTCCGTGAGCAGATCGGTATTTTCGCGCTCGCAGCAATCGCGGAGGATATCAATGGCTTTCTTCTCCGGGATCTTTGGAAAGAGGGAGATGGCGATGGCGTCCATCGTCTTGCCGAATTCCTTTGTGAGACGCTCCGCCGTGATGAAGCCGGCGTCCATGCCATGCGCCTTCATTGTGCGCCTCCAGGAACGCGCGACCTGCGGCGTTGAGTTCCAGAGCGTTCCGTCTACATCGAAAAGCAGAGAATCCATAGTGCCTCCCTTATCTTATATTTATGACTGGAGTATAGCAGATGGAAAACGATTTTGTAAAGCCGCTCACTGTATGGTATAATCTGGGCCATAGAGACCTCCCGTGGCGGCACACAAGGGATCCCTACAAGATCTGGGTATCTGAAATTATGCTGCAGCAGACCCGCGTGGAAGCTGTCAGGACTTATTACGCGAGGTTTCTGGAAGCGCTGCCGGATGTCCGCGCTCTCGCGGCGTGTCCGGATGTAAGACTTCTGAAGCTCTGGGAAGGGCTCGGCTACTACAGCCGCGTAAGAAATATGAAGAAGGCGGCTCAGATTATCGTCAGTGACTTTGACGGGAAGTTCCCCGCGGATGCAGGAGAACTCCGGAGACTTCCGGGCATCGGTGCGTATACGGCCGGGGCGGTGGCATCCATCGCGTTCGGACTCGCGGAACCGGCTGTCGACGGCAACGTCATGCGCGTCTATGCCCGCCTTGCGGCGGATGAGAGCAATATCCTGTCACAGAAAATGAAGCGGAGCGTCACGGAGGAGCTCCGGGGCGTTCTTGCCTCATCCTTCGGACAGCCCGGTCGCCCCGGCGTATATCCCGGGGACAGAGATGCACCGACGGAGACCGGGGCCTTCAATCAGGCCCTGTTTGAGCTTGGTGCGACTGTGTGTACGCCAAAGGATCCGCAGTGTCCGGATTGTCCCGTGCGGCTGTGGTGCCGTGCATTTTCCGAGGGGAGGACGGAGACGCTTCCGGTGCGCCTTGCCCCGGAAAAGCACCGGGAGGAGGATCGGACCGTGCTTCTTATCGAGGATGGCGGACGAACGGCTGTCCGAAGGAGACCGGATGGAGGGCTTCTCGGCGGCCTCTACGAATTTCCGAACCTTCCGGGAATTGTCGGAGAGGAGGACGCGCTCGCCTATGTGCGGCGAAGCGGCTATGAGGCGCTCAGAATCCGGAAGCTGCCGGAGGCAAAGCATGTATTTTCCCATGTGACATGGCGTATGACAGGGTACTGCATAATGATTGCGCCGGAAACTGAAAACGGAGGACAGAACGGATGGATCTTCGCGGATCGGGCGGAGCTGAAAGACGTCTATCCGATACCAGCGGCATTCGCCGCGTACGCAAACCTGCTGGGCATCCTGGTAGGCAAAAAAGGAAAGGAACGAGGAACCGATGAAGATTCTGACAGTCGCAATTCCATGCTATAATTCCGAGGCTTACATGAGAAAGGCAATCGACCATGCGATGGTCGGCGGCGATGATGTAGAAGTTCTGATTATCGACGACGGCTCAAAGGACGGGACGCTCAAGATCGCAAGAGAGTACGAGAAGCGCTTTCCGACGATCTGCCGCGCCATTCATCAGGAGAACAAGGGCCACGGCGGGGCTGTCAACACAGGCATTGCCGAGGCAAAGGGCGTGTACTTCAAGGTCTGCGACAGCGACGATTGGCTCGACTATGATTCCTACATGACAGTCCTCGATGCGCTCCGGGCATGTATTGCGGGCCCGACGACCCTCGACTGTCTCTTCTCGAATTACATTTACGAGAAGCAGGGCGCAAAGCGAAAACACGGCATGCGCTATGTGGGTACATTCCCGGAGAACAGGATCTTCACATGGAATGACATCATAAGGCCGCTCAATACGCACCGCTATGTCCTCATGCATTCGATCATCTACAGGACGCAGCTTCTCCGCGACTGCGGGCTTGAGCTGCCGGAGCATACCTTCTATGTGGACAATATTTACGCGTTCACGCCGATGATGTATGTGAAGACGATGTACTACTGCAATGTTCCGCTTTACCGCTACTTCATCGGTCGAAGCGACCAGTCCGTCAATGAGAAGGTCATGGTCGGCCGGATGGACCAGCAGATCCGCGTGACAAAGATCATGATTGACAGCTACCGGCCTGAACTTGTGAAGAACAAGAACATGGCTTCCTACCTGATCCACGACATGGGGATCATCATGAGCGTCACGTCGATTCTCCTGCTCCGGATCGGGACGGATGCGGCGCTTGAGCAGAAGAAGGAGATCTGGAACTATCTGAAGAAGAAGGACCTTGTGATGTACCTCCGGATCCGCCACAGCGTGCTCGGCCGTGCGCTCAATATCCCGACGAAGGCCGGACGGGACATCGCGGTCAAGGGATATCAGCTCGTTCAGAAATACTACGGATTCAACTGAGCTATGATCGATGAGAAATACAGGCGCTTCGCGTCTGATATTACAGATTTTATGTTTATCGGAGACGATCCCTGCCCGTCTGATGTGATCTTTGTCCCGGGAAATGACAAGCCTCAGATGGCGGAAAAAGCTGCGGAGCTCTACCGGGACGGCTTCGCAAAGTACGTGCTTCCATCCGGCCGCTGGTACATCGGCCTCGGCTATTTTCCGGGTCCGGCCACTTGTGGCAGCCTCTACAGCGGCCCTTACAAGACCGAGTGGGAGTTTCTCCGGGACGTTCTCGTGAAGAACGGTGTCCCGGAGGAGGCGATTCTCCGTGAGGACCGCGCGACGTTTACCTATGAAAATGCAATTAACTGCCGGGCCGTCACGGACAAGGCGGGGATTGACGTGAGAAGGGCGATTCTCGTGACCAATACCATCCACGCCAGAAGGAGCCGGATGTATTTCCGGCTTCTTTATCCGGACACCGAGTTTATCAGCTGCCCGGTCGCGGCGACCGGCATTACCCGGGACAACTGGCTCGATAAGCCGGAACGAGTGGAGGCCGTCATCAGCGAGTTTGAGCGCTGCGGCGGACAGTTTATGGATATTTTGAAGGAGATGGCCGGTGAGGATGAGTCGATATGAAATATGCTCTTGATTTTGTGATTCTGGCTGCGCTGATTGCGCTGTCCGCATTTTTTTCGTCCGCAGAGACCGCGCTGACGATGGTCAGAAAGACCTCGATCAGGGCGCGGGCCGCTGAGGGAAATAAACGGGCTGAGACGACAATGAAGATCCTTGATCAGAGATCGAAGATGCTGACCGCAATTCTTGTCGGCAACAATGTCGTGAACCTCTCCGCGTCTTCTCTGTCGACCGCGTTCGCGATGCGTCTCTTCGGCAATGCGGCAATCGGCGTCGCGACGGGAATACTGACGGTTGTCATTATCCTCTTTGGCGAGATCACACCGAAAAATGCGGCCTCCGTCCGGGCGGAGGAGCTCTCTCTCAGAGACGCGCCGGTCATTCACGCGATTATGGTCGTGCTGACGCCTGTCATCTTCGTGCTGGATCACGTGTCGAGAGGAATCGAGCGGGTGATGGGCATTGATCCGGACGCGAAGCCGTCCATGACAGAGACGGAGCTAAGAGCCCTCGTCGATGTATCAGAGGAGGACGGCGTCATCGAAAATGACGAGAAGAAGATGATCAACAACGTGGTTGATCTCTCGGACACGCTTGCGAGAGAAATCATGATTCCGCGAATCGATATGACCTCCGTGCCCGTCGAGTCCACCTTTGATGAGTTGATTGAGACCTTCCGCGTCCACCGCTTCACGCGCGTGCCGGTCTACGAGGGCACGACGGATCACGTGGTGGGGATTCTCAATATGAAGGATCTGCTGATTACGAGCAGGGAGGGCTTTTCGCTCGAAAAGATCATGCGGGAGCCGTATTACACCTATGAGGCGAAGAATATTTCCGATCTGCTCGATGAGATGCGGCTGAACTCTCTGTCGATTGTCATCGTCCTCGATGAGTACGGTGCGGCCTCCGGTATGATCACTATGGAGGATGTTCTCGAGGAGATCGTCGGCGATATGCACGACGAGTACAAGGGGCGCGATATCGAGGAGATCACGGTCATTGAGCCGGGCAGGGAGTACTCCTGCCTTGGGTCCGTCGATATTGACGATCTGAACAAGGCGATCGGCACGAAACTCGAGTCGGAGGACTACGATACAGTAGGTGGGTATATCATCGAGCACTCCGAGGACCGTCTCCCGAAGGTCGGCGAATACATCGTGACGAAGGACGGCGCGAAGATGATCGTCGAGGCTGTCAAGAAAAACAGGATTCTGCGGGTTCATATCTACCTGCCTGAACAGGAGAAGGACTGAGCGAAAACTTTCGCGGCCGCCGCAGAACCGATTCTGTCTTGTGCGGAAAAAGGCACTATGATATAATGTCATCTATACATGAGCTTTCATAAGGAGGATCTTATCATGAAGCATATTGTTACTCTGAACACAAAGAACCTTCAGAACACACTTAAGAAGGGTGGCTGCGGCGAGTGCCAGACATCCTGCCAGTCCGCATGCAAGACATCCTGCACTGTTGGTAATCAGGAGTGCGAGAACAAGCGCTGATCGCGGAAAGAAACTGAAGAGCTATGAGCGGGGGCAGCGGCCGTGCGCCGCTGCTTCAATTTTGTCATCACATCAGAAAAATCGGAGTTTTATGCAGATTCATCAGTACAAATTAAACGGATATAATATGGTTCTGGACGTTCCGGGTGGCAGCGTCCATGTTGTCGACGACGTCACCTACGACGCGCTTCTTGCCATGCAGGAGATGACAGACCGGGAGGAGATAAAGCGCCGCCTGGCCGGAACATACAGTGAACAGGAAATCAGAGAGGCTCTCGGAGAGATCGACGAGCTCAGACAGAAGGGCATGCTCTTTTCGGAGGAGCCGTACGCGCCCGCGATTGATGCGTTCGCGAAGCGACCGACCGTTGTCAAGGCGCTCTGCCTTCACATCGCCCATGACTGCAATCTCGCGTGCAGGTACTGCTTCGCGGAGGAGGGCGAGTATCACGGGAGACGCGCCCTCATGAGCTTTGAGGTCGGAAAAAAGGCACTCGATTTTCTCGTCGCAAATTCAGGCAATCGCCGCAACCTCGAGGTCGACTTCTTCGGCGGAGAACCGCTTATGAACTGGAAAGTCGTGAAGGATCTTGTCGCATATGGCCGCAGCCTTGAGAAGGAGCTTGAGGAAACAGACCGCCCGAAGCATTTCCGCTTTACCATCACAACGAATGGCGTGCTCCTCAATGACGAGATCATGGATTTCTGCAACCGCGAGATGGACAATGTTGTCATGTCCTGCGACGGCAGAAAGGATGTACATGACCGGATGCGCCCGTTCCGAAACGGATCGGGAAGTTTTGACCTGGTTATTCCGAAGTTCCAGAAATGGGCGGCACAGCGCAGGGCGCTCGGGAAGAAGTATTATATCCGCGGCACCTATACGCACTGGAACCTTGATTTTGCAGCTGATGTCATTGCGATGGCGGATCTCGGTTTCGATCAGATCTCTGTGGAGCCGGTCGTCGCTCCGAAGGAGATGGATTACGCGATCAAGCCGGAGGACATCCCTGTCCTCGAGGAGCAGTACGACATCCTCGTAAAAGAAATGATCCGCCGCGAAAAGGCTGGAAAAGGTTTTAATTTCTTTCATTTTATGATAGATTTAACGGGCGGCCCGTGCGTCTACAAGCGTCTCAGCGGATGCGGCTCGGGCACTGAATATCTCGCGGTGACGCCGTGGGGCGATTTCTATCCGTGTCATCAGTTTGTCGGTGTGGACGATTTCCTGCTCGGAAATGTGGACACGGGCGTCGTGAAGACGGATATCGTCGATCGGTTCAAGCGCGTCAACGTCTATACGAAGAAGGAGTGCAGCACCTGCTTCGCGCGGTTCTACTGCAGCGGCGGATGTCTCGCGAACTCCTATAATTTCACCGGAAGAATCAACGATGTCTATGAGATCGGCTGCCGTCTCGAGCGCAAGAGAGTCGAGTGCGCTCTGATGCTGAAGGCAGCGGAGGCAGAACTTGGCATCACGACAGTTCCGTTCGGGACGACCGCGGGAACCGTTATGGACCCGGACTGCGGGGACGGCTGCACGGACAATACCTGCGGCTGATTCCGGCCCGTGTTTTTCGAATCAGAATCTCCGGGATGGGGCGGAGATCTGTATATATTTTGCTTAAGGAGAAAGCAGTATCATGAAGAAACGCAATGGTATCATCACTATCATCCTCATGATCGCTCTCACGGTATTTATGGTATTCACCGCTCTTGTCGGCTGGGGGCCGACAGGCACGGGCGCGATGAAGAACATCAAGCTCGGCCTCGACCTTGCGGGCGGTGTGTCCATTACCTATGAGGCTGATGAGGACAACCCGTCCAAGAGCGACATGGACGACACGATCACAAAGCTCCAGCAGCGTGTCGATCAGTATTCGACAGAGGCCAATGTCTACAAGGAGGGCACAAACCGGATTACAGTTGAGATCCCGGGCGTTACGAATGCGGATCAGATTCTGGAGGATCTCGGAACTCCGGGCTCGCTGTATTTCATTTCTCAGTACGATTCGGACGGAAATGAAAACTACTCCTACGACAGCTCGACGGGCAGCTACAAGCTTGCGGATGGCAAGACGATTGATTCCCTGGAGGCGGACGGCTCTATCGTCTGCGAAGGAACCGATGTCAAGGACGCACAGGGCGAAGTTGAGCAGAAATCCTCTACCGGAAGCAATCAGTATGTCGTCTCTCTGACTTTCACGAAGAGTGGAACGACGAAGTTTGCTGACGCGACGACAGAGGCGTACAAAAATGGCTGGTCCATTGGTATTTACTACGATGGCTCCTTCATCTCCGTTCCGTCGGTCAACGCGGCGATCACGGACGGTCAGGCGGTCATCGAGGGCATGAGTTCCATCGATGAGGCGAAGCAGCTCGCGTCCTACATCCGCATCGGCGGTCTTTCTCTGACGCTGAATGAGATTCGTTCGAACGTCGTCGGCGCTTCCCTCGGACAGGAGGCAATCAAGACATCTCTGATCGGCGGTGCGATCGGACTTGCGATCGTCATGGCGATTATGATTTCCGTCTATCTGTTCCCGGGCGTGATCGCGAGTATCGCGCTTGTCCTCTACACGGCACTCATGCTGGTCATGCTGAATGCATTTGACCTGACACTGACGCTGCCCGGCATCGCGGGTATTATCCTGGGAATCGGTATGGCGGTCGATGCGAACGTCATTATTTACTCGCGTATTCAGGAGGAGATCACAGCAGGTGCGACCGTCAAGGGAGCGATCGCGGCCGGCTGGCACAAGGCGCTGTCGGCCATTGTCGACGGCAATATCACGACGCTGATTGCGGCGGCCGTTCTCGGTGTTCTCGGTTCCGGCACGATCAAGGGCTTTGCGATGACACTGGCCATCTCGGTTGTTCTGTCCATGTTCACGGCGCTCGTCATCTCGAAGCTTCTCGCGAGGGCATTCTGCGCCATCGGCGTAAACAATCCGAAAGTATGGGCGAGAAAGAAGAAATCGAACCATATTCATTTTGTGAAGAACAGAATGAAGTACATCGTCGTTGCTGCCTGCGTGCTCGTGGTCGGCATCGGCTGCATGGCCTACAACAAGGCAAATGGAAGGCACGCGCTCAATTACTCACTTGATTTCCTGGGAGGAACATCGACGACAGTTGAGTTCGGGAAGGATTACACGCTCGATGAACTCGATGAACAGGTCAAGCCGGTTGTCGAGAAGGTGACGGGAGATGCCGATGTTTCCATGACGAAAGTCGTCGGATCGAACCAGGTCATCATCAAGACGCGCACGCTCGATCTCACGGAGAGAGAGAAGCTTGCCTCCGATCTCGAGAGCAAATTCGGCGTCGCTTCGAAGGACATTACAGCAGAGTCCATCTCCGCGACTGTCGGAAAGGAAATGAGGAGCAACGCGATTCTCGCGGTCATTCTCGCGGTCGCCCTGATGCTGATTTACATCTTCATCCGATTCCGCGACCTCCGGTTCGCGCTCTCGGCGGTTCTGGCCCTGTGTCACGATGTCGCGATCACGCTCATGAGCTATGCGATCCTGCGCATCTCAGTGGGCAACTCATTTATCGCGGTCATGCTGACGATTCTCGGCTATTCGATCAACTCGACAATCGTCATCTTCGACCGTATCCGTGAGAAGCTCCCGGAAATGCCGAAGAACGGCGATCTCGAGGTGCTCGTCGACGGGGCAATCAACCAGACGCTCACGCGAAGCATTTTCACGAACCTGACGACATTCGCGTCGATTCTCATGCTCTATGTGCTCGGCGTCTCGTCTATCAAGGAGTTTACGCTCCCGATGATGGTCGGTATTGTTGCCGGTGCGTGCTCCTCCGTCTTCCTGACTGGTCCGATCTGGTACTGGATGCGGACAACCTTCGGAAGGGACGCGAAGGAATACCGCGCGATGCGTGCAAGAGCTGCGAAGGCAGAGGCAAAGAAGAACACCGCTTCGCCTGTGGCGGCTGTGGATTCCGGAGCTTCTGAGAAAGTGGTTCGCGAGGGCGGAAACCCGAACGTCATCCGGAAGAAGAAGACAAAGAAACATACAGCTGAAGATTTTAAAAAATAAGTTCCGCTCCGGCAGAGAATGAAGCGTGAATTCAGGACACGTCAGACCGCGCCCGCAGCAGTATGTATACATGCAAGCTTGTCAATTCCAGACAAATGCTTTACAGTATACAGGAAGCTGCGGGCGCGGCTTTGTTTATTCTGAGGGAGCAGGAAGGGAGTTTCATGTTCATGAAACAGGAGTACTGGAGTGTATACGCGAAGCGGGCCGATTTCGGGGCGATCGCGGAAAATTTTCATATTGATCCCGTGGTTGCCCGCGTCATCCGCAACCGCGACATCATCGGTAACGACGCGATTGAAGAATATTTAAACGGCGGTCTCGAGAAACTGCACGATCCGTTCCTTATGAAGGATATGGAAAAGGCCGCGAAGATCTTGAAAATGAAAATCGCCAGCGGGGCATCCATCCGCATCATCGGCGACTACGACATTGACGGCGTCATGTCTTCTTATATTCTGAGGCGGGGCATTGAGGAGCTCGGCGGTGATGCCGACATCCATATCCCGAACCGCGTCACGGACGGCTATGGGATCAGCGAGTCGATGATTCTCGACGCGCGGGATGACAGCGTCAACACGATCATCACCTGTGACAACGGCATCGCGGCTTCCGCGCAGATTGAGCTCGCGAAGAGCTTCGGCATGACCGTCATTGTCACAGATCATCACGAGGTTCTGTCCGTCCCGAAATGCGATGCGGTGATCGACCCGAAGCGCCCCGGCGATGCATATCCCTGCAAGGATCTGTGCGGGGCGGCGGTTGCCTGGAAGCTGGTCCGCGCGATGGGCGGAGATCCGGACATGAAGCTCTTGCAGTATGTCGCGTTCGCTACCGTGGGTGACGTCGTGAACCTCACGGGCGAGAACAGAATTCTCGTGAGAGAAGGCATGAAGCAGCTCAGGGAGACGGACAATCCGGGACTTTGCGCACTGGCCGCGGCCTGCGGCGTCGATCTGAAGACACTGAGCACGTATCACATCGGGTTTGTCCTGGGGCCCTGCCTCAACGCGAGCGGACGGCTCGACACAGCCCAGCGCTCGGCGGCGCTCCTTGCAGCGCCCAGCGAGGCCGTGGCGGCCAGATACGCGGAGGAACTTCTGGCTCTGAACAACAGCCGTAAGTCCATGACGGAGACCGGCGTGAATCTTGCGCTCGCCGCGATTGAGAGGGAGCACATGGAGAATGACAGAGTGCTTGTCATTTACCTGCCCGGTGTCCACGAGAGCATCGCCGGAATTATCGCGGGTCGGATCCGGGAGACGATGAGCCGGCCGGTCTTTGTACTGACGCGCGGGCAGGACTGCGTCAAGGGATCCGGAAGGTCCATCGAGGCGTACTCCATGTTCGAGAAGCTGACGGAAGTTCAGGACCTTCTCATCCGGTTCGGCGGCCATCCGATGGCGGCTGGTCTGTCCATTGCGGAGACGGATATCGGGGAGTTCAGAAGAAGGCTCAATGAGAAATGCGGCCTTACGGATGAGGACCTCGTGCCGAAGATCATGATCGATGCGGCTATGCCAATTCAGTATGTGACGGAGGAGCTGATCGGGCAGCTTGAGAACCTCGCGCCGTTCGGAAAGGGCAACGAGCGCCCTGTCTTTGCACAAAAGCATGTGTACTGTGATCATCCGAGGCTCTTCGGAGCAAAGCGCAATGTCTTGAAAATGAGAATCCGGTCGCTGAAGGTTCCGGGCGATGCGGATCCGGCAAGGCCCGGTTTTCAGGCAAGAGTTGAGGGGCCGAGCTTTGATGCCGTCTGCTTCCGGAATGCACAGGAGCTGTACGACAGAATTATGCAGAATCCGGATATTGCGATCACCTACACACCGAAGATCGATGAGTATATGGGGAGAAGACGCATCCAAATCGGCATCACACACTTCCATTGAAGAAAAAACAATGGTATATTTACTGTTAAGTCGGATAGGGTGGCGTATGCGCCGGTGTGAAACCGGTATCACACGGCCTGTATTTTCCGGATAGCAGATACAGGATATATAGTAATGACCCGGCACAGCGAGGAACGCGGGGCGTTCTGAGTCCGGGATGCTGCATCATTATGATATATGAATAGATAAGGAGATTGAGACATGGCTGAGAAGAAAATTGAAGAGTATGTGCGCACGATCCCGGATTTTCCGAAGAAGGGGATCATGTTCAGAGATGTGACGTCTGTTCTTCAGGACGCGGACGGACTCCATCTCGCGATCGATGAGATGCAGAAGAAGACGGAGGGAATGGACTTCGACGTCATCGCCGGTGTTGAGTCGCGCGGTTTCATCTTCGGAGCTCCGCTCGCCTATAACCTTCACAAGCCGTTTGTTCTTGTTCGCAAGGCGGGTAAGCTTCCGTGCGAGACTGTTTCCCAGTCTTACGATCTGGAATACGGTCAGGCGACCATCGAGATGCACAAGGATGCCATTCAGCCGGGACAGAAGGTCCTTCTCGTCGATGATCTCATCGCGACAGGTGGATCGATCGAGGCTGCAGCAAAGCTCGTCGAGAAACTCGGCGGAGAAGTCGCGGGCATGGTATTTCTGATGGAACTGGCAGGTCTTCATGCACGGGAGAGGCTGTCAAAGTACAAGATTGAGTCCGTCATTACATATCCCGGGGCATAAGCAGAACGCACAGATGATTCCGAGGAATCTGCGGAAATGATAAGGGGAGAAAGGCAGGTGACAGGTATGGACAAGACAGATAGAAATCAGATGACCGCAGCGGGGACTCCGCCGGATCCTGCCAGCACTTTCTCTGCGAAGGAAGGTGTCGCGCCGTCACTGCCGGCCGCGTCGGAGAAGAAAATGACATCTCTTCGCCCCTCGGACATCGGCCTCATGACGGACCGCCTGATCGTTCACAAGAAGCCGGAGCGCGATTTAAGTACGCCGGCCGACTTCACGTCCCCGGAAAAAATCTACGAGATTCTGAAGAAAAAGGTGCTCGAGTATCATCCGTCGGACGACCTCACGCTGATTGACAAGGCCTACCGTCTCGCGGACAGTTATCACAAGAATCAGAAGAGAAAGTCCGGCGAGCCGTATATCATCCATCCGCTCAATGTCGGTATTATTCTCGCGGATCTTGAGATGGACAAGGAGACGATCGCGGCCGGCATTTTGCATGATGTCGTCGAGGATACGCCGGAAACGGTCGAGGACATCCGCGAAAAGTTCGGCGACGATGTCGCTCTTCTTGTCGACGGTGTCACGAAACTTGGCCAGATCGACTACAAGGTCGACAAGGTTGAGATCCAGGCCGAGAATCTGCGCAAGATGTTCCTCGCAATGGCGAAAGACATCCGTGTTATCATCATCAAGCTGGCTGACCGGCTGCACAATATGCGGACGCTCGAATATATGCGCCCGGAGAAGCAGTATGAGAAGGCCTGTGAGACGATGGATATCTATGCGCCTCTTGCACAGCGTCTCGGTATCAGCAAGATCAAGGTCGAGCTCGATGATCTGGCATTTCGCTACTGGAAGCCGGATGTCTATGCAGATCTTGTGAAGAAAGTCAACGAGCGGAAGACGCAGCGGGAAGAGTTTGTCGCGGGTCTTGTCGACGTCATCGGAAAGAAGATCAGGGAGGCGGGCATCAGGGGCGAGGTCAACGGCCGGGTCAAGCACTATTTTTCCATCTATAAGAAGATGGTGAATCAGGACAAGACACTCGATCAGATCTATGATCTCTTTGCGGTCCGCATCATCGTCAATTCTGTGAGCGACTGCTACGCGGCTCTCGGAATCATGCACGAGACCTACAAGCCGATCCCCGGACGCTTCAAGGATTACATCGCGATGCCGAAGCAGAACATGTACCAGTCTCTGCACACGACGGTCATCGGGCCCGGCGGAACGCCGTTTGAGATCCAGATCCGTACCGTGGAGATGCATCGGGTCGCTGAATATGGTATCGCCGCCCACTGGAAATACAAGGAAGTCTCGAACGGCAACAAGGTCACGGGCAACCAGGAGGAGGCGAAGCTGACATGGCTCCGCCAGATCCTTGAGTGGCAGCAGGACTCATCGGACAACCGGGAGTTTATGTCGCTGCTCAAGTCGGATCTTGACCTCTTTAACGACACGGTCTACTGTTTCTCGCCGCAGGGCGACGTCAAGACGCTTCCAAATGGCTCATGTACGATCGACTTTGCCTACAGTGTCCACTCGGCGGTTGGAAACCGCATGATCGGGGCGCGTGTCAACGGCAAGCTGGTGCCTGTCAATTACGTCCTGAAGAACGGGGATCGCGTGGAAATCATCACGTCCCAGAACTCGAAGGGTCCGAGCCGCGACTGGCTGAAGATCGTCAAGTCCACTCAGGCGAAGACGAAGATCAACCAGTGGTTCCGCAGGGAGCTGAAGTCGGACAATATCGAGCACGGACGAGAACTGATCAGCGCGTACGCGAAGCAGAAGGGGTACGCGCTTTCGAGCCTCATGAAGCCGGAATATCAGGAATCGGTCCTGCGAAAGTACGGCTTCCACGACTGGGACAGCGTCGTCGCCGCGATCGGTCACGGCGGACTCAAGGAGGGACAGGTCGTCAACCGGATGATCGACCTCTATGAGAAGGATCAGAAGAAGCTCATGACGGACGCCGAGGTGCTGCAGGCGGCGGCCGACAACAAGGACAAGCTGCCGCTCGTCCACTCGGAGACGCTCCGCGGAGGTAAGGGCGGCATTGTCGTCAAGGGCATCCACGACGTCGCCGTTCATTTTGCAAAATGCTGCAGTCCTCTGCCTGGAGACGAGATTGTCGGCTATGTCACGCGGGGACGCGGCGTCACGATCCACCGCTCCGACTGCGTCAATGTCGTTCATATGTCCGGCGAGGATCGCGCGCGCCTCATCGAGGCTGAGTGGCAGGTGCCGGAAAATGAGTCCGGCGCTGCGACTTACGCGGCGGAGATCAATATCTACGCGCAGAACCGCACGGGGCTGCTCGTCGATATTTCGAAGATATTCACGGAGCAGAAGATCGACATTGACCAGTTGAACACGCGCGTCAACAGACAGGGGATCGCGACGATGGAACTGAGCTTCCACGTTCACTCGGTCGATGAGCTGACGGAGCTTGTCCGTCAGATCCGCGCCGTGCCGAGCATCCTTGATATTGAGAGAAAGACAGGCTGATGTCTGCCACGGAGTATGTTATGAAAATTCTTCATCTGACAGTTGGTCCGATCGGGACCAACTGTTATATTCCATATAATGAGACGACGAGGGCGTGCCTTGTCGTCGACCCGGGCGACAATGCGCCCGGGATTATTGATGCAATCCAGTCCCACGAACTGAGACCGGAGGCAGTACTTCTGACACACGCTCATTTTGATCATATATACGGCTTAAATGATCTTGTCGCGGAGTACCCGTCTCTTCCGGTTCTTGCCGCGGAGGCGGAGAAGCCGATGATTGAAGATACGGCGCTCAACTGCGGCATGGGCTTTGACAGAAATTACCACATCCATGTGACGAGGTATCTCCGGGACAAAGAGAGCTTCTCATTTGCAGGGATGACGTTCGAGGCACTGCTGACGCCGGGGCACACGGCCGGAAGCATGTGCTACTATGACGCCGCGGATCAGGTCCTCTATGCGGGGGACACGATTTTCTGCGAGTCATACGGGCGGACAGATCTTCCGACGGGTTCGGACTCCGCGATGGCTTCATCGCTCCGGAGACTGCTCACCTCTCTCCCACCAAAGACGCAGGTGCTCTGTGGACATGGACCGATGACAACGATTGGACACGAGCGGGAGGTGGAGGGAATCGGGCTATGAATATCGGCATTCAGACAGATAAAGATGATTTTCACTATGATATTCATTCCCTCGTGAAGAGCTTTTTTCCGGACGACGATGTGACGGTCTACTCGGATGCGGATACTGACAAATGTGCCGTGAAGCGCGATATGCTGATCCGGGTGGAGATCCCTTCTTATACGAACAGAAAGGCTGCGAAGGACGGTATCAAGCAGCAGCTCTACAGGGAGCTCTCCGACTATACGGGGCATGAGCTTCCGTGGGGCATGCTCTCGGGCATCCGTCCGACAAAGATCCCGATGAAAATGATTGAGGAGGGCAGGCGCCGGGAAGATATTCTTTCTTATCTCAGGGACTACTATTTTGTGTCTGAGGAGAAGGCGCAGCTGGCTCTTGGTATTGCTGAGAAGGAGCATCGGATTCTGGCGGCCGGAGGCCTGGGAAGAGAGGGCTACAGCCTCTACATTCATGTTCCATTCTGCCCGTCGATCTGCCTCTATTGCACATTTTCCTCAAGTCCGATCGGATTGTGGAAGGACCGCGCGTCGGAATATGTGGACGCGGTCATCGGGGAAATGAAGGAACGTCATGACGCGATTGTGAGCGGCCGCGAGGCGGATTCGTCCGGGGCGGAGGGAGAGCTTCCACCAGGACCGGATGCGGTCTACATCGGCGGCGGCACACCGACGGCCCTTTCCCCGGAGCTCCTGGACAGACTTCTTTCTGCGGTTCAGGAGATCTGGGATCTGACGCGCTGCCGTGAGTTCACGGTGGAGGCGGGAAGACCGGATTCTTTTTCCCCGGAGAAGCTTGCCGTTCTGAAGAGGCACGGCGTCACCCGTCTGTCCGTCAATCCGCAGACGATGAACCAGAAGACGCTCGATTATATCGGGCGCCAGCACACGGTGGAACAGACGAAAGAGGCGTTCCGCATGGCGCGCGAGGCGGGATTTTCGAATATCAACATGGACATGATCCTGGGACTTCCGGGCGAAACGGAACGCGAGGTCAGGCACACGCTGGAGGAGATTACGGAACTTCGGCCTGATTCACTCACCGTTCATTCGCTTGCGATCAAGAGGGCCTCGCGGCTCATGAAGAAGATCCGGGAGGACCGGGAGCTGGACCCGGAGGCGGACAGAGGAACCTTTGAGGGCCTCGCCTTTGAAAATAACGGGGCGCTCATGCGCCTCGCAGGGGATGCGGCAGCGGCGCTCGGCATGGAGCCGTACTATATGTACAGGCAGAAGAATATGCGCGGAAATCTCGAGAACACAGGGTTCTCGATGCCGGGCAGCGAGTGCCTCTACAACATCCTGATCATGGAGGAAATTCAGTCCATCTACGCGTTCGGCGCGGGAGCGTCGACGAAATACGTTCATCCGGGCGGGCGCATCGAACGCTCCGTGAGCCCGAAGGACGTGAAGACGTACCTGGAGAGAAGACATTGTCATGGGACGGATAGTTGATTATAATCTAACAGAAGAACTGGAACACGGTATCTTCGTCAGCTGTCTCGTGCGGGACCTCGCGCGGGAGCTGAATCTGGACGAACCGGTCGTCTACAGGCTCACGCTCGCCGGACTGCTTCACGATATAGGAAAGCTCAGGCTCGCCAATTATCTGTACGGGACCGAGAAAATCGTCAGTCCGCTTGTCGTCGAGGAAATGAAGTACGTCCGCATGCACTCGATGCTGTCCTATGACATCCTCGCGGAGCGGGGATATGACGACCCGCTGATTCTCGAGTCTGTCCGGTACCACCACGAGAACTTCGACGGTTCCGGCTATCCGGCGAACCTGAAGGGTGATGAGATTCCCCTTGGAGCGAGAATCATCCGCGTGTGCGATGTATTCGCCGCGCTCACAACCGACCGGCCGTACCGAAGGCGGTTTGATGCCGATGAGGCGGTCCGTCTTATGATTGATGAGATCCGCCATTTTGATCTGAAGATTTTCCTGGCCTTTGAGCGTGTCATTCACAGGACCGGCACAAAATACCGGGTGCGTATTTCCGCGGGCGACGACGAGATCATTCGTCTGTTCGGAGCTGAGAGGGAAAAGGCTTCAGAGGGCGGTCCGGAGGCGTATGAGGCTGACGGGATGGAGCCGGATGAAGAAGAGCGCGTGCTTCATGAATCGGATACCGCGCCGTCTATAATATAAGGAGACAGATTATGGCTTTAACAAAGAAACCAGTAACCGGAATGAAGGATATTCTGCCGGAGGAAATGGCGATCAGAAATTACGTCATCCGGCTGATCCGTGAGACCTACACAGGCTTTGGCTTCTCATCGATCGAGACGCCTGTCGTCGAGCACATCGAGAACCTGCTCAGCAAGAACGGCGGTGACAACGAGAAGCTCATTTTTAAGATTTTAAAGAGAGGCGAGAAGCTTGATCTCTCAAAGCCGACCACGGAGGAGGCTGTCACAGACAGCGGTCTCCGCTATGACCTGACGCTCCCGCTCTCCCGGTATTATTCCAATCACGCCAATGAGCTTCCGTCGCCGTTCAAGGCCCTGCAGATCGGCAGCGTGTTCCGCGCCGACCGCCCGCAGAGAACAACCGTCCTCTCCAGGCTCGATTTTCATAATTTCACAATCCGCATCAATGACAGAAACCTGCTGAAGGCGGCTGCGAAAAAGGCCGGCTTTGAGGAGAAGGATTATGAGTCCGTCTTCATCACACTCGACAAGATGGACAAGATCGGCTGGGACGGCGTCCGCGCCGAGCTGGAGGAGAATTATCCGAAGAATGTTGTGGACGCGTACATCGCGCTTTTCGACACGACGGAGGAGAAGAAGCCGAAGGGCCCGTTCCGCGATGTGAAGTGCCCGCTCACGGAGGCGCAGAAGGCATTCATGGATGAGGTTGGAAGCCCGCTTCCGACGATCATTTCCGCTGTCGATGCCGTCAAGACGACCGATTTCCGCCTGAAATATGACCCGACGCTCGTTCGCGGCATGAGTTATTACACGGGACCGATCTTTGAGATTTCCATGGATGAGTATGGCGGCTCCGTCGGCGGAGGCGGACGCTACGACGAGATGATCGGCAAGTTTACGGGCCAGAAGACACCGGCCGTCGGCTTCTCGATTGGATTTGAGCGCATCATCATGCTGCTTCTCGAGCGGAAATTCCAGGTTCCGGGAGCGAGTGAGAAGACCGCGTTCCTCGTCGAGAAGAAGATGCCGTCCGACAAGCTCGCGCCGATCTTTGCGGAGGCGATGAAGCTTCGCGCGGAGGGAAAGACAGTCGATATTTCACTCATGAAGAAGAACAAGAAGTTCCAGAAGGAGCAGCTGGAGGAGAACGGGTACACAGATATCCGGGAATTTTTCAACCGCTGATAATACTTAGGAGAAGAGGAAGAAGTAATGGCAGAATCCATGAAAGGTCTGAAGCGCACCGCGCGGTGCGCTGAGATCACGGAAGAATATATCGGGAAGACGGTGACCCTGATGGGATGGGTCGCGAAGTGCAGAAACAAGGGCGGCATCGTCTTCGTTGATCTCCGGGACAGATCAGGGATCATTCAGATCGTAACAGAGTCAGAGGGAGCGGACAAGAGATGGGGCTCCCTGAAGCCCGAGTCCGCGATCGCAGTTGTCGGAACGGTCCGGAGACGCAGCGCGGTCAATCCGCATATGAAGACAGGAACGATTGAGGTTTCTCCGACTGAGCTCCGCGTTCTCTCCGAGGCGCAGACGCCCCCGTTTCTCATTCAGAACGGCATCGACACGAGAGAGGATTTGAGACTTCGCTACCGGTATCTTGACCTCCGCCGTCCGGAGCTGCAGCACAAGATCATGTTTCGCGCGGCAGTCGTCGAGATGATCCGTCAGTTCCTCTCGGGAGAGGGGTTCCTCGACATCGAGACGCCGACGCTGATCAAGTCGACGCCTGAGGGCGCAAGAGACTATCTGGTCCCGAGCCGTGTGCATCCGGGCGAGTTCTACGCGCTTCCGCAGAGCCCGCAGCTCTTAAAGCAGCTGCTCATGTGCTCCGGTATGGACCGGTACTATCAGATCGCGAGGTGCTACCGCGATGAGGATCTGCGCGCCGATCGTCAGCCGGAATTCACACAGGTCGATATGGAACTTTCATTTGTCGATCAGGACGACGTGATCGACATCAATACGCGTCTGCTCACTTTCCTCACGGGAAAGATGCCGGAAAAGATGCGCGAGCTTGAATTCCCGGAAGACCTGATCAGGGGAATCGAGAAGGCCCACGAGGAGCTTGTATCAAACGGTATCGGCCGGATCACATGGCAGGACGCGATGGACTTCTATGGATCTGACAAGCCGGATCTCCGCTTCGGCATGAAGATCATCGATGTCTCCGACACGGTCAGGGGCTGCGGCTTCGGCGTATTTACGAATGCCCTTGAAAGTGGCGGCGTCGTCCGCGGTCTCAATGTAAAGGGCAGCGGCGACATGGGCAGAAAGCAGATTGACAAGCTCACGGAGATCGCAAAGACCTACGGCGCGAAGGGTCTCGCCTATGTGCAGCTGAAATCTGACGGGACGGTCAAGTCTTCCTTCGCAAAGTTTATGACAGATGATGAGATGAGCGCGCTGATTCATGCCATGGGAGGAGAGAAGGGAGATCTTCTTCTCTTCGCGGCGGACAAGTTCAAGGTTGTCTGCGCTGCGCTCGGTGCCCTGAGACTTCATCTGGGCGAGGAGCTCGGTCTCATTGATCACAACGAGTTCCGCTTTGTATGGGTCGTTGACTTCCCGCTTCTTGAGTGGTCTGACGAGGAGGGCCGGTTCCTTGCCATGCATCATCCCTTCACAATGCCGAATGAGGATGACTGGAAGAACATCGACAGTGATCCGGGCTCTGTCCGCGCGCAGGCGTACGATATCGTTCTGAACGGCGTCGAGATGGGCGGCGGCTCGATCCGTATCCATATGGACGATGTCCAGGAGAAGATGCTTGAGGTTCTTGGATTTACGCCGGAGCGCGCGAAGGAGCAGTTCGGTTTTCTGCTGACTGCATTCAAGTACGGAGTGCCGCCTCACGCCGGTCTTGCGTACGGCCTCGACCGGATGATCATGCTCTTCTCCGGCTCGGATTCAATCCGCGACGTCATTGCGTTCCCGAAGGTAAAGGATGCGTCGGACCTCATGATGGACGCGCCGTCGGCGGTCGATTCGAATCAGCTTGAGGAGCTGTCCCTGAAGACGGACATCACAGAGAGCGCGGATCCGAAAGGAAGCGATTCATAAGTGATCAGAGAAGCAATTCGCATTCTCGCGGAGCGGCGGGATATCGGACATGACATGGCCAGAGCCGTCATGAACGAGATCATGGACAATACGGTGAGTGAGGTTGAGAAAGCGGCCTATCTCACGGCGCTCGCGATCAAGGGAGAGACGGTTGGAGAAATCACGGGTTCCGCAGAAGCGATGCGGGACCACTGCGTGAAGTTTCTGAATGACGAGAATGTCCTGGAGATCATCGGAACCGGCGGTGACAAGTCGAATTCCTTCAACATCTCCTCCACGGCGGCCCTCGTGATCGCGGCGGCCGGCGTTCCGGTCGCGAAGCACGGAAGCCGGGCTTCCTCCTCGAAGTCCGGGGCGGCCGATATGTATGAGGCCCTCGGCGTGAACATACGCCTTGATCCGGACAGGGCGTCACAAGTCTTGAAGGAGATCGGGATGATCTTTCTGTTCGCACAGAACTATCATATCGCTATGCAGTACGTGGGGCCGATCCGGAAGGAACTCGGCATCCGCACGGTCTTTGATTTTCTGGGACCGCTCGCGAACCCCGCCGGTGCGACGATGGAACTGATGGGCGTCTATAACGAATCGCTGTGCAGGCCGCTCGGACAGGTTCTGAGCAATCTCGGCGTAAAGCGGGCCCTTGTCGTCTACGGACAGGACTCGATGGACGAGATTTCGATGAGTGCTCCGACGACCGTGTGCGAGGTCAGAGACGGCTGGATCAAGACATATGTGGTCGAGCCGGAGGACTTCGGACTTGTGCGCTGCCGGAAGGAGGATCTGACCGGCGGTACGGCGAAGGAAAATGCGGAGATCTGCCGGCGGATTCTCTCCGGCAGGGACCGCGGACCGAAGAGAGACGCGGTTCTCATCAACGCGGGGGCCGCGCTTTACATGGCCGGAAAGGAAAAATCCATCAAGGAGGGCGTGGAGCTTGCCGCACACACTATAGACTGCGGCGCCGCCTTCGAAAAAATGGAGCAGTTTATTTCCGCGACAAACCAGTGAGGAACCATATGACAATTCTGGATGAAATAGCAGAGAAGACGAGAGAGCGGGTCGCGGAGGCAAAACGGACCTGCCCGGACCCGTCGCAGGCGGCCGGAGGCGTTCCGGTTCTCCGGCGGCGGGATATTCCGGGAGGCGTATCCACGATGGAGCCGTTCGCGTTTGAGAAGGCGCTGAAGGCGCCGGGGATCTCCTTTATCTGCGAAGTAAAGAAGGCCAGTCCCTCAAAGGGGCTGATCGCCCCGTATTTCCCGTATACGGAGATTGCGCAGGATTACGACAATGCGGGAGCGTCCTGCATATCCTGCCTGACAGAACCGCACTGGTTCAGGGGCAGCAGCAAATATCTGACAGAGATCAGGCGTGTGACGGACATTCCGATCCTGCGCAAGGATTTCACAGTTGATGAGTATATGATACGGGAGGCGAAGGCGATCGGCGCCGACGCTGTTCTCCTCATCTGTGCGATTCTTGATTCCGTGCAGCTCCGGGATTTCCGGCAGCTGGCTGACAGCCTCGGGCTCTCGGCGATTTTTGAGGCGCATAATGCCGATGAAATCCGCATGGCCGCCGATGCGGGCGCGCGGATCATTGGAATCAATAATCGGAATCTGAAGGATTTTACCGTCGACATCAGGCACGCGGGAGAGCTGAGAGAACTCGTTCCGGATGGTACGATCTTCATTTCCGAGAGTGGTGTGAAGGGACGGGACGATATAAAGAATGCTGAGGCGATGCGCGCGGATGCGGTCCTCGTCGGTGAGACGCTGATGCGGGCGCGAAACAAAGGCCGGCGCCTGATGGAGCTTTCAGGAAGACCTGTGAAGGTCAAGATCTGCGGGCTCATGAGTGACAATGACATAAAGCTTGTAAATGAACTGAAGCCGGATTATGCCGGTTTTGTTTTCGCCGACACACGTCACCGCATTACCGCGGAAAAGGC
>ONSX01000077.1 GCA_900320615.1 uncultured Eubacteriales bacterium
TGGCTTATCGCTTGAGGTTGGCACCTTCCGCCTGTGCGCCGGAGGTTGTCACGGTTTCATAGATCCTCTCTGTCTCCACCGTTCTGAATAAGAGTCAGCCTTTATTAAATTGTCAACGCTACACAATTTATCATAGAAGCCCCTGTCTGACAAGATACAAATTGGAAGGGGTGTATCTTACCTGCTCCGGTTCACACACAATTCTTTTTCGGAAAGCATTCTGCGATCCAGGACGTTTTAGAATGCAGCTCTTACTCCGCCTTCTTCAGGATCTCTTTCAATTCGTCCACCTGGAACGTGTAATCTGTATTGCAGAAATGGCAGTTCAGTGTCACGGGTTTTCCGTCCGCAATCAGAGATTTCAGCTCCCCGGCACCCATGGCGATCAGCGCCTTTGTTACCCGCTCTCTCGAGCAGTCGCACGAAAACTCCACCGGCATCTGCTCCGTCACATGCATATCAAGGGAGCCGATCACTGTCTCAAGCATGCTCTCCGGCGATCCTCCCGCGTCAAGCATTTCCGTAACGGACGGTGCAGCCGTGCAATTTTTCTCCAGCTCGGAAATGACGCTGTCCGGGCAGTCCGGCATCAACTGGATAATATATCCACCCGCCTGTCTGACCTTGTATTCATTTTCCCTGTCTGTCAGAACGCCGAGAGCAACGACAGACGGAACCTGCTCACTGACCGCGAAATAATAGGTCAGGTCCTGCGCAATCTCACCCGTCTGAATATCCACCTCGCCGGCGTACGGCTCACGAAGTCCGATATCCTTCAGGACATGGAGCGCGCCATGTCCGACCGCACCGCCGACATCAAAATGCCCGTACTTGTTCGGCGGAAGCACGACATCCGGATTTCCGACAAACCCCTTGACCTGCCCCTTTGAGTTTGCCGTCGCCGTGATACCTCCGAGTGGTCCGTCGCCAAGGAACTGAAGCGTCAGAATATCCTTGTCGCCCTTCATATCCGAGCCCATCATCAGCGCCGCTGTCAGCGTGCGCCCGAGAGCCGCTGTCGCGACGGGACTCAGATGATGAATCTCTCTCGCATGTTCCACCAGATTCTTCGATGTAATCGCAAACGCACGGACAAAATCATTGGCTGCCGTCGCTCTGACCATATAATCTGTCATACTTTCTGTATCCTCCTGTTCTATCCTGTTACTCCGATTCGAGGCTTTTCCGCCTCACGCTTCACAGTCCCTCATAGTCAAATGCAGGTATGAAGCTCTCCTTCTGCGTCCCGCCCTCCTGAATATAGGCGTTCTCTATTCCGATGTCGATCGCATAGTCAACGACCTTGTTATACTCCCGGCGCGTCACCCTGCGGCCGAGCTCCGAAAATCTTGTTTCAATTCCCGGCATCGGAGTGTACTGGTTCATGATGCTGATGTAAATATCATTTCCATATGTCTCGTGCAGATACGAAAGAACTTTTTTTGAATCCTCCGTATGCCCCGGCAAAATGAGATGCCTGACAATCGTACCGCGCTTCATCATTCCGCGGTCATCAAACTCGCACGGTCCCGAGATCCGCACCATTTCCCGGATCGCCGCTGCCGCCGTCCTGAAGTAATCCACCGCTCCCGAGTATTTTCCGGACAGTTCTGTGGAAAAGTACTTGAGGTCCGGGAGAAAGATATCCACAGTATCCTCCAGCTTACGCACAGTTTCCGGGGTCTCGAGGCTTCCCGTGTTGTAAAGGACCGGAATCCTGAGTCTTCTGGCACTTTCGTCACGGGCCATGCGAACCGCCGCAATGATCTGCGGTACGTACTGTGTCGGCGTGACAAGGTTGATATTATTGGCTCCCTTGTCCTGCAGTTCCAGCATAATCCCAGCCAGCCGATGAAGCGAGACTACCTTTCCCGCCTTTCCGAGCGCAATCTCCCGGTTCTGGCAGAAGACACAGCCGATCGGACATCCCGAAAAAAAGATCGCACCGCTTCCCTCTTTTCCGGAAATGCATGGCTCCTCCCACATGTGAAGAGCAGCCCGTGCCGCACGGATCTCCGCCGTCATACCGCACCGCCCCGGAAAGCGGGTGCGGTCAATCCCGCAATTTCGCGCACAGAGCCGGCATTCTTTCATTTCCCTCTCAATAACTTCACTCACCCGTTGATGAACGTCTCTCTCCGTCTCTTCCCGCAACCGATACGCCTCCATTCCAGCCGAAGTTTGCCGTGAAAAAACGGACCAGAGCCGCCAAAGACAGTTCTGATCCGGTAACATTCTCTCTGCACGAGGTCTCATGCTATGCCGGGCACAATCCCACACAACCTTCGCTCGCGAAGACACGGCCGAGAAAGATCTCAGCCGACGCTGAACTCAAACTTGCGAATCTCATTTTCCGTGGAAACCCGTCTGATTTCGGCGCCGAGATTGCTGAGTTTGCCCTCAAAGTCCTCATACCCTCTCTGGATATAAACAATGTCATCGACGACCGTAAAACCTTCGGCCGCAAGTCCTGCGATGACAAGCGCTGCGCCCGCGCGCAGATCCGGCGAAGATACGCGCGCCCCGGTGAGCTGCGGCACACCGTCGATAATTGCGGTATTCCCTTCCACCTTGATGTTCGCGCCCATGCGGGTCAGCTCGTCAACATACTTGAAGCGGTTCTCGAAAATGCTCTCCGTAACAATCGATGTTCCCTGTGCCAGAGACAGCACCGCCGCAATCTGCGGCTGCATATCTGTCGGATATCCGGGATACGGCATCGTCTTGACATGCGTGCGCATCAGACGCTTGGAGGCAACAACTCTCACAGAGTCGTCTCCCTCTTCCACCTCGCAGCCAATCTCAATCAGCTTCGCCGTGATGGCCTCGAGATGCTTTGGAATAACATTCTTGACGACAACATCGCCCTTTGTAGCTGCTGCGGCGAACATATAAGTTCCCGCCTCGATCATATCAGGAACAATACTGTACACACAGCCGTGGAATTTCGGAACACCATTGATACGGATGACATCCGTTCCTGCGCCCTTGATATCGGCACCCATGCTGTTCAGGAAGTTCGCGGCATCAACCACATGCGGCTCCTTGGCGGCATTTTCAATGATCGTGCGTCCCTCTGCTCTCGAAGCAGCCATCATGATATTGATGGTCGCACCGACCGACACGACATCCATGAAAATATGAGCGCCGTGCATTTTCTTTGCTCTTGCGATGATTGTTCCGTGAGAAATACTGACTTCTGCTCCGATAGCCCGGAAGCCCTTCAGATGCTGGTCAATCGGTCTACTGCCGATATTACATCCGCCAGGAAGCGGAACCTCCGCCTCCTGATATTTTCCGAGAAGCGCGCCGAGAAGATAATAGGACGCGCGGATTTTCTTGATGCTGTCATAATCTACCGAACAGCTCTGAATTGTAGAACCATTGATTCGAACGGTATGGCGATCCGGTCTCTCTACATGTGCCCCGATCTTTTCAATCGACTCGATCAGAACATTGATATCGTTGACGTCCGGGAGGTTCTCCAGTGTCACCATCTCATCGGACATGATAGCGGCCGAAATAATCGGAAGAGCCGCGTTTTTCGCGCCGGCGATCCCGACCTCTCCTACAAGCGGAATGCCGCCCTTAATCACATATTGTTCCATAATGATCCTCTTTCCCCTTATTGATATATCAGATTCCCGGATCATCTGTCCCTTCAACAGCAAGATCCGGTTCCCGGGACCGCGGCTTTCTCCACGGGAGCCACGACATAAAGCCAGCACAAAGCCAACGGGGTTTGGTGCAATCTTAACCTAAAATTAAGAAAATGTAAATATCCCTGTCTTCCAAACTGTATTTCTGGCAGATTATCCAGTCTGCGTCATCGGAGCTTTTATTTCAGATGGCTGCCTGAATCGGAAGACTTATCCCGTATTTTTTCCAGAATCTGCTGCAATGTCTGCTCTGAGTCAAGCCTGTACTCATCGATCGTGATATCCGCATATTTCTCATACAGCGCGACGCGCTCATTATACATGTCCTTCACAGTCTCCCCGCTTCTGAGAACGACTCCGCGCTTGCGAAATGTATGCGAGAGGCGTCTCCTCATTTCCCTGAGCGACATCTTCAGATAAATGCAGACCGCCCCGTCGGACTTGAGATTCTTCATGGCATCTTCTCCATAGATGGCACTTCCACCGGTCGCTATGACGGTCCGGTCCGCACGAATGCCTGAGAGGATTTCATTTTCCACGGCCATAAATCCTTCCGGTCCACGTTCCTCTATAATCTCCGAAAGCTTCTTTCCCTGCTGTTTCTGGATGACAAGATCTGTATCCAGAAATTCAAATCCGATATATTTCGCGAGCATAACGCCCACCGTACTCTTGCCCGACCCGGGCAGACCTATCAATACGTAATTCAAGCGCGTCTTCTTCCTTTCTTCTTCCGCACACTGTATCCGAAAGTTCCGAGCTTCTTTCCCGTCGCCAGATATTCTCCATGTGAATATACGATCGGCCTGGCAAGATTCAGATCAAATTTTTCATTCTCATCCATATAGCGGTCATCGACATGAACAGCAAGGACTTCCGCCAGAAATATGGTATGAGAGCCGAGATCCTTGGATTCCGTCACCCGGCACTCGATGTTCACGGGAGATTCCGCCACCATCGCACAGCTGATATGAGAGGCCTCTTCTCGCTCAAGATGCTCCGCCTCAAATTTGTCAATATCTCTTCCGCTTCTTACACCACAGAAATCGGTCGCGTGGGCCAGTGTCTCCGTCGTCAGATTCACGACGAAGACACCTGTCTCCCGGACATATGTATAGCTGAGCCGGGATTTTCTGAGACTGATACTCAGCATGGCCGGATCCGAACAGATCGTCCCTGTCCATGCCACCGTGCATATATCATCCTTTCCCTCGCGGTTTCTTGTCGTCACAAGAACGGCCGGCAGGGGATAGAGCATATTTCCCGGATGCCATTCCTTTTTTGCCATGTCATGCTCCTTTTCATTCCAGACTTTCTTTTGCGGCACCTTGTAAAGTTGCGCCAGAGTGTTTATTTTTCCTTCGGAAGGTTCGGAATTGCGCCCATAAATGCCGGGATCAGCTGCTTCTTCCTCGATACAACATGGGAGAGGACAACCTGACCGTCCTTCACGTCCTTGCCAAATGCCTCTTTTACAAGCAGATCACTCATCGGTCCGAAGCACAGGAGGGTCGTGTCTTCCTTCAGAATATTCGTCAGCATAAAGAAGACCATCTGGGTTCCGCCCTTGCCGCATTCCTCCTCAAGCTGCGGGCGAAGCGTATCTGCGATCTCCATCAGCTCATCCGGATCCATAGAACTGATCTGACCGACTCCGAACACTGTATCCCCGAAAATGAATTTCTTGTAATCCTGATGCAGGATCTCATCTGCTGTCTTTCCCTTCAAATTAGATCCCGCGCGGAACATCGACTTCGCGTACGCTTCGATCTGAATACCAGAGATCTTCGCAAGTTCCCGCGCAGCCGTCTCATCTCGCGGCGTACAGGTCGGTGAGCGGAACATCAGGGTATCACTGAGAATCGCTGAACACATGAGTCCCGCGATTTCCTTCGGGATAGCCACATTGTGCTCATGATACATCGAGGTCAGGATCGTACATGTGCAGCCGACCGGTTCACCGCGGAAATAAACCGGCTGCAGAGTCTCAACCGTTCCGATCCGGTGGTGATCGATGATCTCTAGAATCTCCGCCTCGTCCAGATTTTCAACAGCCTGAGATTTTTCCGTGTGATCAACGAGAATCAGTCGCTTTTTCCTGACATTGATCAGACTCCGTCTGGAAATCATGCCGATATAATGTCCATTGTGATCAAGAACCGGGAAATCGCGATAGCGATATTTTCCCATGATCTCACGGATATCATCGACAAAATCATCCGTCTTAAAAGTTACCAGCCCGGTCCGCTTCATCAGCGATCTTGCCGGAATAGACTGATTAATGAGTCGTGCTACGGTGTAGGTATCAAACAGTGTGCAGATAACCACACACATGTGTTTCTCTGCAAGCTTCCGGATCTCCTCCGAGACATCCTCCACCAGACAGACAACAATGCAACTCGCACCGCTCTCAATCGCCTGACGCTGTGTATCTTCCCGATCGCTCAGGATCACAAGATCATCAGGCTCCAGAATCCTGGCCAGATGTTCCGGTTTTGCAGCTCCGACGACGACCTTTCCTTTTGCGAAATAGCTGTGCTCATTTCCCACGACAACCGTGCCATTAATGGTCTCGGCAATGTCGTAGTACTTTGTCTTCGCCTCTGACATAATTGTCTTTGTATATGCGTCGATGTAGTAATTTGCGATATCGCCGACTGTGAGCAGACCTTCCAGCTTTCCGTCACCCGACATGACCGGCAGCGTGACCGTCTCGCTCTCCTTCATATACTCCCATGCGATGCGAATGGTGATGTCATCCGGAGCACCTTCAGATTCATCAATGTCCATGTCATAAACCTGCGATCCGACATTCGGAAGATACATGGGCGGGTCGAAATTCCAATGCTTCAGTACAAACTCCGTCTCCTCATTAATCTGTCCTGCGCGACACGCGACGTAGCTCTCACCACCCGTCAGCTTATTCTTCAGGTACGCGTAGGAAATAGCTGAACAGATCGAATCGGTATCTGGATTCTTATGGCCGACAATATAAATATTCTCTTCCTTATCCATACTATTCTCCGTTTCATTTTCAGTGAATCATGAAAATTTCTATTACCAGCTTATCACATAGGCCGTCTGTCTGCTACCAAAAACAGGCATCTTCCTTTTCTTATTGACACCGATGATTTGATGTGATTTGTGAAAGTTTGACAAATAAATAGTTTCGATTTATAATACCGCTCGATAGTAGCATAGCATCATAATGACGGGCCTGAATCAAATAGAAGTAATGCCAAGGTTTTCTGTATGAGGAGGATTATTATGACACCGGTAAAGAAGACAACAAAAAAGGCTGCTGAAACAACTGCTGCCAAGACAACAACAGCAAAGAAAGCTGCTGAAACAACTGCTGAAGCTCCGAAGAAGGTCGTAAGAAAGACTGTAAGAAAGACTGTTGCAAAGAAGGCTGAGACAAAGACAGCTGTTTATGTTGAGTTCTTTGGCAAGCAGATCTCTACATCTGCAATCGTTGAGCAGATCAAGAACCAGAACAGTGACAAGAAGATCGAGACTCTTGATGTATATGTCAAGCCGGAAGAGAATGCCGCTTACTATGTCATCAACGGCGAGGGAAGCGATTCCTATCGGATTGATCTTTGATTATTCGCCGATTCTGTATCGAAGATATAAAAGGAGGTGCCATTTATGGCATCTCTTTTTTCTGTCTGCAGATCTTCAAATACACAATAATACAAAAGCCTGCAGATTAAATCTGCAGGCTTTTGTATTAACAATGCCCAGTTCCGGAATCGAACCAGAGACACGGGGATTTTCAGTCCCCTGCTCTACCAACTGAGCTAACTGGGCATG
>ONSX01000138.1 GCA_900320615.1 uncultured Eubacteriales bacterium
CATCGACGCACACGGCGACGGCAAAGACGGGCGATTCATCGCACATGGCGCTCTGGATCGGCCTGATGGCGGCCGCGGCGGCTGTGATTCTTGTCGTGGTTTTCCGCGGAAGAAAGAAGAATGAGTAAGCGTCTCTGCAGGTCTTTTTTCTTTAAATGGTGTATAATGTAGCTGAGGCGAATCCCGGGCAGGACTGCCCGGGATTTTCTGGCATTGCGGAAAATGGCAAGTTTATTATATGGCAGCGGCTGGCTGCGGAAAGGCGGAGTTATGTGTACAGCGGCAACTTATACGGGCAAATATCACTATTTCGGCCGGAACCTTGATCTTGAATATTCTTACCACGAGTCGGTGACGGTGACGCCGAGGAACAAGGAGCTTGTGTTCCGGCATCTTCCGGCCGTTCCTCATCACTACGCGATGATCGGCATGGCCTATGTGGTCGGTGATTATCCGCTCTATTACGACGCGACGAACGAGAAGGGTCTCTCCATGGCGGGGCTTAATTTCCCCGGCAATGCGGACTACCGGGATGTGGTGGACGGCCGGGACAACGTCGCCTCCTTTGAGTTCATTTCCTGGATTCTGGGACAGTGCGGAACGGTTGAGGAGGCAAGGCCGCTCCTTGAGCGGATCAACCTGACGAATGACGCGTTCGCCCCGCAGCTTCCTCCGTCCCCGCTTCACTTTATGATCGCGGATCAGAAGGAGGCCGTCGTCTTCGAGCAGACGAAGCGCGGCGCAGCCGTCTATCCGAACCCGGTCGGCGTCATGACGAACAACCCGACATTCGACTATCAGATGACGCATCTGGCTGATTACATGAATGCGTCCGCAGGTCTTCCGGAGCAGAAGCTGATCCCGGGCGTCAGTCTCGATGCCTACAGCCGCGGCATGGGCGGCATGGGAATCCCCGGTGATCTCTCATCCGCGTCTCGCTTCGTAAAGGTCGCATTTACGAAGATGAACAGCGAAAAGGCCGGGACGGAGTCCGCGGGCATCAGCCAGTTCTTCAAGATTCTCGGCTCTGTCGAGCAGCAGAAGGGGTGCTGCAGGCTCGGCACGGACAAGGATGGGAAGGACATCTGCGAGTACACGATTTACAGCTCCTGCTGCAACATGGACAAGGGCATCTATTATTACACGACGTACGAGAACAGCCAGATCACGGGCGTCGACATGCACCACACTGATCTGGACGGCAGCGCGCTCACGTCGTATGAGCTCGTCACGGGACAGCAGATTAATATGCAGAATTAAAACAAAAAGAGAGAGGCCGCGCGGAACAGTCGTAAAGGGCTGAACCGCGCGGCTTCTTTATGTTTATTTTCCACTCTGACCTGTCGCCATGCGGTGGAAGCGCTTAAACCCGAATGCGCCCATGAGGAGGATCGAGATGACGAGACCGAGAATGCTGAAGAAGATCGGCATGCTCGTGATCTGCGGCGTCAGCACATGGCGGAGGGCTTCATTTGCATAGACGAGCGGGTTTACGAGCACGAGCACCTGGAAGACCGGCACGTGTGAAAGAGCTGACCAGTTGAAGAAAATGGCGCCTGTGAAGACGACCGGCATCAGGAAGCCCGGGAACATCGCGGCGATCTGCATCGGCTTCACGATTGTTCCGACGAGAAGGCCGAGCGTCGCGGACGCGAGCGCGATTAAAATGAGGATCGGAATCAGCTTCAGGATGCTCACCGGCGTCAGCACAAACTGAAGATTTCTGCCCATGAAGATCGCGGAGATCGGGAGGACAAGAAGGCCGCCGATGAAGGCCTCAATAATGCCGACTGTCATTTTCGCAAATGCAATCAGATTCGCGGGGACGGGTGCCTGCAGGCGATCCTCGATCTCATGCATATTGTTGAAGTCCATCGTGAACGGAATCGCCGTTCCGTGGATACCCGTGATCAGGATGCTCATGCCGATCATGCCGGCGAACATCTGCGTCGGAAATGTCTCCGGAAGGAGGCCGATTGCCGGGAGGATGTACCCGTAGACGATGATGAGAACTGTCGGGAGCATGACGACACGGAACACGAACTCCCATTTGTCTCTCCACTGTGCGATCAGATCTCTCTGTACCATGGCCGCGAATGCCGATCTGTAAAATTTCTTACTGCGCATTGCTGTTGATCCCCTTTCCTGTCAGATAGACGAAGACGTCGTCAAGTGTCGATGTGCTGAGACTGATATTCTGAAGTGTCTTTCCCTTCGCGCCGACCCAGCGGATGATGCTGCCGAAATCGGGCTGGCCGTCCTTTAAGTAGAGCTGCAGAAGACCGTTCTGGTACTTCGCCTTCTCAACGTCACGAAGTTCATTTGCGGCTGCGGCCTCGAGTGAGCTGTCGTAATCCTTTACCTTGAGCGACACGATATTCCGGGACGGAATCATGTTCTTCAGCTCGTCAGCCGTTCCGAAGGCCTTGATCTCGCCGCTCGAGACGATCGCGATGTTGCGGCAGAACCGCTCCGGCTCTTCCATATAATGGGTCGTCAGAAAGATCGTCGTTCCTTCCTTATTCAGCTCCATCATCTGCTCCCAGAGGATCTCCGGTAGTTCGGATCGAGACCGGTCGTCGGCTCATCGAGAAAGAGGATCGCCGGCCGGTGCATCATGGCCCTCGCGATCTTGAGGCGCTGCGCCATGCCGCCGGAATAGGAGGCGACCGCGTCGTTCCGCCGCTCCCAGAGCCCGAACTTCTGCAAGATTGGGTCGTGAAACGCTACAGACTGGCCGGGGCGTAGGGCTTCAGGGACTTCAAATGCCGCCGGGCCCTACGCGAGTAGGGGCTGGCGGCAGGAAGTTAAGGCGAGACGCTACAAGTTGGCTTGGGCGTAGGGAATTTGGAGGATTCTCACCCCGCACGCGCTACTCGAGTAGGCGTTGAAAGCAAGATTGGGTCGTGAGACGCTACTAGTTGGCTGGAACGTAGCGTTTTTGGGGGATTCTTGCCTACATGCGCTACTGGCGTAGGTTCTGAAAGCAAGATGGCTCGGTCACGCCTCCTTCAGAGCTTCCTCCGGACAGAGAAAATTTTCGTCCTCCGGCGGGTCGATCCTGTCGATGAATTTTCTCGCGGCGGGAGAGAGGGAGACCTTGTCCTTGTAGGCGATGCCGAGGTCCCTGTCAAATGAGGGCGTGAGCGGGAGGATGATGACATCGCTGCAGCCGACGGCCTCGACGACGAGCTTCGGGAGAATGCTGAGCCCGAGGCCCTGCGCGACGAGCGACACGATCGCGTGGTCGTCCTTCGAGGTGTAGCGGACCTCGGGGCGGATTTTGGTCTTTGAGAGAACGTGGTGAATGTCATAATCCGTGCCGTCGGCGGAGAGAATAAACGGCTGGCTGTTCATTTCCTCGATGGGAAATGCAGACATGGAG
>ONSX01000078.1 GCA_900320615.1 uncultured Eubacteriales bacterium
GCGGTATCCTCTCTGTACATGGACCTTGCCGTTATCATCTGTCCACGGGACACGGAATGTAATGATACGGTCCGGCTCGACCATTCTCTCAAGAAGAGCAACCTTGCGGTACTTCTCCTCGTTGGCATCAACGACCGGACGGATCGAATCAAGAACCTCTGTTACAGCCTGAATGAACTCCGGCTCATGCGCGTTCTTTTCCCTGACTGTAGCAAGGACTTCATCAACGTAAGACATGCTGTATACCTCCTGTAAATGCTTTTTTACCACCTGTCCGTTATTCTAACACCTCATTTTTTACGGCACAACGTTTTTGGCGAAACAATTGCTCTCATATTGTACTTTGTTCAGTGCATTAGCGGGTAAAAGTATTGACATGTGTCATGTCATAGTGATGTTCATTTTTCGCGCGGTAAATGTTCATGATTTATTTACAGTTCACTCATTCCTTTCTCATGTTTCTCCTCTATACTTCTGGGTGTTGATGAAGCAAGAACCAATCCTTTTTTCTTTTTCATATTCCGCGTAAGCGGTAACTCCTTCCTTTGAAAGGGCAGCTGTGCTGGCTGCCTTTTCTTTTTTTGCTCTCCGCGCCGGACACTGTATCTTCTCTCTATATTATATGCGGGGAGACATAGGATGGTTTCACGTTCTTCATTTTTGTGCTAAGATAAGTCCGGCAGCCTGTGTGTAAACAGACACTGCAACGAGGAGGATGCGCATGGCGGATGCACAGTTTCACATCGCTACACAAAGAGGTCACAGCAAAAGACTCCGGTTCGGCTTCTGCCCAGTCAGCCCGAAAATCATGAACGCGGACAGAGACTGGCCCGAAAAAGAGGAACTCTGTTGCAGCACGCTCTGCGGACAGGAACTGCTCTATCCCTTTATCCGGCGGTATTTTCACGGCAAGTTCCGCTGGAAAAATGAGCTGAATCTCATGCCGTTTGCAGATGTATCGGATATGTGCCAGGAAATACGCCGCGTCATCGATTTTCTCAGGACCGATCCCGAATCACCATCCATCGAGCCGTACTCCAAGGGATTCGCGATTGATCTTCTCGTAAGTCCCGAGGAGTATGACGCGCATTTTGTGGAGGCCTCCGCCACAGAAAAATACAAGGCGATCATGGATCGTCTCGGCGTCATCATCGAATTCTATGAGACAGTCTGTGGATATCTCGAGGACGCCCAAAAAACATTCGAGCCGAAAGGGTATACGGCGATCGCGATCTGGTCGCCACGATGAGATAATATATAGAAGACGCCCGGCAGCGGATGGAATTCATCTGCTGCCGGGCGTCTCTTTTTATCTGATGACAATGGCCGGCGCTCATCAGGACGTTATCCGCAGCTTCTTGCGAGATCAGATCTCTTCAGACCGGTGTGCGTACCGATAGGTGCGCGGCGTGCACCCGTAATAGGACTTGAACGCGCGGCAGAAATACGAGACCCTTCGATAGCCGACTCTGGCTGCAATCTCCTGCATCTGACTGTCCTCCGTGATCAGAAGATAGGCGGCCCGCTGCATCCGGCTCTGCTCAATGAACGTTCCGAGCGACATACCCTCTGACTCCCGGAAGAGCATACACATGTAGTTAGGTGACAGACACACGAGGCGCGAGAGCGCCGTCAGTGACAAGTCATCTGCCAGATGGAGCCTGATGTACATCTTAATATATTTCAGGTTATCTTTTCCCTGCTTTTTCATCCGGAGCGCACCTTTTCCGGAGAACTCCTCTTCGTCATCTCCGAAAATCAGCGTCTGTGTCTGCTTCTTTGCGGGGCTTAACTCCACGGCCTCCGCGCAGCTGTCCCGGAATCCCGACTGCAATTCCCTCAGATCCGTCAGAAGAATTCCCTGCCCCGATCTCTTCATGACCGCCTGAGCTTCCTCAATGGTATTCACACGTACAACATCAGAATTACCATCTGCAGCTGCCAGCTGCCTTGTGATGTTGTTGTACAGTTCTTCTTCCCCCGTTATCAAGATGTAATGATAGATTTTTTCCATCCTACCTCTCCCTTCGTGTAGAAAAATGACCATAGCGTGTTGCCATTTCCATGATGCCTGCAGATAACCATGCAATATTGCCGCCTCGCCGGGTGCGGTTTCCATTGAATGAAGTGGATTTGTCATTATACAAAAGTCCTCTTCGTTTTTCACTCAATATTGCAGCAGGAACTGGTAACGGGTTTAATATAGCATAAATTTCTCAGATGTCTATACAATTGAAGAATGTTCATACGATATTAAAATTATTATGTAAGATAGTGCAATCTCTAATCTGAATCAGCTTATATTTTTGGCGTATATAATCTGGAGTCCGCGCAGCATGAGCTCGGGATCAAGCGTGATCTCATGACGGCAGAAGGGCGTGATGACACCGGAAAGGCCGCCTGTCGCGACGACAGCGGCATCACTTTTCATTTCCTCGCGGATCCGGTCGATCAGGCCGTCAAGCATGGACGCCTGTCCGTAGACGATACCGCTCTTCATACTCGCGACCGTGTTCGTCCCCACAACCTTCCCGGGATCCTCAAGGGAAATGCGGGGCAGCTGCGAGGTCTCCGATGAGAGTGCATTCAGGGATATGTTCACGCCGGGAATAATAAGTCCGCCTCGGAACGCCTTCTCCTCATCAACATAACAGACCGTCGTCGCCGTTCCCATGTCAATGATGATGACCGGGGCGCCGTAGAGTGCAATGGCGCCGACCGCGTCGACAACGAGGTCAGACCCAAGGGCCCTCGGATTGTCGATCTTGAGCTTGAGGCCATTTCTTACGCCGGGCCCCACGACGAGTGCAGTGCGACCCGTGACCATGTGAATCGCACTCTTTAAGACGCCGGTGAGCGGCGGGACAACGCTCGATATGATGGCTCCTTCGATCTCGGACGGACTGATGCCGCGGATCTCGAGAATCGTGTGGAGAAGAACGCCATACTCCGTATCTGTCTTTCCGAGATCGGTTGCGACGCGCTCCGTCATTACAATCTTCCGTCCGTCAAGAACGCCGATCTCCGTATGCGTATTGCCCATGTCAAATGCAAGCAGCATATCTTTTCCCTCCGGTTATCCATTGTCCGTGATCCCGTAGAAGTCTGCGTCTCTGTTGTGATTGGTCAGCTCATCGTAGATCAGGCATTTATAGTTCTCGATATCATCCTGAATCGTCTGCCCGAGGCCCTCGTCACTCCAGAGATGAGCCTCTCCGTCCGAGTCCAGATACCCGTACGCGTTCATCGCCGGGATATCCTCTCGCTGCTGCATGAGATAATCATTGTAGCCGGTCGGCTGAAGCCCCGTGAGACTTAAGAGATAACTCGACAGGTAGTTGGCCGAGAGCGTCTGATCCTTTGCCCCCGGGATGTCATAGTTGGCCCAGATGAAATACCGGGTCGTGTACATCATTTCCTCCTGATCCGCTGTCAGGTCATCCAGACTGTCTGTTCCGAGACAGTACTCCCAGAAGTCATCTCCGATCTGCGGCTGATGATCGCCCCAGAAGCAGATCAGCGTCTTCTGGTCGCTCTGGCTGTAGTAATTGATCAGCTGCTCGACCGCCTTGTCTGTGAGCTGGATCAGTGACAGGTACTGCTCCGCCTGCCCCTTGTTCGCCCCATCGAAGCCCAGGACGCTGACCGTGCTCTGAAATGCCGGGGTCTTATACTCGCTGTGATTCTGCATCGTAACATTGAAAATGAACGACTTCTGCCCAGCCTTCTTTTCCTCTGTCCGCTTCTCGATCTCCCTGACATCGGCCATATCACTGACGAAGCCGCGCACCAGCTCATCACCGTCAAAATAGTTGTCGAGCGACAGGAAGTCGTCAAATCCCATCCGCGGATACACAAATTCACGGTTCCATCCATTCTTATAGTACGGATGCATCGCCGTGACCGTATACCCCTGCGCGCTCAATGTCCGAGCGAGCGAGTACTGATCCTGCTTGATGAAGGAATTGTAGACGACCGTTGACGGGGACAGAACGCACGAATTGCCGGTCAGGAACTCATACTCCGTATTCGCAGTCGTGCCGCCCTTGACGGACACAAGGAGCCTGCCCTCCTGCGTGTTGTCGCTCATCGAATTGATGAACGGCATGACGTCTGTGCTTGTCTGAAGGCCCGGATAAATCGACAGATCCGAAAACGCCTCGTCCATAATGCAGATAATGTTTTCCGGGACGACTTTGGAGGAATCCACTCCTTCCTCCGCAGTCTTGTCCGTTTTCTTCTCCGAAGTGCTGATGATCCTGCTCACCGTGTCCGACGAATATGTGTCTGGTGCCTTCGGGAATGACGCTCTGGCAAATGCAAGGAACCCCGACTCCATACCGAACAGCCGGTATGTGTACCACGGCTGCCAGTCCCGCAGCCAGATGCCCTGATCCGTCAGAAAATCCGTGTGAAACAGAAGGCCGACGAAGCCTGCCACAATCGCCACAGAGACAGCCCGTGACGCGATTTTTCCCGGAATTCTCCGGAAATTGTGCCAGTACCCCGCATGGATGAAGAGGCCACACACCGCACAGGTGAGCGCAAGGCAGGCAACCATCTCCCAGTTCGGCTCATAGGAGTAGTTTCCGGACACATTGAGTGCCGTCTGAAAGGACGCCAGGTCGATGAACTGAAGCGGGACGCCGCGAAACTGCTGCACAAAATAGTTCGCGGCCCCCCACGCAAAGAAAAAGCAGTTTCCGACGATCATGCCGAGACTGACCGAATTCACAATAAAGACAAGCATCAGATAAATGGCAAGCGTGATGAAAATCCCGAGCCAGATATACCTCGTCTCCATGCTGTATAAATAATAATTGTTAATCAGCTCAATCTCGAAAAAGCTGAGCGCCGCATTCGCAAAGATAACCAGAAACGAAACAGACGTCTTCAGCGGACTTCCGAACGCATAGCGCTCCTCTTTCTTCTTTCGCCTCGAAAAATACGCCACACGGATGCCGTCAAATCCGACCAGTACAGTGAGGACGACAAGAAATACAAACACTGCCTCCCGGCAGCTCTCGAGCGGAACAATCACCTGTACCGTAGACAGGGTGTCCGCACTAAAAAACAGATCGCGGAAATAAAAGAGAATGGCGAGGACAGCCGCCGTCGGAATCAGTCTCAGAATAAAGAAAAGCGGATTTACGTGTGCTATTTCCGACTTCTGTTCCATATGTTCAGACAAATGAATAACCTCCGTATGCACCTTCAGCAAAAGCTGCGCGGGAGAAGGCCCCGCCTTCTCCCGCTGATGTCTTATACCCTTGAGACGGGCCTTGTGGCCTCCTCAAGCCACGTGCGCTCCTCTCCGTCAAGAAGCGGAGAAATCTTGTCGCGGACCATCGCGTGATACTCGTTGAGTCTCAGAAGATCCGTATCCGTCATGTACGCAGGGTCAATCGCGTCAAGATCGATCGGGATATAGGTGAGAGGCTCAAACTTCAGAAACTCACCGAATTCTGTCGTCGCCGCCGGGACGCAGAGCGTGATTGACTCCGTGCGGATGCCGTACTCCCCCTCGCGGTAGATGCCCGGCTCATCCGATGTGATCATACCGACCTCCATCGCAGGATCCACCGTGTTCTTTCTCGGTCTTCCGATTCTCTGCGGGCCCTCGTGGACATTCAGGATATAGCCGATGCCGTGGCCGGTCCCGTGATTAAAGTCAAGTCCGTACCTCGCAAGCGGCTCACGCGCGATCGCATCGAGCTGCGTTCCGGTCGTTCCCTTGGCAAACACAGCGTTCATCAGCGCGAGATTTGAGACAGCCACAAGCGTGAAGTCGCGCTTCATTTTCTGGGAGACCTCCCCGAAGACGATCGTGCGGGTCTCATCCGTCGTTGCTCCCATGTACTGTCCGCCCGAATCGACGAGCAGCATACCGGGTGCGTCGACCCTGCTGCAGGACTCCTCCGTCGGCGCATAGTGAGCCATCGCAGCATTGGCACCAAATGCGGAGATCGTCGGGAAGGACAGCTCCATGAAGCCCGGGATCTCCGCGCGGAGCGCGTCGATCTGTGCCGCCGCGGAAATCTCCGTGACATCTTCTCCCGCCGCGACAGCCTTCTTGATCCGATAAATAAACCGGCACACCTGCGCAGAGTCAAGCAGATAGAACTTCTTTGAATTTTCGATTTCGACGGCGTTCTTGACCGCCTTCAACATCTCGGTCGGGTTCTGATGATTAATGACCTGCGTCTTCTCGCGCAGGAGATGGATCAGTGAGTCATTGGTCGCTGAGTTGTCGATCATGACCGGTCCTTCAAAATGATAATCCTGCAGATAATCATAGAGATCGTGATAGTCGTGAAGCTTGATTCTCTTCTCTCTCGCCCACAGAGACAGCGTGTCCGTCACGACTTCATCCTGAATAAACAGGTCGAAGGTGCTGCGGCCGATCAGCGCGTAGGTAAGAGCGACGGGATTGCACTGAATGTCGCGTCCCCGGAGGTTTGTCAGCCACATGATATCATCGAGCTTTGAAAGGAACAGATACCCCGCGCCCGCCTCGAGAAACTTCTCGCGCACTTTGTCCAGCTTGCTCTCGAAGGATTCGCCTGCGAGCGAGTCAGGGAGGATCGTCACCGGATTCTGCGGAAGAGCAGGCCTGTCAATCCAGATCTTCGACGGAAGATCGGCGCGGCCCTCGATCCGGCAATGACGCGACGCGGCAATCCGCCTGTAGCCGGCTCCTGTATCCGCATTTACGCAGCGGCCGTCAAAGCCAAGCACCATGCCGTCATGCAGCGTATCCTGCAGAAATTTTCCGACAGTCGGTACTCCCTCTTCCCCGGACCGCATGAGGCTGACTCCGGTTCCCTCAAGTTCTCCCTGTGCAGAAATAAAATATCTGCCATCTGTCCACAGATAGGCACCTGTCGCATCAATGATCAGAACGACATTGTCGCTCGTGCATCCCGTGAAATATTCGACAACCTTGAACCGGTCTCCGACATATTCCGAGGCGTGGCAGTCAGAAGTCGTCATGAGATACACATCGATACCGGCGCGCTTCATCTCCGCGCGCAGCATGGCCAGCCTGGATACAATAGTCTCTCTATCAGTCATAATCTCCTCCATGGCATTGCCGTGCGGGTCTCGCCCGGAGGCCTGCGCACATTCTGTCAGCAATGCAAGATTCAGTGCCATTATATCACAAAATCACGGCCGTGTCGTTCGAATCAGGTTCCACTCGATCGTGCGCCCGCCGGGCGCACAAAAAAAGGCCGCCGCACCAGTTGGTGCGGCGACCCTTTATAGTCGTATCAGATATTACTTGACCTGACCCTGCTTCAGAGCAGCCTGAGCTGCAGCGAGGCGGGCAATCGGAACGCGGAACGGGCTGCAGGAAACGTAGTCCATGCCAACGCCGATTCTGATCAGCTTGCCGACACCTGTCTGATCCAGCTTTGCGAACGGATCGGACTCAAGGATCTTGGCATTCATGTACGCGTCAAGGAACTTGCCGGAGTCATCACGCGAGAAGCCATATGTCATCTGTGTGAGGTCGTTTGTACCAAAGCAGAAGAAATCCGCCTCTGTAGCGATCTCGTCAGCGATGAGGGCAGCTCTCGGGATCTCGATCATTGTACCGATCGTGTACTTGAGTACAGCGCCAGCCTTCTCGATCTCCTCATCAGCTGTTGTCTTGACAATCTTTCTGACATAACGAAGCTCACGCTTGGAGGATGTCAGCGGGATCATGATTTCCGGAGCGATCTTCCAATCCGGATGAGACTTGGAGACCTTGATTGCCGCGCGGATGACAGCTCTTGTCTGCATCTGAGCGATTTCCGGATACATAACTGCGAGACGGCAGCCACGGAGACCCATCATCGGGTTGACTTCCTTGAGGCCCGCGATGACGTTCTTGATATCCTCAACTGTCTTGCCCTTTGCATCAGCGAGCTTCTTGATCTCTTCCTCAGTTGTCGGAACGAACTCATGAAGCGGCGGATCCAGGAAACGAATCGTTACCGGCTTGCCCTCCATAACCTCATAGAGCTGCTCGAAATCGCCCTGCTGAAGCGGAAGAATCTTGGCAAGTGCTGCCTTTCTCTCCTCAACGGTGTCAGAGCAGATCATCTCGCGGAAAGCGTCGATTCTGTGGCCCTGGAAGAACATATGCTCTGTACGGCAGAGACCGATACCTTCAGCGCCGAGCTCAAATGCCTTCTTGGCATCTGTCGGTGTATCAGCGTTTGTTCTGACCTGCATTCTTCTGAACTCATCAGCCCAGGACATGATCGTCTTGAAGTCCTCATCTTCGATTGCGCCCTCCTGGATCGGAAGTGCACCGTCGTAGATGTTACCTGTGGAGCCATCGAAAGAGATGACATCGCCTTCATGGTATGTCTTGCCGCCGAGCTGGATCGTCTTTGCATCAGCATCAACAACCAGTTCCTTGCAGCCTGCAACGCAGCAGGAACCCATACCACGTGCAACGACTGCAGCGTGGCTTGTCATACCGCCGCGTGCTGTGAGAATACCCTGAGCAGCCTTCATACCCTCGATATCTTCCGGAGAAGTCTCGAGACGGACAAGAACAACCTTCTCACCCTTGGCAGCAGCAGCCTTCGCGTCCTCAGCTGTGAAGACGATCTTGCCGGAAGCAGCGCCCGGAGCAGCCGGGAGACCCTTGCCAATCACAGTTGCGTTCTTGACAGCTTCCTTGCTGAAGGAGCCGTGAAGCAGTGTGTCGAGGTTACGCGGCTCGATGTCAAGGACAGCCTTCTTCTTATCGATCTTGCCTTCCTTGACGAGGTCATTCGCGATCTTCAGAGCAGCACGAGCTGTTCTCTTGCCGTTACGGCACTGAAGCATATACAGTTTGCCATGCTCGATCGTGAACTCCATATCCTGCATATCTCTGTAGTGATCTTCGAGCTTGTTGGAAATAGCAATGAGCTCTTTGTAGATCTCCGGAAGAGTCTTCTTGATCTCTTCGATCTTCATCGGTGTGCGGGCACCGGAGACGACATCCTCGCCCTGCGCGTTCATAAGAACCTCTGCGTAGAACTTATTCTCGCCTGTAGCCGGGTCGCGGGAGAAAGCAACACCAGAGCCGGAATCATCTCCCATGTTACCGAATGCCATCATCTGAACGTTAACAGCAGTACCCCAGGAGTACGGGATATCGTTGTCACGGCGATAAACGTTCGCACGCGGGTTGTCC
>ONSX01000079.1 GCA_900320615.1 uncultured Eubacteriales bacterium
ACTGATCGCGGAGACAGGCGCGGGCCAGCACGGCGTGGCGACAGCGACGGCAGCGGCTCTCCTCGGCATGGAGTGTGATGTCTACATGGGCAAGCTCGATACAGAGCGTCAGGCGCTCAATGTCTACCGCATGGAACTGCTCGGCGCGCACGTCCATCCGGTCGAGTCCGGCACGGGAACACTGAAGGACGCCGTCAATGAGGCAATGCGCGAGTGGAGCTGCCGCGTGTCTGACACGCACTACTGCCTCGGCTCCTGCATGGGACCGCATCCGTTCCCGACGATTGTCCGTGATTTCCAGGCTGTCATCTCGGAGGAGGCCCGCGCGCAGATTCTCGAGAAAGAGGGAAAGCTCCCGAAGGCAGTTCTTGCCTGCGTCGGCGGAGGATCGAACGCGATCGGCTCCTTCTACAATTTCATCAACGACAAGGATGTCCGGCTTATCGGCTGTGAGGCCGCCGGACGCGGCGTTGATACGCCGGAGACAGCGGCAACAATGGCGACAGGCTCGATCGGCATCTTCCACGGCATGAAGTCCATCTTCTGCCAGAACGAGGAGGGACAGATTGCGCCCGTCTATTCGATCTCGGCGGGACTCGATTATCCGGGCATCGGACCGGAGCACGCGTATCTCGCGTCTATCGGCCGCGCAAGCTACGTTCCGATCACAGATGAAGAGGCCGTGTGTGCATTCGAGTATCTGGCGAAGGAAGAGGGCATTATCTGCGCGATTGAAAGCGCTCACGCGCTCGCTTACGCAATCAAGATCGCTCCGACTATGGACAAGGATGATGTAATTCTTGTCACTTTGAGCGGACGCGGCGACAAGGACGTAGCGGCTATCGCGCGCTACAGAGGGAGGGACCTCCATGACTAAGACACTGAAGGCATTTGAAAATAAAAAGGCATTCATTCCATTCATCACGGCGGGGTATCCGAACGCGGATGCATCTGTTGACTACATTCTCGCTGCGGCTGACGCAGGTGCGGATCTCATTGAGGTCGGTATCCCGTTCTCAGATCCGACAGCGGAGGGCCCGGTTATCCAGAAGGCCGATATGGTCGCGCTTCAGAATGGCATGACCGTGAAGGGGGCCTTCGAGGTTGTCGAGAGAGTCCGCAAGGTGAAGCCGGACCTTCCAATCGCATTCATGACTTACATCAATCCGGTCTTCAAGTTCCGCGGCGACGCGCCGGAGGGAGCGGAGACGGAGCCGTATGTACCGTTCTTTGCACGCTGCCAGGTAGACGGTATCGATGCGCTTATTCTCGCGGATCTTCCGTTCGAGGAGCAGGAGGAAGTCCTCCCGGTCTCTGACAAATACGGGGTGGACCTCATTTCCATGGTCTCTCCGACGTCGGAGGACAGAATCCGCCGGATCGCAAAGAGCCCGCGCGGTTTTATCTATGTTGTCTCCTCCATGGGTGTCACGGGCGTCCGCTCGAGTTTCGCGTATGATGCGATTGGAAATATGGTCAGTCTCATCCGTGAGACGAACCCGTCCGTAAAATGCGCAGTTGGATTCGGAATCTCAACGCCGGAGCAGGCGGAGAAAATGGCATCCATCTCCGACGGGGCTATCGTCGGCTCCGCGATCCTCCGTCTGATCGCAGGTGGCGGAACGAAAGAGGACGTCTATACCTACGTCAAGTCCATGAAGGACGCGGTAGACAGAGCGTGACCTGCAATAAGGCCGGCCCCGCAGGGAGCGAGCCGTACCGGTCATTTCCTTCGTTCTGCCGGGACGTGTACGGGAGGCGTCTTGAGCGGATCGCGCTCGATGCCGGCATGACCTGTCCGAACCGCGACGGGACGCTCGGAAAAAATGGCTGCTCGTTCTGCGCGGGAGGTAGCGGTGACTTTGCGGTCGCATATCGGGGGCAGCGCATGGACATGTCAGATTTCACCTGGTTTCACGGGAATGGCGCGCGTCCGGGCGACTTTATCGCGTATTTCCAGGCGTATACGAGCACCTATGCGCCGATTAAAAGGCTGCGGACAATCTTTGAGGCGGCGCTCTCGGACCCTGTATTTGCGGGCATATCGGTCGCGACGCGCCCGGACTGCCTGGGACTTTTCTTCCGGCGCGGAATGGGAGTTTCCGGAGCCGGATGGGCATCTTCCGGCGGGAACGCGCCGGGAATTCCGGGAGAGACCCGCCTCATCTGGCCTGACGGGGACGTCGTGCAGCTCCTTGAGAAACTTAAGGAAGAGCACCCGGACAAGTTCATCTGGGTTGAACTCGGACTACAGACGGCAGACGATGCGACAGCATCTCTTGTCCGCAGAGGCTATCCGACAGCGCTCTATGACGCGTGCGCTCTGGAACTCATCCGCGCCGGCATACCGGTTATCACGCACGTTATTCTGGGTCTTCCGGGCGAAAGCAGGGAGCAGATGCTTGCGACTGTGCGCCACGTAAACCTTGTGTACGAGAATGCCTCCGGGACCGATGGGAGGATTCTTGGCGGATGCGGAATCAAGCTGCAGCTTCTCCACTATCTCACAGGGACGGAGCTCGGCGACCTCTATCTGGCCCGGCGGGGGCAGTCCGATCTCAAAGATCCGGTCGGAGTGCTTCCGCTGCGCCGTCTGGCCCGGCAGGGGCGGTTTTGCCCGGCAAATGAAGACCCGGCGGCACAGACGGACTCCGATCGCGACAGGGAGCTTTGCGCCATGACGGAGGAGGACTATGTCCGTACAGTTGCGGACTGCATTTCCGTCCTTCATCCGGATATTGTGATCCACCGCCTGACAGGAGATGGAAACTCCCGGATTCTTCTGGCGCCTCTGTGGAGCAGAAACAAGCGCCATGTCTTGAACAGCATCCGCCATGAGCTCAGCGTGCGCGGTATTGTACAGGGATGCTGCAGATCACAGCTTGAAAAACAAACGTTCGAATGATATAATGCCTTCGTCGCTTGACGAAGGCATCTTTTGTGTGCTTAAATAGCGCATTGTACCTGCAAGATGCACAGAAAATCGTATTCATGGAGAATGCAATGGCAAAAAAGGAAGTATATGATGAGTCCAGCATACACGTCCTCGAGGGGCTCGAGGCTGTCCGGGTTCGTCCGGGGATGTACATTGGCAGCACATCGCGCAAGGGACTTAATCATCTCATTTACGAAATCGTAGACAATGCAGTTGACGAGCATCTCGCCGGCTACTGCACGCATATCGATGTTACACTCAAGGCGGACGGGTCCTGTGAGGTCTCGGACAACGGCCGGGGTGTTCCTGTCGGTATGCATGAGAAGGGCATGCCGGCCGAGCGGCTTGTCTACACGACGCTGCACGCGGGCGGAAAGTTTGACAATAACGCATACAAGACGTCCGGCGGCCTCCACGGCGTCGGTTCCTCGGTCGTCAATGCCCTGTCCACGGACATGGACGTCATCATAAAGCGCGACGGCTATATCCACCACGATCATTTTAAGCGGGGCGTCCCGACGGAGAAGCTTGTGAACGGACTTCTTCCGACACTCGGCAAGACGAAGGAGACGGGAACGACCGTCCGCTTTACGCCGGATCCGGAGATTTTCGAGGTGACGAAATTTTCCGCGACCGAGGTGAAGTCGAGACTCCATGAGACCGCATATCTGAACCCGGGTCTTGCGATCGTGTTCAGGGACGAGAGGCAGGAGCCCGCGGAGGAAATCACGTACCATGAGCCCGAGGGCATTGTCGGTTTTGTGCGCGATATCAACCGGAAGGAAGAGACGGTCACGGAACCGATTCTCATTGAGGGTGAGGACGAGGGAATTCAGGTCCAGATTGCGCTCCAGTACGTCAATGAGTTTCATGAGACAATTCTCGGCTACTGCAATAATATTTACAACGCGGACGGAGGTACGCACATCACCGGCTTCAAGACGGCTTTTACGACAGTCATGAACAGCTATGCGCGTGAGCTCGGTATCCTGAAGGAGAAGGATCAGAATTTTACGGGGCCGGACATCCGGAATGGCATGACGGCGATCGTCGCGATCAAGCATCCGGACCCGCGGTTTGAGGGCCAGACGAAGACGAAACTTGACAACCCGGACGCGTCGCGTGTGGTTGCAAAGATCGTCTCGGAGGAGGCACCGCACTACTTCGACAGAAACCTCGACGCGCTGAAGGCAATTCTTGAGTGCGCGGAGAAGTCGGCAAAGATCAGAAAGTCGGCGGAGAAGGCAAAGAGCAACCTGCTGACGAAGCAGAAGTTTTCATTTGACACGAATGGGAAACTTGCGAACTGTATATCGAGAGACGCATCAAAATGCGAGATTTTCATTGTCGAGGGAGATTCCGCCGGCGGCTCTGCGAAGACGGCCCGCGACAGAAATTACCAGGCGATTCTGCCAATCCGCGGCAAGATCCTGAACGTTGAGAAGGCCTCGATCGACAAGGTTCTCGCCAATGCGGAGATCAAGACGATGATCACGGCGTTCGGATGCGGCTTCTCGGAGGGGTACGGCAACGACTTCGATATCACGAAGCTCCGCTACGACAAGATCATTATCATGGCGGATGCCGATGTCGACGGCGCGCACATCGGGACGCTTCTGCTCACTCTGTTCTACCGGTACATGCCGGAGCTTATTTATGACGGTCATGTCTACATCGCGATGCCGCCGCTCTACAAGGTGGTACCGGCAAAGGGCGAGGGAGAATATCTCTACGACGACAAGGCACTTGAACAGTACCGGAAGAAGCACAGGAATGAAAAATTTACGCTTCAGCGCTATAAAGGTCTCGGCGAGATGGATCCGCAGCAGCTCTGGGAGACGACGCTTGATCCGAAGACGCGGCGGCTTCGCCGCATCGAAATCGGTAACCCGGGCTTTTCTTCGGATATTACGGAAATTCTGATGGGGACAGATGTGCCGCCGCGCAAGGAGTTCATTTACGAGCACGCAAGAGACGCGGAGCTCGATGTATAAGGGATGCATTCTATGAGTGAAAAGATAGCAAATGAAGAGCGGATCATCCGGACAGATTATTCGGAGATCATGCAGAAAAATTATATCGATTACGCGATGTCCGTCATCATAAGCCGCGCGCTCCCGGATGTGCGGGATGGCTTAAAGCCGGTCCAGCGCCGCGTGCTCTACGACATGTATGAGCTCCGCACGACGTATGACAAGCCATACAGAAAGAGCGCGAGAATCGTCGGAGACACGATGGGCAAGTATCATCCGCACGGTGACAGCTCGATCTACGATTCACTTGTCGTCATGGCGCAGGACTTCAAGAAGGGACAGACTCTGGTCGATGGGCACGGGAATTTCGGCTCCATCGAGGGGGATGGGGCCGCGGCGATGCGTTACACGGAGGCGAGGCTGGAGAAGTTCACCCAGGACTGCTTCCTCGCGGATCTCGACAGAAATATTGTGGATTTTGTGCCGAACTTTGACGAGACAGAGAAGGAGCCGGCCGTGCTGCCGGCCCGCGTGCCGAATATTCTGGTCAACGGCTCCGACGGTATTGCGGTCGGAATGGCGACGTCGATTCCGCCCCACAACCTCGCAGAGGTTATCAGCGCGGAGGAGGCGCTCATCCGGAACGGAGAGATCAGTGATGAGGAGCTGCTGCGTTTTGTCAAGGGCCCTGATTTTCCGACCGGAGGCATCGTTGTCAACAAGAGTGACCTCGCGGAGATCTATAAGACAGGCAGCGGAAAGATCCGCATCCGGGGAAAGGTGGAGATCGAGAAGGGACGAAACGGCAGGACAAATATCGTTGTCACGGAGATTCCTTACACGATGATCGGCTCCGGAATCGGAAAATTCATGAGCGACGTGGCCGCGCTGGCAGAGAACAGGACCTGCCCCGAGATCGCAGACATCTCGAACCAGTCGTCGAAGGAGGGAATTCGCATCGTCATTGAGTGCAAGAAAGGCGCTGATGTGGACAATATCCGCAACCTGCTCTACAAGAAGACGAAGCTCGAGGACACCTTCGGCGTCAATATGCTCGTCGTATCGGGAGGAAGGCCGGAGACTATGTCGCTCCGTCAGATCCTCGAGGCGTGTGTTGACTTCCAGTTTGAGATCAACGACCGGAAATATCAGGATCTTCTCGAAAAGGAGCTTGAGCGGAAGGAGATCCAGGAGGGCCTGATCCGCGCCTGTGACGCAATCGATCTCATCATCGAGATCCTGCGCGGATCGAAGAGCCGGAAGCAGGCGATGGATTGCCTTGTCATGGGAGCCACGAGAGGCATCCGCTTCCGCTCGGAAGAGAGCAGAAGAGCCGCTGCGGATCTCATGTTCACGGAGCGGCAGGCAAATGCAATTCTCGATATGCGCCTCGTCAAGCTCATCGGCCTCGAGATCGACGCGCTCAGGCGGGAGCACAATGAGACGCTCGGGAAAATCGGCTTCTACAAGAAGCTTCTTGAGGACCACGACGCGATGGCTGAGCAGATTATCAAGGAGCTTGAGTCATTCCGGACGAAATATGCGCGCCAGAGAAGAACAGCTCTGACGGACGCGGGCGAGATCGTCATCGCGGAGAAGGAACTGAAGGAGGAACAGGTCGTGTTCTGCCTCGACCGGTTCGGCTATGCAAAGATTCTTGACAAGCAGACCTATGAGAAGAACCAGGAGACCGCGAATGCGGAAAACAGATATATACTTCCAGTGATGAACACGGACAAGGTGTGTATCTTCACGGACAAGGGGCGCATGCATGCGATCCGTGTGCTCGACATACCGCAGAAGCGGCTGAAGGATAAGGGAGTCCCGATTGACAACCTCTCGAAATTCTCCAATCAGGACGAAGAGATCCTCTGGGTCGGCGCGCTGGCGGAGATCAGCCGGTCCGACATGCTCTTTGTCACGGCGAACGGGTTTGTAAAGCGGACGAAGGGAACAGAGTTTATTGCATCCACCCGGTCGATCCAGTCGACAAAGCTCGGCGAGGGAGACAGCCTTGTGCTGGTTGCTCCGTCTGACGAAATGGATACGGTCGTCCTGAGAAGCCAGAAGGGATATTTCATCCGATTCGCGCTCTCCGATGTCTCGGAACTTAAGAAGACGGCGATCGGCGTCCGCGGCATTGCACTGGAGGACGGCGATACGGTCGGCGAGGCATGGCTGCTCGACGGGCAGACTGATCTGAAGGCTGAGTGGCATGGCTCAAAGGTCTCACTGAACCGCCTGAAGATTGCAAGACGCGGCGGGAAAGGCATCCTGCGGAGATAAAAAACAGGCATTTTCCCTTGCAATCTGCATTTTTTGGTGCTATGCTGAATAAGGTACATGAGTTGAGATTTAGGAGCGGGCGTTTGTCCGCTCCTAACCTTTTGTAAGGAGAGAATTTGAGCAGGAAGGAAATCGTTGAATTATCTGCGGCTCTATATTGACAAGGAGGGCGGCGTCGGAATTGACGAGTGCGAGCAGGTGAGCAAGATGATCGATCCGCTCCTTGATGAGGCGGACTTTATTTCTGAGCCGTACACACTCGAGGTCAGCTCTCCTGGTCTTGGGAGAATTCTGAAGCGTCCGCACGATTTCGAGTATGCGGAGGGGCGCGAGGTTGAGGTTCATACCTACAGGGCGATCGACGGAGAGAAGGAATTCCGGGGAGTCTTAAAGGCATGGGACAAAAATTCCGTGACAATCGCCGATGGAGACAGAGAGAGAATATTTGAGAAAAATGAGATCTCGCTGATCCGCCTTGCATTTGATTTCTGATAACCGGTATTCCGGACGATGTGCGAAAATAAAGGAGGAAACAGGAAAAACATGGCTGGTAAACGA
>ONSX01000154.1 GCA_900320615.1 uncultured Eubacteriales bacterium
CACGAACTTCTGCAGCACCATCAGCACCGAGAGAATCAGCAGATAGAACAGCGCGCACATCGTGTACGCCGGTATCGTATTGTAGGTCCTCGCGACGTAATTCTGCGTCTGCCGCGTAATCTCATTGACCGAGATTATGCTCAGCATCGCCGTGTCCTTCACGGAAATGATGAACTGGTTAAAGAGGGCCGGGATCATGGACCGGAAGGCCGGCGGGATCACGATGTGCCACAGGATCTGCCGCTTTGTGAGGCCGAGCGCCATGCCGGCCTCCTTCTGGCCGACATCGACGCTCTCAAGCGCTCCCTTGACAATGGCGGAAATGAAAGCACCCGCGTTCAGCGTAATGACGAGTATGCCCGCGACTGTCGGGTCCAGCGTGAACTGCTCTCCCTTCGCGAGGGAAATGAGAGCCGGCACAACGAAGTACACGTACAGGGCCTGCACCACGATCGGCGTGCCGCGGATAATCCAGACGTAGACATTAGCCACCGCGAGCGCCACCTTGTTCTTGCTCTGCAGCGCGTAGCCGCTTAGGGATCCAAGAAGGAAGCCGAGCAGTATGCCGATGACGGCGATCTTCATCGTAACCTGAAGGCCCCGGAGGAGCATCGGTCCGATAGCCGCAAACAGTTCCGCGTTCATACTCATCACCTCACTTCATCAGGATCAGTTGCACCACTTCTGGCTCAGCTCGTCGATCGTTCCGTCCGCCTTCAGCTGCTCAATCGCCGCATTGAAGTCACTCACAATGTCCGGATACTTCTTGCAGATATTAAATGAAAATGCAATTGCGTACGGGGCCTGGCCTTTATAGAACTCGTCGCCGACAATCTTCAGATTGATCTGACCTGTCTTGATCGCGTACGCCGTGCCGGGCTTATCGTAGATCGTCGCGTCCGCCTGGCCATCCTCAACGGCCTTGTAGGCAAGCGACTGGGAATCATAGGACTGCAGGCAGCTCTCCGGGAGGTTCGCGGCCGCGTACTCATAGGCAGCGCAGCCTGTCTGGACGGCGACCTTGTACTTGCCGCTCATCAGATCATCGACGGACTTGATTGTGTCGTTGTCCTTGGCCACGCAGACAATGATACCCGCGTCGTAGTAGGTCTCGGAGAAGTTCATGCTCTTCTTCCGCTCATCCGTCGCGCAGAGGGCGGCGGCGCCGACATCCAGCTGGCCCTGGCCGAGCGATGTGCCGAGCGGACCGTAGTCCATGTCCTGGATCTTGTCATTGGCAATCGTGAATCCGAGGATCTTCTGCAGCGCGTTCAGCATGTCGATGTCGAAGCCCTCGAGCGTCGTGCCGTCGTCCGCGAAATAAGAGAACGGCGCGTAGGTTCCGGATGTGCCGAGAACAAGGGAGACGCCCTCAAGTGCGCCCGTCACATCCCCCACGGAGGACGTTCCGGATGATGCGGACGATGCCGTCCCGCCGGATGCTTCCGATGTATCGGTCACGACCGATGCGGCTGCCGATGAAGAAGCTGCCGATGAAGTGGAAGAAGATGAGCTTCCGCAGCCGGCGAGAAGTCCCGCGGCCATCGCACCTGCCATAAGAACTGATAAGAATCGTATTTTCATATCTAGCGCCTCCTTTTCCCGTTGAAATTTCAGTAACCATTCGGCATCCCGGGCCCGGAACGTTTCACGTTCTTCGCTGCGGGCGCTGAATCATTTGTCACTCTCCAGACACGGCTGACCAGATATCCCTGGAAAAACAAAAGGCAGGGAAGCTGTTACTTAAGACTTCCTTGCCTTTCGCGTTTCGTGTTTGAAGATGGTGCCATCATAAAGCGGCGGTTTTCATTTGTAAACTAAGGAAACTGCATGTGTGGTATGCAGAATTGTTATGTCAGGCGCTGCTGCTGTACGAACAGCCGCTGAAAGTTATAAAGGGTTTGACATTTTCATCCGACGTGTATACAATAGACGCAATCCGAAAGGGACGAAGCGCAGGTGCTGTGTTTCGTCCCTTTTTGTAATTATTCAGCGGAGCGTTCCGAGTCTGGGGTGCTGAAATTTAAATTGAAAAAGGAGGAGACCTATGGATATCGGAAAATACGAAATTTTCGCGGATGTGGCGGAAACAAAGAATTTTACGAAGACGGGTGACCGCCTGGGCTACACACAGCCGGCCGTCAGCCGGACACTGAAAATGCTCGAGCGC
>ONSX01000094.1 GCA_900320615.1 uncultured Eubacteriales bacterium
CGGAAATGCGGCCGCGTCGCTCTTCGGGACAAGATATTTCCAGTATGCGGGACTTCCGGGTGTTCTGACATGCGTCAACGCCATTGATCAGAGCAAGAATGGCGCCTACCCGGGATCCTTTACAGGTATCCTGATCGGTATGGCGATCGCGGCGGTCCTTACATTTGTCCTGGTGATGATCGTCGGATTTGAGGACAAGCCGGATGAAGAAGCGCAGCCGGCCATTGAACATAAAGAGGAAACTTCCGCAGAGCAGCCTGTGGAAAATGAGAACAAAACCTCCGGCGCTCCGGCAGAAATCCTGAGCCCGCTGACAGGAACTGTTGTCAAGCTTACCGATGTGCCGGACCCGACATTTGCGGGCGAGGTCCTCGGCAAAGGCGCCGCGGTCATTCCGTCAGAAGGAAAGCTGTACGCGCCGTTTGATGGAACTGTGGAAAATGTGTTTGACACAAGGCATGCAATCGCGCTCACAAGCGATGCGGGCGTCGAGCTGCTGATTCACATCGGGCTTGAGACGGTTGAGCTCAAGGGAAAATACTTTGAGCCGAAGGTCCATGACGGCGATCATGTCCACGCGGGAGACCTTCTGATCGAATTTGATCTGAAGGAGATCGCAAAGAAATATCAGATGTTCACGCCGGTGCTTGTCACGAATGCGGATGAATTCGATGACAACGTTGTTCCGGCACAGACAGAGGGAGAGATTCATGCGGGCGACCGGCTTCTCACAGTCGGTGCTGCGCAGGCGTAAAGGAAAGGAGATCATATGTCACTTCCAAAGAATTTTTTATGGGGAGGCGCTGTAGCGGCGCATCAGCTTGAGGGAGCCTGGGACGCAGACGGACGGGGACCGAGCGTCAGTGATGTGCTGACGGCGGGTGCAGTCGGTGTGCCGAGGCGCATCACGGACGGAGTCATTACGGGAGAGAAGTATCCGAACCACGAGGGAATTGATTTTTATCATACCTATAAGGACGACATTAAGCTGTTTGCGGAGCTCGGCTTCAAATGCTTCCGCACCTCGATCTCGTGGAGCCGCATTTTCCCGCAGGGAGATGAGGAGCAGCCGAACGAGGCCGGCCTTCAGTTCTATGACAATTTATTCGATGAGCTTCTGAAATACGGGATCAAGCCTGTCGTCACGCTGAGCCATTTTGAGATGCCGTACGGCCTGGCGAAGAAGTACGGCGGCTGGGCGAACCGGAAGCTGATCGGCTTCTTTGTGCACTACGCGGAGACGGTCATGCAGCGCTACAAGGACAAGGTCCAGTATTGGATGACCTTTAATGAAATCAATAACCAGGCCAATACGGAAAATGACATTTTCGGCTGGACGAATTCGGGCGTCAGGTTCTCGGAGAGTGACAATCCGAAGAAGCTGCTGCACCAGGTCGCGCATCACGAGATGGTCGCCTCCGCGCTCGTCGTCAAGCGCGGTCACGAGATCAATCCCGCATTTCAGATCGGCTGCATGTGCTCATTTATCCCGTATTACCCGTACTCCTGCAGGCCGGAGGATGTGCTGACCGCCCAGGAGTCGATGCACGAGAGGTTCTATTTCACGGATGTCCAGTGCAGAGGCCACTACGGCGCATATGCCGTGAAGGAGTGGGAGCGCACGGGCACGGCGCCGGAGATGGAGCCGGGCGATGAGAAGATCCTTGCGGAGGGCTGCGTCGACTACGTGGGCTTCAGCTACTACATGTCGATCGCCGTCAGGGCGGATGCGGACAACAGCCAGAAGAATTCGACAAATGGCGGAAATTCGCACTCTGTTCCGAATCCGTATGTCACGCCGACCGCGTGGGGCTGGAATATCGATCCGGTCGGTCTCCGCTACGCGCTGAACACGCTGTACGAGCGCTATGAGAAGCCGCTTTTTATCGTCGAGAACGGTCTTGGCGTGATCGACAAGCTGAATCCGGACGGGACGTGCGATGATGACTACCGGATCGAGTACCTTCGCGCACACATCCGGGAAATGAAGAAAGCTGTCGAGATCGATGGCGTTGATCTGATTGGCTACACGCCGTGGGGCTGCATCGATGTGGTTTCATTTACGACGGGGGAGCTCCGCAAGCGCTACGGCTTCATTTATGTTGATCTGAATGATGACGGAACAGGAACGGGAAAGAGGTACAAGAAGAAGTCGTTCGGCTGGTATCAGCATGTGATCGCGACAAATGGCGAGGAGCTGTAAGGCAGGCGGAAAATGGCACAGTTCTGCCGCAGCTTTCGAGGTGATCCTGATCGGCAAAATGCTCTGAGATGTATTTTTAAGAAAAGGGAAGCAGTCCGCAATGCGGGCCGCTTCCCTTTTTCTCGCAATGGTTGTGTCATTCAGAAAGCCGAATAATGCTGAAATGAACACCGGCTGAACTGCACTTGGATTTGTCTCGTGCTCTCAATAACCAGAGTGCATGAGGGACAGTCCAATGCCTCCGGCTATTGAGAATATGATCAGGATAATGATCAGCGCAACGATCAGATAGCAGAAATACGATCTGGCGAAGTTCCGCAGGTTGATGTTCTTCGTGCCGCCAAATGAGAACACAATCGTCAGAATGAAACCGACGATCGGAATGGCGAACAGGAGCTCATAGCCGAAGTATCCCCACATCGAAATCGGCGTGTGGTCCATGCCGTCAGGGGACTGGTTGTACGGTGGCTGGTAGCCGTTATTCGGATAGCCATTGTTTGGATAGTCATTATTATAGCCGGTATTCTGGTAGCCGTTCGGGGCACCATTTCCGCGATAGGCGTTGTTCTGATAAGCACCGTTCGGGGCACCGTTGCCGCGGTACGCGTTGTTCTGGTAGCCGTTCGGAGCGCCATTACCGCGGTATGCGTTGTTCTGATAAGCGCCGTTCGGGGCACCATTTCCGCGGTAAGCGTTGTTCTGATAGCCGTTTGGAGCGCCGTTTCCGCGGTATGCGTTGTTCTGATAAGCGCCGTTCGGGGCACCATTTCCGCGATACGCGTTGTTCTGGTAGCCGTTCGGGGCACCATTTCCGCGGTATGCGTTGTTCTGGTAGCCGTTCGGAGCGCCGGTTCTACTGTTGCCATTGCTCTGATAAGCGCCGGCCTGATGGGACGCATTCTGCGTATTTCCCGAGACTGGTCTGCCTGTGGCCTGATTTGTGCCCGTGGTCGGATTGACAGCTGCTCCGGCAGTCCTGGCAGTCTCCGGTGTTGCGGCACTGGAAGAAGCTCCGGCAATTCCGGCTTCGTTCATTGCGGCAGTATCTCCGGAAAGTCCGGACGTCTCCGGTGCTGCGGCAGCCTCTGACTTTTCAGCTGTCTTCGGTGCGCTCGAAGCTGATGCGTTGTTTGCAGCAGATAAGCCTTCGCCGGCGTTACCTGTGGAAGCCGCCGCTGTCCCTGCATGCTCTGCGGGCTTTGTCTGAGCGTCCGTTGCCTTTTCGGCTTCTTTTGTTGTTTCCTTATGGACCCTGGTGAAGACGCGCGTCTGCTCGTCCAGGTCCTTCTGATCTTCGTCCATGATTTCCCTCCTCATATTAGAAAATCGTAACTATTCAGCACCCCATACTCGGAACGCTTTGCGTTCCTCGTTGTGGGCGGACAGAGCGGCTTCGCCGCTTGTCCGCCCCCTTGAAAAACTTCTGAAACCGTCCGGCGAGCAAGCTCTCCGTCCGTATTCCATCAGTTTTCCAGGGGGTGCTGAATAATTACAGAAAATGAACGTTTCCAAATTATTGTAATCATATGGAAAAATGAGGTCAATCATTTTTCCGTGGATGGAATCTGCTATAATAAAATGCGAAATCGGCAGCCCGGGCAGGGCCTGCGGAAGAGGAAGGATAAGGCTCATGAAGGATGAAGAGAAAATACTGCGGATACTCGGCCTGATCGCGATCGGCATGGCGGCATTTGGCCTGGCGCTGTTCATTTTCATCAGGACACCGCAGCAGAGGTACAGAAGGTGCCTTACGACCGGCCGCAAGTACCTGAATGAAATGAAGTACGACGAGGCTGTCAACATGTACAGGAAGGCGGTCAGCATCGAGCCCAAGCAGGAAAATGCATATATCGGTCTCGGGCAGACGTATACGTCGCAAGCTGATTCTCTGGCAAATGCAGGCAATTCGCAGGCGGCTGATATTACCGGTGCCTACGACAAGGCGGCCGATGCGTACCAGAAGGTGATCGATCTCGATCAGAAGAATACGGACGGCTACTACTATCAGGCGGAGGTCTACACGAAGGCCGGCGATGCCGTGAAGGATACGGACGCAGATCTCGCGGGCACGTATTACACGAAGGCAGTCAATGTGTATAAGCAGATCCAGACGCTCGACAATAATCAGGCGGTGACGAAGGAAATGACAATGCTCGTCGCGGCGGCCGCGACACCGACACCGACGGAGGCACCGGCGAAAGCAGTCAAGTACAGTATTGATGCGAATAATGAGGAAGACATCGGGACGTATGGCACGCTGACATATCCTGTCATCACAGTGACAGATTCCGATCATGCGGCTCTTGGCAAGGCACTCAGTGGTCTGACGGATCAGCTGGTAAAGATCGCAGAAGACAATCAGGATGAAGAGGGCGCTTACGATGAGACGATGACGGCCGAAGTCATGCGGAATGACGGAATCGTATTTTCTGTTGTAATCACAGATGAGCATACCTATGATCCGGATGAAAGCCATATCTATAAATGGGGATTTAACTATGATGCACAGACAGGTGAACTGCTGACGTTGGATGATGTCTTTATAGAGACGTCGGATTTGCCGGAAATGATAGCAAAAGAATATGCTTCTCAAAGCAAAGGACATGTTGATATCCAGTCTCTTACCAATGCACTGAAGGATAAAGACTACATAGGTCTTTTTGATTATCCCGTTTGGTGGCTGGCAGATACGGATTTTATTGTTAATACGGAGAATGATGAAGAGGATACCGGTGACGGCACAGATCTGTCTCTTCCCTATAAGAAGTACAGTTCTCTCTTTCAGATGAAATACCTCCCATCGGATAATTCTACAGATTCGGACACAGCTTCCGCTTCCGATTCATCCTCGACGGCGACCGATGTGGATTATGATGCATTAATAAAACAGTGCTTTGATGATGCAATTCAAAGACAAATCAATGATGGAGATGGAAGAGCTTCGAGACAGGATTCATCAAGCGCTTTATTCGACTTCACTGGGGATGGGACGGATGACGTTATTA
>ONSX01000147.1 GCA_900320615.1 uncultured Eubacteriales bacterium
AGAACCGATGATCATGAATGCGATGATCAGACCGTAGAGGCAGACACCTTCTGCAAGGCCGACATAGATAAGAGATTTACCAAGAATAGACTGGTCTTCACTGATTGCACCGAGGGCCGCAGATGCCGCAGATGCGACTGCGATACCACCGCCGATACAGGAGATACCAACGGAAAGAGCCGCTGCGATATAGCCCATACCTGTTGCAAAGCCGCTGCCTGAGGAAGCTGTTGCTGCGAGTGCGCTTGTGTTGCCGGCAAGGATGGAAACCGTTGCGACGACAAGAAGCCCGAAGAACGTGACGACATTTACCGCCAGATGAGACTTGAATCTGCTCTTCGTGCGCTGTCCCTTGAGAAATGAAACGCCTGGGACGATGATGGAAAGAACAAGTGCGATAACCATTGTGATTTCAACTGCCATAGCCATAGTAATGACCTCCTGTAAAAGTAAACTGTAAAAATAGACTGTACGTTGTCTTACGCGTTCTTTCCCTGCTTCAGGAACGGCTTGAACTCCTTGCCGTCTCCTCTGTAGAAGCGGGAGAACATTTCATAATACTCGAGACGAAGGACCTGAATACCAACGATCAGTCCTTCCATGCCCATGACGAAAATATTTCCGCCGATCACGACGCCGATATTCTTTCCGCCATTTGCAAGCATGAGCACGACCTCCATCATCGCCGCATGCGATACAGCGAACGCACCGATACGGATGAAGGAAAGCGTATTGGAGAAGAACGAGAGCAGTGTCTCGAACATCTCAAAAAAGCTCTGGACAATAAACATGCCGACGCCCGTCTTCTCCTTCGGCGGCTTATGCGTGAGCTTCGCTGTCAGCGGCTCCTTCAGGAACATGACGGCGAGCGGTGCCACGAAGAAGATAAGAATGAACGCAACACCCAGGAACTGCTTGTGGTTCGTAAACGAGCAGATGATGAAAATCACCACGCCCGTATAAAAAATGAAGCCCGCCAGCGAGTTCGTTCCGAACAGCTCGCCCTCCTTGTCCCCCAGCCTCTTCGAGTTGATGATGTTCAGGATCATCGTCGTGAGGATCAGGAACATACCGAAGACGACCGCGACGACAAGAACCGTGTTGATCGATCCGATGCCCGGTAGTGTAATCTTCGAGGTTCGTGGTCTCAGCCACAGCGCCGGCGTCACATTCTCAAAGCCGAAGCATGAGCCGAACAAGAAACCAAATATCGTCGAGAACACGCCCGCGCAGGAAATAATTCCGAACAGCGGCATCTTCTTGATCTTATACAGGATTCCTCCGAGAATCAGAAGGCAGAGGCCCTGGCCCCAGTCTCCGAACATCGCTCCGAAAATGAACGAATAGGTAATCGCAACGAAGATCGTCGGATCCAGCTCCTTGTAGTTCGGCAGGCCGTACATTTTCACATACATCTCGTACGGCTTGAAGAGCTTTGGGTTCTTCAGCTTTGTCGGCGGCGTCTCACCCGTGTCCTCCGGATTCTCCGGAACGCAGACGATCTTCGGATCATTTTCGATCGCCTTCTCGAACTTCGGAAAATCACTCGCGCCCATCCATCCGCAGATGATATAGTACCGATCGGTCTTTGTGCTCATGACTGCCGCATCCTTGCGGATATCGAAGTCCTGTGAGAGCCCCGTGAGAAGCTGCTCTGCGCCGAGCAGTCTCGGAGCCTCCTCGCGCAGGCCGTCGCGAATCTCCTTCTTCAGCATCTTCAGCTCAGCTGCCGCGGAGTCACTCTCCTGCTTCAGCAGATCGTACGCATCCTCCGGCGTTCCCTTATATCCGGCCGGGATAAAGACCCGCTCAAAGTGCATGGAAGAATACACGGCGTCGATCTTGTGCGACTCGCGAAGCGGTGAAAAATAAATGCCGTAGACATACAAGTCGTCCTGCTTTGTCACAACGAAGATTGTGTCGAAATTATCATAGACATAATCTCTGAACTTCGAGTAGAAATCCTTCGGCATTCTGCCGAACCGGAAATCAACGAAGTGATAGTCCAGCAGCTTTGTGAAATCTTCGGGGAGACTTCTGAACGGCGCGAGCGTAGCCATCCGCCCGTCGTAATCCGCAATCTTCTCCTCGAGCCCCTTCCTCTGGGCGTTCATCTCATTCATGCCGCCGCTCACGCGGTCGAGTACCTGCTGCACATCCTCGAGCGTGACATCTGCCGGCTTCACACCGGCGGCAGCGTCTCCCATCTGGTCCGTGAGGTTTTTAACCCTTGTGAGGAGCTCCTTATAAGGGTTTGGCTCCTGAAATGGCACCAGATTCTTGACATCGGACAGCTCGGTCATCGCATTTTCGAGATGAATCTCGTATTTTCTGAGATACGTCTCTGTGACCCTGTCGATGTCATCCTTCGGACCGGTGAGAGTGATGAATTTCATTTTCTCAATCATAACTTCCTCCGGTTACCTGCGAGTAACATAACGTAATCTCCTTCCAGTACAGATAATAGTAGAGAGTCGCGATAGAATACGGCTGCTTCTCTGCCTCTCTGGCAATGACGTGCTTGCAGATCTTTGTGTACATATACTGAAGATTGTCCAGATTAATTTCCGGATAGACCTTTCCGTACCAGGTCGCACGCAGGGCCTTGGCATAGGTCTCTCTGTTCTCCGCCTCGACCAGCGCCCGGATATCCGACTTTCTCAGCTTGTAGAGGGCCGGAATCGTCAGCGCGTAGACATCGACGCCGCTCATATGGAAATACGCCTTGGCGCGGTGAATATACCAGAGATTCAGCATATCAAATTTTGTTCCGTAGAATTTCGTCAGAATGGCTGCGCTGGCTTTATCACCGCCGATCTCGTCCTTGTCATGCCAGATTGTACTGAAGTGATACAGATCAAGCGCCATCTCGTACTTGAACAGGGACGGCTCCGGGCGATTGTATACACCCTTCACCGTATCGTAATACGGCGTTTTTGCCAGTGCCTTGATGAAATCCTCCACGGTGCGGGCCTCGTAAAGCGGCTGCATGGAGAGGTCCGTGTAGTTGTCGAAAAAATTCCGGAAAATGAGCAAATCCTCTGAGACATGTTCGCCCTGCATAATTGCCGAGAGAATCTGTTTCAGGAGTCTTACCTCGTAGCGCCGCGCGTACCGCCTGAGGAAGATCTGCTGATCCTCTTTTGCAAAGCGGTAAATTTTCTCGTAATCCCTGAACAGTGAATTCTCCATATACCGTTCGATCATGCCGCGGTGAAGCATGTTGTCAGGGATCTCAGAGAGCGCGTTCGCATATCCGGGATTCTTTTTCAGGTACTCGGCGACAGCCGGAACATCGGGCAGCTGAACAATCTCTTCAAATTCCTTGTCGGTGAAGAACCGTCCCTCCATGGCCCTGATCTTCGTCGTGACGCCGCTGTAAGAAAGAAGTCCCTTCATTGTCACT
>ONSX01000062.1 GCA_900320615.1 uncultured Eubacteriales bacterium
CTTCTCGGGAAGCGTCGGGAGGATCTCCGGCACGTCGCCCGCAATAAATGTACAGTTCGTGAGGCCGTTGAGCGCCGCATTTTTCTTCGCCGCCTCGACTGCCTCCGGGACGATCTCGATGCCGTAGACGTGTGATGCGGCCATTGACATCATCTGGCCGATCGTGCCGGTGCCGGAGTAGAGATCGTAGAGGACCGGCTTTTGGGAGCCCCCAAACATCCCCGATTGATTCACGTACGACCGGACGGTATTATAGAGCACTTCCGCCCCCTTCGTATTTGTCTGGAAAAATGAAAACAGAGACACGCGAAACGTCAGTCCCAGGATCGTCTCCGTAAAGGAATCTGTCCCGTAGAGACAGTGCAGCGCATCCGGCAGCAGCGCGTCCGCAAAGCGGTCGTCGTCCGCATGCCAGATGCCGGCAATTGTCCCCTCGAGCGGGAGCGCCAGAAGCCGCTCCGCAAGGTCGGAGAAATCGTGCGTATACTGCGTCGATGTCGCGATACAGACCAGGATCTCTCCCGTCGTCTCCGAGCGGCGCAGAAGAAGGAACCGGAAATAGCCGATGTGATCGACCTTGTTAAAGAACGGCAGGCCCGTCTCCGTGCAGTATTCGCGGACGCAGGCCGCAATTTTCGGGAGATCCGGGTGCGCGAGCGCACAGGTGTCCGCGTTAAGGACCGTGTAGCGCGTGCCGAGCCGGTGCATACCGAGCGTCATCGGGCCTCCCTTGACCTCGTCGCCAAATGAGAGATCCATCTTGTTGCGGTAGCCCGTTTCCCGCGGACTTCTGCGGATGCCATCAAAGACAGAGTCCTCGTTAAGGACCGGGGTGAGGAGCTTCTGCAGCTGGTCGGTCTTCATTTGCAGCTGGTAGTCATAGGGAAGGCGCTGGTACATACAGCCGCCGCACTCGTCTGAAATCGCGCAGAACGGCGCGCGCGTCTCAAGCGGCGAACGCTCCATGACACTGATCAGGCGGCCGTACGCGTGGCCGTCATGCTTCTTGAAGACGCGGAACAGGACCTTCTGTCCCGGGACCGTGTTCTTGACCTGCCCGGTCTCTCCGGTCTCCGGGATCGTAAAATGTCCTTTATTCGGGTAGTCTACGCGGTCAATGACCGCCTCGGCGATATCTTTTCGTCTGAGCATATTTCATTCTCCGTCCTGTTCTTTTCTTGTACTTTGACTATACGCCCCCTGCCAATCCGCAGGCTTTGCGTTCTTCTTCTGCGCCCCCGCAGGCTTCGCGGCCCGCTTCTTTGCCTCCGCAAGTTTTGCGGCACGCTTTCTGGCCTCTTCCCCGGCCTTTGCGGTCTCCTCGCGCCGCGCATTCGCGGCGTTCATCTGATCGACGACCTCCTCGATCAGCTTCTTCTTGACATAGACATCGAAGCTCAGCAGGCAGACAAAGGAGAACATCTTCAGATAGTCGCTGTCCTCTTCGCTGCACTTGTCCTCAGCCTCCGGAAAGGAGTGCTTCGCCATGTCGAAGCGCCGGATAATGTCCTTCGTCATATATTCGCTCTGTCCGAGAATCATCTCGAAGATTTCCGTATAAATTTCCGAGAGCGTCAGGCCGTCCTCCGTCTGAAAATGGTTGTCCTCCATCGGCTCAAGGATCGTCTTGATGTCGTTGATCGACAGAAAATCCTTCAGGTAATACACGAAAATGAGAAGCAGGAGATGTTCCTTCGAGTATTTCTTCTTTTCAGGCGGCGGAAGAAGCTTGTTCTTCGTGTAATTGTTGATCATTGTCTTCGTCAGGATCTTGTCGTCCGGATAGCGCTTACATGCAGCGAGCTTGCTGTCCATAAACGTCGTGATCTGATCCATGTAGAGCGGAATGTCCGGGATGTCCTCCGGACGGATATAGTCGATATTCGTAAATTTGCGAACCGCCTCGCGGAGCAGATCCCGCGCGCGCTGCTCTGCCTCCGTGCGGTGGTTCGGGATGCGCGCCCTGCCGCTGCCCGCCTGCCCCTTTTCGTCAGACAGGTTTTGCATATCATCCTTCTTCTCTGTCATACCATGTAATCTCCATATCGCATTACGCGTCAGATAATCTTGAATTGTTGTGCTCCTGTTTTATGATATAGTTTCATTTACGACTTTTCAAGTCGATCGTACCCGCCAATATTCACGGCGGCGTTTAATCCTGCGCGCCTTGTAGCGGGCATCTCATTTTGCTATAATGGATCTGCTGTTTCTTGAACATTCTGCGGCGGGCCCGGCCTGCCGCTCTTATTAGCTATAGAAGGTATTACGTTTATGAACGAACAGGAAATTCTCAAAAACCTGAACGAGGACCAACAGAAGGCCTGCGCCTGCACGGACGGACCGGTCCTGATCCTCGCCGGCGCAGGCTCCGGAAAGACGCGCGTCCTCGTCCACCGCATCGCCTATCTCATCGATGTGAAACATGTCAACCCCGGAAATATCCTGGCGATTACTTTCACGAACAAAGCCGCTGACGAGATGAGAAGCCGCGTGGACGAAATGATCGGCTTCGGCGCAGAGGAGATCTGGGTGAGCACCTTTCACGCACTCTGCGTCCGTATCCTGCGCAGAAATGCGGACCTCCTCGGCTTCACGCGCTGGTTCTCAATCTACGACACAGACGACCAGCTCACGCTAATGAAGAACATCTGCAAGGCGAAGAATGTTGACACCCGGACGATCCGCGAAAAGTCCGTGCTCGCCGCCATCTCATCCGCCAAGGACGAGCTGATCGACCCGGACCGCTACCGTTACCTCAATAAGGATAAGCGCGGGCAGATCATCGCGGACCTCTACAGGGAGTACCAGGCGAAGCTGAAGGAGAACAACGCGATGGATTTCGACGACCTCATCATGAAGACCGTCGAACTCTTCCGTCAGTTTCCTGACGTGCTTGCGGTCTGCCAGGAGCGCTTCCGCTACCTCATGGTCGACGAGTACCAGGACACGAACACCGCGCAGTTTGCGTTCATTTCCCTGCTGGCTGACAAATACAGGAACCTCTGCGTCGTCGGCGATGACGACCAGAGCATCTATAAGTTCCGCGGCGCGAACATCCGGAACATTCTGAACTTCGAAAATGTCTATCCGGACGCGCATATCGTGAAGCTCGAGAGAAACTACCGCTCGACCCAGAACATTCTCGATGCGGCCAATGAAGTAATCCGCCACAACCACGGTCGAAAGGATAAATCGCTGTGGACGGAAAACGGGCGAGGCGGAAAAGTCCGGCTGCGCCGGTTCCGCACAGGCTTCGACGAGGCGGATTATATCATTTCCGAGATCCGCCGACTCGTCCGCTCCGGGGAATACGCCTTCAGGGACTGCGCGGTTCTCTACCGCACGAATGCGCAGTCGCGTCTCTTCGAGGAGAAAGCGCTCATGCAGAACATCCCGTACAAGATCGTCGGCGGCGTGAATTTCTATGCGCGGAAGGAGATCAAGGACATTCTCGCGTACCTGAAGACGATTGACAACGCGGTCGACGCGCTCGCTGTCCGGCGGATTATCAATATCCCGAAGCGCGGCATCGGCACTGCGACGATCACGCGCATCGAAGCCTTCGCGGAGGCAGGAGGAATTTCATTTTATGACGCGGTGTGTGCGGCGGGAAGTATTCCGAACCTCTCGGCGGCCGCCGCAAAGAAGGTGAGCGCATTCGCCGATTTCATCTCCGTGCTTCGGGCGAAGGCGGAGGACGCAAAGGTGTCCGAACTGATCAAGGAGATCGTCGAGTCGACCGGCTACGCGGAGGCTCTGAAAAATGAACACACCGAGGAGGCAAACGCGCGGCTCGACAACATCGACGAGCTCATTTCCAAGGCGGTCCAGTACGAAAGCGCCGGGGAAAATCCGACACTCTCCGGCTTTCTCGAGGAGGTCGCGCTGATCGCTGACATCGACACAGTCGACGAGAGTGACGACCGCGTTCTCTTTATGACGCTGCACGCGGCGAAGGGACTTGAATTTCCGGTCGTATTCATGGCCGGCATGGAGGACGGGCTCTTCCCGAGTTCGATGTCGATCAATGCGTACAAGCCAGAGGAAGAAATTGAGGAGGAGCGGCGGCTCGCCTACGTCGGCATCACGCGCGCAAAGAAGCTCCTGACGCTCACGTGCGCGAGGGAGCGCATGATCCGCGGCGATCTCGTGCAGAGTCCGCTCTCGCGGTTCGTGCGCGAGATTCCGCGGGAGCTCATCGATATGGGCGAGGATGAGATGGAGTCCCCGAGGCCGCGCCTTAACAGCATGGGAATTAATCCGGACATGCGCGACGCAATCCTCGGCAGGGCCTTCGCTCCGAAGCCGTCCTTCGGGCGCGCATTTCCCATGGACGCAGAAGAGGACGAGGTCTCATTCGGCCGTTCCTTCGACGCCTCCCGGGACAACGCCTACACGCACAAAAGCACCTACAAGAACCCGTACCTCTCCGCCTCGAAGCCACAGGGCGCGGGAAGCGCGGAGAAGACTCTGCCGGATTACAGGGTCGGTGACAAGGTCAGACACGTGAAGTTCGGCGAGGGAACCGTGAAAGAAATCAAAGACGGAGGCCGGGACTATCTCGTGACCGTCGACTTCCCGGCCTGGGGCGTGAAGAAAATGCTCGCGGGTTTTGCGAAATTAAAAAAAGTCTGAAAAGGAAGGGGAGCGCCAGAATGTCTGCGCTCCCCTTCCTTTTGCCTTCGACGGACAGGAAACTTTCTCAGCTCTTTCCGCGCTCCTGCCTGTTCTTTTTCTGCTGTTCTTCCAGGTGTCTCCACACCGTCTGATACCCGTCATTTCCGTAGTTCAGCGAGCGGTTGACGCGGCTGATCGTCGCGGTCGAGGCTCCCGTCTTCTCGGAGATATCGAGATATGTCTTCTTGTCGCGCAGCATCCCGGCGACCTCGTATCTCTGTGACAGAGACGCGATCTCATTCACTGTGCACACATCCATGAAGAAATCGTAGCATTCCTTGCGATCCTTCAGCGTCAGAATAGCATCAAACAGCTGGTCGATCATTTCATTCTGCAGTTTGTGACTCATTTTCTACCTCCAGAAAATCATGCCAGAACCTTCGAGAGGAAGTCCCTCAGTCTCTGGTTTTCTGTATCCGGACTGAAAATTTCTTTCGGCGTTCCATCCGCCTTGATTTTTCCATCTTCCATAAAGACGACGCGGCTTGCGACCTCTTTCGCGAAGCCCATCTCGTGCGTGACGACCACCATAGTCATACCGTCCTCCGCGAGCTTGCGCATCAGGTCGAGAACCTCGCCGACCATCTCCGGATCGAGGGCCGACGTCGGCTCATCGAAGAGCATGACGTCCGGGCTCATCGCCAGAGACCTCGCGATTGCGATTCTCTGCTTCTGGCCGCCGGAGAGCTGCTTCGGGTAGGAATCCGCTCTGTCGCGGAGACCGACCTGATCAAGCAGCCTGAAAGCCTGTTCCTTCGCTTCATCCTCTGTCTTGCCCTGCAGCTTGATCGGACCGAGCGTCAGATTCTCGAGAACCGTCATGTGCGGAAAGAGATTGAAGTGCTGGAACACCATCCCCATCTTCTGACGGTGCCTGTCGATGTTGACGTTCTTCCCCATGATGTCCGTGCCCTCGAGATAAATATGGCCCGAGGTCGGCGTCTCAAGCAGGTTGAGAGACCGGAGAAACGTTGATTTTCCGGATCCGGACGGTCCGATGATGACAACGACGTCACCCTTGTTGATGTCCATCGATACGCCGTTCAGCGCGTGGACGGTCTCCTTCTTCTTGTCGTGCTCACCGAAGGTCTTTACGAGATCAACGACACGAATCAGAGGCATCTTTTCATTATTCTTCTCAGCGCTCACTTTCTCTCAGCCTCCTCTCAAGCATTCCCAGAAGTTTTGCAAGAATCAGTACCATTGCCAGATAAATGAGGGCAACCGCGATATACGGCAGGAACGCACTGAACGTGCGGCTGCGGATGATGTCGCCTGCCTTCGTGAGGTCTGTGACCGCGATGTAGCCGGCGATTGAGGTCTCCTTCAGGAGAGTGATCACTTCATTTCCAATCGCGGGCAGAACGTTCTTGAACGCCTGCGGAAGGATGATGTACCACATAGTCTTTGAGTAACTGAATCCGAGGCTCCGGCCGGCCTCCATCTGTCCCGCGTCGACAGACATGATGCCCGAGCGGACGATCTCGCAGACGTACGCGCCGGAGTTCAGGCCAAATGCAATGACGCAGACGAAAATCTTGTTGACATCGACCGCTGCGAAGACGACGAAGTACCAGATCAGGAGCTGAAGCAGGGTCGGCGTTCCGCGGATGACCGTCGTGTAGAGCTTGCAAATGAAGTTCAGGATCTTGAGGCCGCCCGTCTGATCATGTGCGCACCGGACGACAGCACACAGGAAGCCGAGAACAATACCGATGATAACTGCGAACAGGGTGATCTCAAGCGTGGTTCCGAGACCCTGAAGCAGCAGCTTCCAGCGGCTTCCGTCGATGAAGTTTGCCTTGAACTGCTGCGCGAGGCTCTGCCCGGAGGATGAACTGCCGGCCTTGATGATAATAGCCTGCTGCGCGGTCACATAGGTGTCGGAAAAGTCAACGCTCTCCTTGCGCTCGTCTGTAACCGTCATGCCGGCCATGCCGAAATCATCTTTGCCGGCCGCAACTGATGTGATGATCGAATCAAATTTCATATCCTCGATCTCAAGCTTGTACCCGAGCTTGTCGCAGATTGCCTGCGCAACTTCCGCATCGATGCCGAGGATACTGTCATCGTCCGCGTGATATTCATACGGCGGGAAATCGGCGGATGTCGCCATCTTCAGTGTTCCTTTGGATGTATCGGTTCCGGCCGGAGATGTATAGACAGCTGACTGAAGCGTCTTGTTCTTGGAAGACGCATCGAGGTACGCGTTGATGATCTTATCAAGCGTTCCATCGTTCTTCAGCTCTTCCATCGCTGTATTAAACCCGGCGGTCAGATCACTTCCCTTCTGAAAGCAGATCGCGTACTGTTCTTCCTCGAACGGCTCATCAAGGATCTTAAGGCCCTTCACCTGATTGACGAAGGTCTGTGCCGGCTGGTCATCGATGATGACCGCATCGACCTTACCCTGCTTGAGCGCCTGTACGGCCTCATAGCCGGTATTGTACCGCTCGACTGTTTTTACCTTGATGTCATCGTTGTCCGTGATATCAAGGTCGCCCGTCGTGCCCTCCTGTACGCCGACAATCTTTCCTGCCAGATCTGACGCGCCCTTGATCGTCTTCGACGATCCGGAGGAGCCGCAGCCCACGACAAGAAGCGAAAGAAGGCATGCCAGAAGGCACACCAGCATGACTGCCCTGGAACTTCGTTTCTTCATATTGAGTCTTTCCCCTTCCTCATCCGCGCCCTGCCGGGCCATGACAGGAAACCGGCTGGGCACATGTATATTATATTTTCACATTCTACCATTTCACAGCACTGAATTCAACGCCCATGCAAAAAGCCACGGGAATTCCCGCGGCTTTTTGTCACAGCAGTTTCGTCATGATGTCGAGGTAAATTTCCTGTGATTTTTCCGGCCAGTTCAGGCAGACGCGCTCTGCCTCGGCCTCTGACGTTACGTTGATAGTCAGTTCGATGACCGTCTCGTGACCCTCGACGACCTTGCATTTGACGGCGTATCCGCCGTCATCCGTCATGTCGTAGTCAGCTGTCGTGCAGGACTCATTCCGCAGCTCGAAAGCATTCTCCTTGAGGTAGGAATCGGTGTCCTGCTTGATCGCATATGGAATCTCGTTGTTGAAATATTCCAGTGTCTGTTCTCCATCAACCGTCGCCGTATACTGCGACGAGTTGCGAATCTTCTCTACCACGATCAGCTTCGCCTCGACGAGATCATTCAAAGCCTCCTGGACATGAAAATAATCGGTGTAGTTCTTTTCCAGCATGAAGCTGGTGATCTGTGTATTTGTCAGCGGAAAGTTTACCTTTCGCAGCATGTATAAAATAATCAGTTTATAGAGTGTGAGTCCTTCCGCCATACCATTTCTCCCTGCCGGCCCGTTTTTTAAGAAAACCATCACTTACTATATCATCGAATGTGGCGCAGGTAAAGGTCGAGTAAAAATTTACTCTGCCGTCACTCTGTTCCCCTGATTTTCCGGAAATAATCCCGGATCGTCTGCTCGTACCCGATGTCTGTCGGCTCATAGAACTTCGCGTCCCTGATCTCATCCGGCAGGTACTGCTGCCGGACATAGTGGTTCGGGTAGTCGTGCGCATACTTGTACCCGACGCCATGTCCCAGTTCCTCGTGTCCCCTGTAGTGCGCGTCCTGCAAATGGACGGGAACGGTCGTCTTTGTTTCTTCGACCGAACGTTTCGCCGCGAAGATGGCCTCGGTGCACGCATTTGACTTCGGCGCGCACGCAACATAGATCGCGGCCTCTGACAGAATGAGCTGCGACTCCGGAAGTCCGATCCGCTCGCAGGCAAGTGACGCGGCTGTTGCGACGACAAGCGCATTCGGATCTGCATTTCCCACATCCTCCGCCGCGCAGATCATGATCCGGCGCGCAATGAACTTGATGTCTTCCCCGGCCGCAAGCATTTTCGCGAGATAATACACAGCCGCGTCCGGATCCGAGCCGCGCATGCTCTTGATAAACGCGGAAATCGTGTCGTAGTGCTGGTCTCCCTTCCTGTCGTAGTGGACGGCCCGCTTCTGGATACAGTCCTGTGCGACATCGAGATCAATGTGGATCTTCCCATCCGGTCCCGGATCGGTCGTGAGCGCCGCGAGCTCGATCGCGTTGAGAGCCGTCCTTGCGTCGCCTCCGGCTACATCTGCTATAAAATCTTCCGCCTCGTCCGTGATAACCGCGTGACAGCTTCCGATCCCTCTGTCCTTGTCCGCAAGCGCGCGGTCAATGAGTACACGGATGTCCTCTCTGGAGAGCGGCTTCAGCTCAAAGACCGTGGACCGGGAAAGAAGCGCGGAGTTCACCTCAAAATACGGGTTCTCCGTCGTCGCGCCGATCAGTATGATCGTCCCGTCCTCGACGAACGGGAGCAGGTAGTCCTGCTGGCCCTTGTTGAAGCGGTGGATCTCATCGATGAAGAGAATCGTCCGCTTTCCGTAGCCGCCGAGCTGTTCCTTCGCAAATGCAGTGACTTCCTCCATGTCCTTCTTCCCGGATGTCGTCGCGTTCAGCTGACGGAAGGCGGCGTGCGTCGAGTTTGCGATCACTTTCGCGAGTGTCGTCTTGCCCGTTCCGGGCGGTCCGTAGAGAATAACAGATGTGAGCTTGTCCGCCTTGATCGCGCGGTAGAGCATTTTCCCCTTCCCGATAATATGCTGCTGGCCGACAACCTCGTCCAATGTCCTCGGCCGCATTCTCCGGGCCAGAGGCGCACCCTGATCCTGCCGCTTCTGGGCCATATAGTCAAATAAATCCATTTCGCCTCCGTTCTCCGTGGATCCATGCAGATCCTGCGCCGCACAGGCGGCGCATTCCGTAAATTCCCTCGCCCGCTCAAGAAATTTCCGGACAGAAAGAGGCGCCGCCGGAGATCACTCTCCGACGGCGCGTGCTGTACATATATTATGAAGTCCTCAGGCCGGAACGCTCAGGCGATCGCTGCCTGTGCCTTCTCGACAAGCGCCTTGAATCCTTCCGGATCTGTGACAGCCATGTCTGCAAGGACCTTGCGGTTCAGATCAATGCCTGCAACCTTGAGGCCGTGCATGAAATTGCTGTAGTTCATACCGTTCAGACGTGCAGCAGCGTTGATGCGGGCGATCCAGAGCTTTCTGAAATCTCTCTTCTTCTGCTTGCGGCCTGCAAAGCTGGACGCAAGTGCGCGCATAACGGACTGCTTGGCAACACGATACTGCTTGGAACGGGCACCATAATAACCCTTTGCAAGCTTCAGAACACGATTATGCTTCTTCTTGGCATTTAAGCCACCCTTAATTCTTGCCATTTTT
>ONSX01000080.1 GCA_900320615.1 uncultured Eubacteriales bacterium
TTGCTGTCGGAGTAAAACTCCTTTATGCCGACATCAATGCCAATCATGCAGCCTGCATTTGGTCGAAACTCCGGCTCAAAGTCAACATTCAGAACTACAAAGTATTTACCCGTAGGAGTACGCTCTACCGTGACATGATTGATATGCCCGACTTCCATGGACTGTTTGATTTTGACATACCCGAGCTTCGGGAGCTTAATATACTTCCCGATTATACGGATGTTATCGTTCTGATTGATGGTTCTGTATGACTGGTGGTTATTATGCTTACTTTTGAACTGCGGATGTCTTGCACGTTTCTCAAAGAAATTTTTAAATCCACGGTCTAAATCCCTCAAAGACTGCTGACCTTTGTTGTAGATGAGCCTGCAACATCCGAGTGTTCGATTTATTAAGTTTTGTTGTTCCTTATTGGGATACGCCCTAAACTTAACACCTTTGTTCATACTTACACCTACGGTCTTGTTTTTTGGGTATCTACATAAAATCTATCCTCAACGCCTTGGATATTAAATATTTTTCTGCGGTATCAAGGACAAAATACAAAATGGTAGTTAATCAATGATACAGTTGTTTTTGTATGTTTATATTCATTCTTCATGAATATATAGTAGCACATTCGTAGATATTGGTTAATATATTATCCACAGAAAGTAAAGAGGTGGGCTATCATCCTCACGGTTGAAACCGTGGGTTTTCTCACCCACATGGATTATAATCACATAAGTATAAGCTCATTTCATGGTTTCGGCAAGCGCGGCGGTGAATGTTTTCAGTGCCTTCAGCATAGTCCCCTCATCCTGTGGTCCATGATAAATGAACCCCGTTCCGCTCCTTGCGGCCATGACCGTGAACTGTCCCGCATATTGTCCGATGATGGCCGGAACCTGTGATACGTCGAAGCCCGGTTTCTCCCCCACGGTGAGTCTCACTTCGCGGCCGGTCTGCTTGATCTCGGTGAACCCGGCGCGGCGCGCCGTCGCCTTGAGGTCCGCGATCCCAAGGAGCGAAGTGACAGCCCGCGGGAGGTCACCGTAGCGGTCAAGCAGCTCGTCCTGGATGTCCTCGAGATCCGCCTCATCCGAAATGCCGGCGATGCGCTTGTAGAAGTCGAGCTTCTGGAACTCGTCCGGAATGTACTTGTCCGGGATATAGGCGCTGATATTGAGATCAACGACGGTCTCCGTCTCGTTCTCCGGCTCCTCGCCCTTCGCCTCCGCGACAGCCTCGCTCAGCATCTTGCAGTAGAGATCATAGCCGACCGACTCAATGTGGCCCGACTGCTCCGCTCCAAGCAGTGAGCCCGCTCCGCGGATCTCGAGGTCCCGCATCGCGATCTTGAAACCGCTGCCCAGCTCTGTGAACTCGCGGATGGCCGAGAGCCGCTTCTCCGCAACCTCCTTCAGCATCTTGTCTCTCCGATACATGAGGAACGCATACGCTGTCCGGTTCGTCCGTCCGACGCGCCCGCGCAGCTGATAGAGCTGCGAGAGGCCCAGCTTGTCCGCATCGTGAATGATCATGGTGTTTACATTTCCTATATCAAGGCCTGTCTCAATGATTGTCGTCGTGACAAGCACATCGATGTCGCCGTTGATGAAATCGACCATGACCGACTCAAGCCGGTCGCGGGTCATCTGACCGTCCGCATAGGCGACATTTGCCTCCGGCACAAGGTCCTGGATGCGCTTTGCCATGTCCGCGATATCCTTCACGCGGTTGTAGACGTAATAGACCTGCCCGCCGCGTGCCATTTCGCGCGAAATAGCCTCGCGGACCATCTCCGGGTTAAACTCCATGACATAGGTCTGGATCGGGACGCGGTCCTGCGGAGGTTCTTCCAGAATACTCATGTCGCGGATACCGATGAGGCTCATGTGGAGCGTCCGTGGGATCGGAGTCGCCGTCAGAGTCAGCACATCGACGTTGTTGCGCATCTGCTTGATCCGCTCCTTGTGCTTCACGCCGAAGCGCTGCTCCTCATCGACGACGAGAAGCCCGAGGTCCTTGAATTTGACGTCCTTCGAGAGCAGGCGGTGTGTCCCGATCACAATATCAATCTGCCCGTTCTTCAGGTCCTTCAGTGACCGGTCGATCTGCTGCTTTGTCCGGAACCGGCAGACAAGATCCACCCGGACCGGAAAGTCCTTCATTCTCTGTGTGAACGTATGATAATGCTGTTGTGCAAGGATCGTCGTCGGCGCGAGGACCGCGACCTGCTTGCCGTCCTGCACGGCCTTGAACGCCGCGCGCAGCGCGATCTCCGTCTTGCCGTAACCGACATCTCCGCAGATCAGGCGATCCATGATCTTCGTGCTCTCCATGTCCCGCTTCGTGTCCTCGATCGCCTTCAGCTGGTCCTCCGTCTCCTCGTAGGGGAACATTTCCTCAAACTCCCGCTGCCACTCGGTGTCCGGGCTGTAGACAAAACCGTTCTTCTGCCCGCGTGCCGCGTAGAGCGCGACAAGCTCCTTTGCGATTCCCTGCACAGATGCCTTCACGCGGCTTCTTGTCTTCTCCCACTCCTGCCCGCCGAGTTTGTTCAGTTTCGGCTTCGCGGCCTCAGAGCCCGCATATTTCTGCAGCTTGTCGAGCTGCGTCGCAAGAATGTAGAGGTTGCTCCCGCTGTACTCGATCTTGATGTAGTCGCGGAGCGCGCCGTCCACCTCGACCTTCTCAATTCCCCGGTAAATGCCGAGTCCGTGGTCTTCATGCACGACATAATCACCGACAGACAGATCAGAAAAGCTCGAAATCTTCTTCCCGCTGTACTCCTGACGCTTCCGGCGCTTCTTTCTGCGCTTTCCCCCGAAGATATCCGAGTCCGAGATCACTGCGAAACGGATCTGCGGGTACTCGAAGCCGCGGGACGCGTGCCCGTACATAATGGCGATCTGCCCTGGCTGAAGGGGCTGCGAATCCGATTCCGGGGAGAGAAATACCGCCGGCAGATCCATGTCTGCAAGTCCCTGCGCGAGGCGCTTCGCCCGCGAAGGCGACGATGACAGCACGACGACGCGGTAGCGTTTCTTCATATATCGGTGCAGATCGTTCGCGAGGAGCTCGACGCTGTTGTTGTACGTCGCGACCGCCTGCACGGAGAGCGCATACTCGCCCGCGATCTCCCAGCCCTCGCGGCGCATGTCGAGCGTCGACATCGCGACGCAGTGCATACCCGAAAGATGCGCGCGAAGCTCGCTGTCCGTGAGTATCTGTGGTGCCGATTTCATATCGAAGCCGCCCTGCTCCGCCCGGTTCTTCACGCTCTCCGCAAGCTCCGTCACTGCCGCGTGCGCCGCGTCCGATATGCGGTTCGGATCGTCGAGAAAGACCTCCGTATCCTTCACGCTGAACCATGAAATGAATGGAGATACGGAGCCGGTGTGGTCATTGGCCGGATAAACCGTTATGCTTTCAATATTCTCAATCGACCGCTGTGTCTCCGGATCAAAGATCCGCATGCCGTCAATCTCGTCCCCGAAATACTCGATCCGGACCGGATGAGTCTCTGTCAGCGGCCAGATGTCCAGAATATCCCCGCGAAATGAGAACTGGCCCGGCATTTCCGCCGCCGCGCAACGTTCATAGCCCAGCATGACCAGCTCCCTCTTCACAGTCTCGAAGTCATGGGTGTCTCCCACCGCAAATGAAATCAGCTGCGCGCTGAGTGCTGACTTCGTCGTGACAAAGTCCATCAGGGCGGTCGCCGGCATGACAACCGTCACGCTCTCCCGCTCCGTCAGCGCCCGGAACACCTCCATGCGCTGCCGGTCAAGCTCATTGGATGCAAGATCCGCCTGATAGAAGAGCAGGTCCTTGGCCGGGTAAAGGAGCGCGTCCGGATCGTAGAAGCGGACATTCTCATAGATCGTTCTCGCCGTGAGATCATTCTCAGATACGACAAGCGTGACGGGCACCTCCGCACCCAGTCCGGCAATCATCTCCGCCTTCTGTGCTTCCACGCATCCGGAGACAGCGATGATGCCCGTCACGCGCCTCATAATTTCACGAACCGCTTCATAATCCGCGAGCTCCTTCAGAGGCTCCGTAAATATCAGATTCTTCTTCATACGCTCCTCAGCCGTTGTAGCGGTTCATCGCCGCGTCAACTCCATCCGTCACGATGCAGGTGACAGCTTTCATCGCCCGCTCCTGTGCTTCATCGATCCGTGTTCTGTCCTCCTTCGACGGATGGGCAAGTACCCAGTCCGCAAGATCCCAGCCCTGGGGCTTTGCGCCTGTTCCGACTCTCACACGGACAAAGCAGTCCGTACCCAGCTGCTGAATAATATTCTTCAGTCCGTTCTGACCGCCCGCGCTTCCCTTCTTTCGGATGCGGAGGTGCCCCGGCTCCAGATCAATGTCATCGCTGATGACGATGAGCCGGGTCTCCGGATCAATCTTATAGAAGTCCACGGCCTCACGGATTGCATTTCCGCTAAGGTTCATATAAGTCAGCGGCTTCATGACCAGGACTTTCTCACTGCCAATCATTCCCGTTCCGCAGAGGGAGTGGAATTTCCGTCCCGACTGAGGAATCCTATACTCGTCGATCAGTCTATCTGCCACATCAAAGCCCATATTGTGCCGGGTTCCGTCGTACTGTCTTCCCGGATTGCCAAGTCCTGCGATGATATACATATGCTCTCCTTTATACGCCAAAATAAGACCGCGCCTGTAAATTCCCGCGGTCTTTCATCCGGCTAAGTATACCAGACAGACGGATATTCCTCAATGCGGACGGGCTTACGCCCGGGTACCGGCCATACAGAGATGACAGCTCTCGCTTCCGAAAGACATGAAAGCTGTCTATTACAGCAAGCCTGGTAAAAACATTCCTCTCCAACACACGCTCCCGAAAGGCTCGCGGGCTCTGACGCAAAAAGGCGACACATCGGCCGCGGGCAGATAACTCACGAACAATCGTGGATCTGTCCTGCTCTGATGTATCGCCTTTTTCTTTTTAGTTTTCCGGATGATCAGACGCGAACTGTCTCTGCATCATCTCGGCCAGCTGCTGGCGCTTGCTGTTCGACACCTGCAGCTGTGTTCCCTCAACCATGGTGAGAACCGTTCCGTCCAGCCTCTGCGCGTAAAAGAGATTGACTGCACAGCTTCTGCTGATCATAAAGAAATCATCGGAAAGCCTCGACATGACTTTTGTCAGGCTCTCCCGGATTCGAATGTCGCTTCCCTTGTCCGCCCGGTGGATCACCGTGTAGTTCCGATCCGCCTCGACATAGTAGATATCCGCGAAATCAAGAAGATAGGTCGTATTTTTCGTATCCTTGAAGAACACGCGCGGAACCGTCTCTCTGTCCGGAAAATACTTCTGCATATATTGCATGGCCTCTTTTTCGGCCCTCTGCGCGAAGTCATCACCGGTATCCTGAATATAGAGAATGCTCGACATGTGAACATGAATAATTCTCATCCCGGAAGCTGATCTCTCCCAGATGAAGGTGACCCGATGCCGGTCGAGCAGATTTCTGTCTTCCTCTTCAGAGTCAGTTTTCAGAACATACCGTCCTGCCACTGCGCAGGCATTCTCATCGCTCCAGACGACCTCAAATTGATCTTCCGCCATCCTGAGCTTTGGCATCTGGACTCTCTTGCGTTCGAGATAATCCATAAATTCTTCGACGCCATGTGTGTACTCCTGATCTCTCGTTCCGATCCACTGTATGTCTGGATGCGCGTATGTCTGAAGAGCTGTGATGTCTCCGCTCCAATATGTTCTCAGAATTTCCCTGGTCAGGCGAAGCGTCTCTTCCTGCAGTGCTTTCTGCATTCCCTTACCTCCGTCGTTATAGGTTATGCTGATATGCTCAGCCAGCCTGCCGCACTGCCTCCGCCAGTAAATGTGCGCACAAACCTCATGCAAAGTAATCTGCACGTATGATAAACATACTGGATTTCCTCGATGAACACAATGGAATTTTGGAACGTCAGGTATAAAACCGTCCAATTTGAGGACGAACCCTGAATCTTTGTCAGCATTGATTTTTTGTAAAATCTCCCGAATTCGCACGAATCTCATACAATGTTTCAGCGATTCGTGGTAGAATAAAATCAACGAAAACCCATCAACAATTATTCGCTAGCTTATTGAAATTCCCGCAGGATGGCTTTATCGGGAATGCACTCCTTTATTATTTATGACAAAACATTCAGGAATCGGTGATGGTTTTTTTCGTGAAAAATAGGAAAGTGAGGTTTTATCATGAGTCAAAATAACATGTTGGCAATGATTCTGGCCGGCGGACGTGGCAGCCGTCTGAAGGACCTGACCAATAAGGTCGCAAAGCCGGCAGTGTCATTCGGCGGCAAGTATCGGATCATCGACTTCCCGCTCAGCAACTGTGCGAACAGCCACATTGATATCGTAGGCGTCCTGACACAGTATGAGTCTGTTCTTCTGAACAGCTACGTCGCAGGCGGCGGCCGCTGGGGTCTCGATACCAGAGACAGCGGTGTCTTTGTCCTGCCGCCGCGTGAGAAGGCTGACACGGGTCTCGACGTCTATCGCGGAACAGCCGACGCCATCTCACAGAACATTGATTTCGTCGATTCCTACAACCCGGAATACATCCTCGTTCTTTCCGGCGATCACATCTATAAAATGAACTACGAGGAAATGCTTCAGTATCACAAGGAGCAGAACGCAGATCTCACAGTCGCCGTCCGTCCTGTTCCGTGGAAGGAGGCTTCGCGCTTCGGCATCATGAACACAGATGATGAGGGCAGAATCACCGAGTTCCAGGAGAAGCCGAAGGAACCGAAGAGCAACCTGGCATCCATGGGTATCTACATTTTCACATGGAAGACGCTCCGCAAGGCTCTGGTCGCCGACATGAAGAACCCTGATTCCTCACATGACTTCGGCAATGATGTCATTCCTGCTTTCCTGAATGAGGGCAAGAAGCTGGTTGCGTACAGATTTGAGGGATACTGGAAGGACGTCGGAACCATCGATTCCCTCTGGGAGGCGAACATGGACCTTCTCGACAGCAAGAACGAGCTGAACCTCAACGATCCGGGCTGGAAGATCTACACAGAGGATGCCTCTGCGCTTCCGCAGTACATCGGTCCGGACGCCAGCGTCGATGTGGCCTATATCACACAGGGTGCCCATGTTGAGGGTTCTGTCAGGAAGTCCGTTCTTTTCACCGGTTCTTATGTCGGCAGCGGAGCAAAGGTCATCGACTCTGTCCTGATGCCCGGCGCAAAGGTCGAGGACGGCGCCGTTGTCACACGCGCGCTCGTCGCCAATAATGTCAGGATCGGCAAAAACTGCGTAGTCGGATCCGCAGACAGTGAGAATATCACACTTGTCGCCAAGAATGTGAAGGGGGACGACTGACATGGCAAATGCATTTGGTATCGTAGCACCATCCAAGAGAAATATTCATGTGGA
>ONSX01000084.1 GCA_900320615.1 uncultured Eubacteriales bacterium
GTTGGCAACAGTGCACAGGACGCGGCGTGCTTGCACGCCGGCGGCTTTATATAAATCCCGGTCGCAGTATTCTCTGTGTTCTATTTCTGATATAATATGATGTGACGTTTCGAAGAGACTATGCAATCTGCAGACTACGCATGGAGATGGAGGATACAATGCAGCAGAAGAAACAAAAGAGCATCAAGCTGAAGCAGGAGATCTTTATTGCATTTTTTACGGTGATTGTTGTTCCCGTTCTGCTGATTGTCCTCGGCTTTTCGGCGACGGTCTTCTTCGAGGCCAACAATATCCGTGAGAAATACGGCATCGACATTCGCAACCTGCAGGGTTTCAATCGGGTACTTGTCTTCTATATGCTGTTCGGCATGATCACGATTCTCATCATCTCGGCGACGATGTTGGCGTTCTGGCTCTACAGGGAGATCAGCACGCCCATTCAGCGGTTGAATAAAGCGGCAAAGAGCATCCGGGACGGCAATCTCGATGACAAGATTGAGACGGTCAGCGGACCCGAGGAGCTCGAGGAGCTGTGCGGCACATTTGAGCAGATGCGGGAGCAGCTCAAGAAGGCAAATGAGGAGAAGCTCCAGTTCGACGAACAGAACAGGGAACTCATTTCCAACATCTCGCATGACCTGAAGACGCCGATCACGGCGGTCAAGGGCTACTGCGAGGGATTGATGGATGGCGTTGCCGACACGCCGGAGAAACGGCACCGCTACATCCACACGATCTATAACAAGGCAAACGATATGGATCATCTGATCAACGAGCTTTCCTTTTACTCGAAGATCACGACAAACCGGATTCCCTATGTGTTTGATCTTGTCAACGTGAAGAATTTCTTCGACGACGCAGCGGACAGCATATCGGATGACATGACGTCGAAGGGAATTGCATTTTCTTACAAGAATACGGTCGGAGGAGACGTGCGGGTCGTTGCGGACGTCGAACAGATCCAGCGCGTGATCAACAATATCATCAGCAACTCGGTCAAATACATGGACAAGCCTGAGAAGAGGATCAGCCTTACAGTGAAGGAAGTGGGCGACGAGGTCGAGGTCGCGCTTGCAGATAATGGAAAAGGAATTGAGGCGAAGAACCTGCACAATATTTTTGACCGGTTTTACCGGACGGATTCGTCGAGAAATTCAGCTAAGGGAGGCTCCGGCATCGGTCTTTCTATCGTGCGGAAAATTATCGAGGACCATGGCGGCCGTGTGTGGGCATCGAGCAAGGAAGGCGAAGGGACAACGATCTACTTTTCGCTCAGAAAGAACACTGAGGTGACAAAATGAAGAAAATTCTGATTATAGAGGATGAGGCGGATATCGCGAATCTCGAGAAGGACTACCTGGAGCTCTCTGGATTTGAGGTTGATATCGACACAGATGGGACGAAGGGGCTTGCAGATGCTCTGGGGGAGGACTATGACTTGTTTATTCTTGACCTCATGCTTCCGGGAACGGATGGCTTTGAGATCTGCAAAAAGATCCGGGAGGAGAAGGCAGTCCCGATTCTTATGGTGTCTGCGAAGAAGGACGATATCGACAAAATCAGAGGCCTCGGTCTCGGTGCGGACGATTATATCACGAAGCCGTTTTCTCCGAGTGAGCTCGTCGCGCGCGTGAAGGCCCATCTCGCGAGATATGAGCGGCTTGTCGGAACGGGCGCAAAGAAAAATGAAGTGATCCAGATCCGCGGGCTGAAGATCGACAAGACGGCACGCCGCGTATGGGTCAACGGCAAGGAAACCCAGTTCACGACAAAGGAATTCGATCTTCTTGCATTTCTCGCGGAAAACCCGGACCATGTCTTCTCGAAGGATGAGCTGTTCCGCAGAATATGGAACATGGAGTCCATCGGCGACATCGCGACGGTCACAGTTCACATCAAGAAGATCCGCGAGAAGATTGAATTCGATACATCGAAGCCGCAGTACATTGAGACGATCTGGGGCGTCGGCTACAGGTTCAAGGCGTGACGATGAGAAAACTGGAGGAAGAGCTGAAAAACTATGCCTCGTCGGATATGTATCCCTTCCACATGCCGGGACACAAGAGACGCGGCGATTTCGTCTGCAGGACCGATATCACGGAGATAGACGGCTTTGACAACCTGCACGATCCGGAGAACCTGATCCGCGGAGAAATGAACTTCGCGAAGTCCTTTTACGGGACGGAGGAAACGTATTTTCTTGTGAACGGGAGTACAGTCGGGATATTGACCGCCATATCCGCGGCTGTGAGACCGGGAGGGAGAATCCTGATCGAGAGAGGCTGCCATATCTCTGTCTATCACGCGGCTTACCTTCGCGGGCTTCACATCGATTATTTCGATTTCGGTGAGCGGAGCGGGCAGCGGCCGGACGCAGTTGTGATTACATCGCCGACCTACGAGGGAGTCGTGAAGCCGGTCCGGAAAATTGCGGCGTATGCACATTCTCTTGGCGTGCCGCTCATCGTCGACGAGGCGCACGGGGCTCATTTTTCGATGCACCCGTATTTTCCGGAATCGGCGGTCAGACAGGGCGCAGACCTTGTTATTCAGAGCACGCACAAGACACTGCCGGCGCTGACCCAGACGGCTCTTCTGCACAACGCGACAGGTCTTGTTCCGGACGAAAAAATCCGAAAATTTATCGATATCTATGAGACGTCGTCGCCGTCCTACGTCCTGATGGCCTCAATCACGAAGGCTATTCATCGGGCGGCAGAGGGCGGAAGCGAGGCATTTCAGTCGTACGCGGAGCGGCTCAGAAGACTGCGCCATGCACTGGCCGGGCTTTCCAATTTCCGTTTATTTGGCGGAGAGGACTGCGTCACGTCCGGACAGGACAGAGCCGTCTCCTGCGTACCGGGTATGCCGGTTGATCCGGGAAAGATCGTCATAGAGACAGAGCGGTCGTCCCTGTCAGGTCCGGAGCTCTATGAACGGCTCCGGACCGGGTTTCATCTGCAGCCGGAAATGAAGGCGCCGGAGTATGTAATCCTGATGACGTCCGTCAATGACACGCAGGAGGGATTTGACCGGCTGCTCGATGCGCTGCGCGAGATCGACCGGGAGGCCGGACCGGAGAGAGCGGCTGCAGGACAGGAGGCAGAGACGGCGGAATACGTGTCCGGACCTGATGGACAGATGCTTCCGGAAACTGTCCGGAAAGCGGCAGATGAAACAGTGCAGAGATCCGGGGTGGTTTCGGAAAATCGACCTGGCTGCGCCCCGGCGGCGATGACTATTGCGGAGGCAGCGGATGCGGAGCATGAGATCGTTCCGCTGAACCAGGCGGCAGGCAGGGTTGCGGGAGATTACATCATCGTCTATCCGCCGGACAGTCCGCTCGTCGTCCCTGGCGAGAACTTTACGGAAGATGGCATCCGCGCAATCCGCGACCGGATCCGGGCGGGACTCACTGTCACGGGGATTCGCCGCGACGAGGCAACAGGAAGGGAATGCGTAGAAGTTGTTGCCTTGAGCCATCTGGAACAACCTGGTACATGATGAAACATACAGGATGCCCGTACTGCTTATGATGCATGGCTTGCCACAGGGCCCGCATCAGTTGTATGATGAATACAGTGCTGGCAGCTGAAATACAATAAGGAGGTGTGAAAGATGTCGGTTTCAGGGTTCAGAAACATTCTTGGAAATGAGGAGCTCATCGATCACCTGAAGGCGGCGATTGCCGGAAATCGCCGATGACGCTTCTCTGCGAAAAACACGGAGATGACGCGTGCGGAGAGTGCGCGTCCTGCCGCAAGGCGGCGGATCACAATCATCCGGACCTGATCTGGGTGACCCACGAAAAACCGGGCACTATAACGGTTGATGAAATCCGCGCGCAGGTCGTGAATACCGTCGATATTCTGCCCTATGAGGGCGGGCGGAAAATCTATATCGTGCCGGACGCGGAGAAAATGAACGCGCAGGCGCAGAATGCGCTGCTCAAGACAATCGAGGAGCCGCCAGCGTATGTGACAATTATTCTTCTTGCGACATCTCCGGAGGCCATGCTGCCGACAATTCTGTCGCGCTGCACGAAACTCTCCATGAAGCCGGTGCCGGACAAGACCGTTATTGATTATCTGATCGAGGAGATGCATCTCCCGGATTATGAGGCCGGTGTAGTTGCGGCATTTGCACAGGGCAACATCGGACGGGCGCGGGCGGCCGCTTCGGACGGCTCGTTTGACGAGCTGAGAAATCAGACCCTGTATCTGATCCGCCACGCGCAGAACATGGACACAGCGGAGATGGCGGAGGAAATCCGCTCACTGAAGGAAGATAAGGACAGAATCGGGGATATATTTGACATCATGACGATGTATATTCGTGATGTCCTTTATTTTAAGGCCACGCGTGACGTGGACAACCTGATCTTCGCAAGAGAGATCAGCAGCATTTCGGCGAATGCGGCGGCATCGTCCTATGAGGGACTGCAGACGATTCTCGCCGGAATTGACAAATGCAGGACGCGCCTGAGAGCGAATGTCAATTTTGATCTCGCGCTCGAGCTGCTTCTGCTGGACATCAAGGAGTATTTGCATGGTTAAGATCATAGGCGTCAAGTTCAGAAATGTCGGAAAGGTCTACTACTTTGATCCCGGCGATCTGGATATTCATTATAACGACCACGTCATTGTCGAAACTGCCCGCGGCATCGAATACGGGACCGTCATGATGATGCCGACAGAGGTGCCGGACGAGAAGATCACGGCGCCTCTCAAGCCGGTGATCCGCATGGCGGACGCAAAGGACGATGAGCGGGAGAAGACAAACCGCGAGAAGGAAAAGAGCGCATACAGGATCTGCAAGCAGAAGATCCGTGAGCACGGGCTTGATATGAAGCTGATTGCCGCGGAGTATACATTTGACAACAGCAAGGTTCTGTTCTACTTCACCGCGGATGGACGCATCGATTTCCGTGAACTTGTCAAGGACCTGGCCAGTGTCTTCCGAACCAGAATCGAGCTCCGCCAGATCGGCGTCCGCGACGAGACAAAGCTGCTCGGCGGATACGGGATCTGCGGGCGGCCGCTCTGCTGCCACACCTGGCTCACGGATTTTGCGCCGGTCTCGATCAAGATGGCGAAGGACCAGAACCTGTCTCTGAATCCGGCGAAGATATCCGGAACCTGCGGCAGATTGATGTGCTGCCTGAAGAACGAGGCGGACACATACGCCTATCTCAACAAGGGCATGCCGTCGCGCGGTGATTATGTGACGACGCCGGATGGAAAGCACGGAGATGTGCAGTCCGTCAATATCCTCAGGCAGACCGTGAAGGTCATCGTGGATATGGGCGACGACGAGAAGGAACTTCAGGAATATGACGTGAAGGACATCACATTTATTCCGAAGGCAAAGAAACCGAAGCCTGATCAGAAAAATGAGAATAAGCCCGAGCGCCGCGAGAAGAAAAATACCGGAGGAAGAAAGCCTGCCCGGGAAGAAAAGCAGGGCACGGAGACAAAATCCGGAGAAAATGCCGACGAAGAAGGCAAGCAGCGCCGTGAGAAGAAACGCCACAATGCGGTCGCAAAGGACAACACGGAGAGTGCTGAAGCAAAAACCGTTGAGATTACGCCGGAGGAAAATGGAGAGCGGAAGCGCCGCAGGAAAAGGCGCGGCAGAGGCCATCGCGCCGGAGAGACTGTGGCTGTGGATACGGAGCAGCAGACAGGAAGCAGTGCGGACGGCGGAAGCGTGGAACGCGGGGAAACTGCGCGCGCAAGAAGAAACGCGCAGGACGGCGCATCTCTTCATAAGGAGAGACACTCTCAGGATGCGGGACAACAGAATACCAGTACGTCTGTGACATCTTCGTCGAGGACTGAGGTCGTGAAAGATACGGCGCATGGAACTGAGAAAGTGACCGCGTCGACAAAGACTGAGTTTATCCGCGAAAATGAGGACACCGGAACAAAGGTGACGGTGACATCAGAGAAGACGGTCACAGCCACCCTTGTGACCGGCAGCGGTTCCGACAGTAAGCCGGCAGCGGTCCCGGCAAAGGCGCTTCCCGACCACGGGACACATGACGGAGACAGCTGATGCTGAGACTCGATGATCTGCAGAATGGATATTTTATCTGGCAGGATCCCGATATGTTCTGCTTCGGCGTCGACGCGGTGCTCCTCGCTCATTATCCGGCGCTGAAGAAACACGATCAAATACTCGATATGGGAACGGGCTTCGCGCCCGTTCCGCTGATTCTTGAGGCAGAAAATAAAAAGCGCAGGCTTGAGGCGGGCATCACTGGCCTTGAAATTCAGGAGAGGGCTGCTGAGATCGCGCGGAAATCCGTGGACTACAACCACGTCGGAGCGGATGTCCGGATTCTGACCGGAGATATCCGGACGGCTCCGGATCTGCTGGGAGCGTCCTCCTTTACGCTGGTCACTTGCAATCCGCCGTACATGGCGGCCGGAGACGGCATTATTGGCTCCGATGAAGCGAAGGCCATCGCCCGGACGGAAATGAAGTGCACCCTGCACGATGTTGTGAGCGCAGCCGGGAGACTGCTGGTTCCGGGAGGAAGATTTGCGATGATTCATCGTCCGTTCCGACTCCCGGAGATCTTCTCCGAGATGCAGGCCGCGGGACTTTCGCCGAAGCGGATGCGGCTCGTCTTTCCCTATGCGGACGCGGAGCCGTCAATGGTTCTGGTGGAGGCTGTGCGCGGAGGAAGGCCTTATCTCAGGTGCGGTGCGCCGCTTGTCATTTACAACAGAGATCGGAGCTACACGGACGAAATTCTGAGCATGTACGGACGGAAATGAGGATATATGGCTGGAACATTGTATCTGGTCGGCACGCCGATTGGAAATCTTGAGGATATCAGTGAGCGGGCCCTGCGGACGCTCCGGGAGGTCGATCTGATCGCCTGTGAGGATACGCGCACGTCCGGAAATCTCCTCAGGCACTTTGGCATCGCGACGCCGACCACGAGTTACCACAAATTCAACGAGGAAGAAAAAGGAGACGAGCTGATCGGCCGCCTTCTTGGCGGTACAAAGATCGCGCTGATTACGGATGCGGGCATGCCCGCGATCTCGGATCCGGGTGAGTTGCTTGTCAGGAAATGCCACGAGAGCGGTATTACGGTGACGTCTGCCCCGGGGCCGACGGCTGTCACGACGGCGCTCGCGCTCTCCGGAAGAGCGACGAGACGATTTGCATTTGAGGGGTTTCTCCCGCAGGAGAACAAGGAGAAGGCGTATGTTCTCGGCGAACTGAAGCGGGAAACCCGCACGATTGTCCTCTATGAGGCTCCGCACAGGCTCCTGAAGACGCTGCGCGAGCTCGCGGATACGCTTGGCGGGGACAGAGGCATTACGCTGACGCGGGAGATCACGAAAAAGTTTGAGACAGTGACGCCTGTGACCATTGCGGAGGCCATCGAAGAGGCGGAGCATACGCCGCCGCGCGGCGAGTACGTGCTTGTCATCGACGGCAAGTCGAGAGAAGAGGCAGCCGCGGAGCAGGCCGCCAGATGGGAGACGATGGATATCCCATCTCATGTCGCGATGTATGAGGCGCAGGGCTTTGGCCGGAAGGACGCGATGAAAGCTGCCGCAAAGGATCGCGGCGTGTCAAGACGCGATATTTATCAGGCGCTGCTTGACAGTGGGCATGACCGGGAAGAATGAATCGTAAGACTGAATAAAGAGACCGCCGCATCAAGAACCAGTGCGGCGGTCCCTCTTTTATTCGTATGTTCCTTTCAGAGCCTGAAGAAGCTTACTTCTCTACATAGCCCAGCCGGACCAGATAATCTTCGATCAGGCCCGTGGTTCCCTCGACGCCGAGCTTTGAGCTGTCGAGCATGAGGTCCATGTCCTCCGTAGAACCCCACTTCTTGTCCGTGTAGAATTGATAGTAGGAACGTCTCGCCTTGTCTGTGCGGCGGACGATCTTCTCGGCTGCCAGCGAATCCCCGATCTTCTCGATTGACATGATTCGTTTGATCCGGTCATTCTTCGGGGCGTAAATGAAGATACTGACGACGTCGTTATATTTGCGCAGAACGTCATTGGCACAGCGTCCTACGAAGACAGCGGAGCCCTTGTCAGCCTGTTCCTTGATGATATCAGCCTGAGCAAGGAAAAGCCGCTCGGAGATAGCACCCGTATCCAGTCCGTATGGAGAGTACGGATCAAAGAACGGATTGGAGAGCCGTTCATCGGACGATGTCAGAGCGCCTTCTTCAAAAGCTTCATACGAATGCCTCCTTTCAAAAGATTCATCAGAAATCCGCGATGGCGGAAATCCTCTTCTGATAGTTACATATTACCATAAAATGCGGAAAACGAAAGAGAAAAATTAGTGAAATCTAATGAATGCATGGCGAAAACTATTTTCTTTTTTGTACATGAATGCTATACTTAAACCCGGTTTTCATGAGAATCTCTGAAGGCGCGGATTTCCCCGACGAATTCCGCGCCATATTTTATACTGCTTAGGAAGCCGGCGCCCTCCATGACCAGCAGGTCCGGCACGGTGACGGGCCGGGCCGCAGCCATGTCGTGGAGCGTCTGATCTGAAAAAATTCTGTAGGGGAGCTTCCCGTGTTCCTTTGCGACGCGAAGTCGGAGCGCGACGAGATCCGCGTACAGCTCGTGCGACTCTATGCCCGGGAGAAGTGGATCAGGAAAGGGACTGGTTCGAAGACAGCTGGAGCAGTTTCCGCAGTACTCTGGTGCGCGCTGACCGAAGTAAGCGAGCAGATTTTTGCGCAGGCAGGTCCTTGAGCCGGCATAAAGGCGCATGGCGGTCAGTTTCCGCCGCATGACCTTCCGGAGTTCCGGATCCTTTGTGCGGCTGATGAAGAAACGGCAGATTTTCACGTCGCGCGGGGAAAAGAGCAGAATACAGTCTGACGGAAGGCCGTCTCTTCCTGCCCGGCCGGCCTCCTGGTAATAGCTCTCCGGATCCGCTGGCATATTGTAGTGAATGACAAAGCGGACATCCGGCTTGTCGATGCCCATGCCGAAGGCGTTGGTCGCGACAATCAGCGGAATTTCGCCGCGGATCCACAGATTCTGGTTTCGGGCGCGCTCTTCGGGCGCGAGACCTCCGTGATAGCGGATCGCGCGGAAGCCCTGCCGGTTCAGCTTCTTCGTGACAGACTCAACGCTCGCTTTCGTCAGACAGTAAATGATCCCGCAGGTTCCGCGGTATGTCCTGAGGAGCCCTGTGAGCTCTGCCCACTTGTCGCGCGGGCGCAGGACCTCGTAGTAGAGATTGGGCCTGTCAAAGCCGGTTGTCAGGATATAGGGGTTTCTGAGGCCGGTAAATGCTATAATATCATCACGAACCTCGGGAGATGCTGTCGCGGTGAAAGCTGCGACGCGCGGACGCTCCGGGAGAGAATCGATGAAGTCGCGAATCTTAAGGTAGGCGGGCCGGAATTCCCGCCCCCACTGGGACACGCAGTGTGATTCGTCGATGCAGACAAATGAAATGAGCACCTCGCGGGCGAGCGCCTGAAATTCAGGCGTCCACAGGCGTTCAGGGGAAAGATACAGAATTCGGACGCGTCCGGTGCGAACCTCCGCGAAGATGCTTCTTTTATCAGCAGGACTGATGGAGGAGCTGACTGCCCGCACATCGATACCCCGTCGCCTTAATGCGGCCACCTGGTCGTCCATGAGGGAAATGAGAGGCGACAGAACGAGTGTGAGTCCGGGCAGGACGAGCGCCGGAACCTGGTAGCAGATGGATTTGCCTCCTCCTGTCGGCATGATGCCGAGCGTGTCGCGCCCGACGAGAATTGCGTCGATGAGCTCGTCCTGACCGGGACGAAATGAATGATAGCCGAAGACATCATGTAATATGCGTGTTTTCTGATCCATAGAGACTCCTTTGAAGGGCTTGTACATATGTGGCGGAGACGAAACATAAAAAAGGCTGAGGAAAAGGCCTTGCAAACTGAATATGAGGCTGGTTCCGGGCAGGAGGCGCGCATCTTCTCTCCGGGGAGCCGCATCCGTCAGATGATGCAGAAATTTCTGAAGCGGCTTCCTTCGGCGGGAACGATTGCGCGTGCTGCTGTGTTCGCCGCTGTCACGCTTCTCTTTCTGTGGTATCTCGGAGATGCGTTCATTTTCAGGGGAATGGAAGAGCCGCGGACAAGATACAGAGACACGAACCGGACGCCGGCATTTTACCGGACGGAAAATGAGATGAAACAGGCGCTGGCCGTTCGTTTTCATGACCTGGCGAAAGATGTGAAGAAGACATATGTGATCCCCGGCATGAAGGCGACAAAGTCGATCGTCGGTAATTTCCATGCGACATCGATCTGTACGTCCATGACGCCGCAGGGCATGTGTGTGACAGAAAAATATGTGTTTATTTCCGCGTACTGTCACACGCACAGGCATAATTCTGTCCTCTACATGCTTGACAGAGAGACTGGAAAATACATCAAGACAATTGTTCTGGGCGGCAGGGCACACGTCGGTGGGATGGCCTATGATCCCGTGAACCGGAATGTCTGGGTGTCCGGAGGTACGGAGGGGGCGGCGAAGGCAGTCTGCTACTCGCTGTCAGACCTTGAAACCTATAACATTAACAGTAAGACAGCGGTCAGTGCGAAGTACAATTATACGCTCGCGACGATCACGCGAAGCTCTTATATGAGCTACACGGACGGCGCGCTTCTGGTCGGATATTTTTCGGACGGAATGTCTGATCTCGAGCGGTTCAATCTGACGGAGGAGGGGGGCCTCAACGCGCAGATCTACGTGGACTACGACTCCGTCCATGAGAGTGTATCGGCGGACTTCAACGCCTACACGCCGGGAGAGATTCAGTCGGTGGCCGCGTCCGATCCGTATATTCTGCTCTCGAGATCAATCGGCATCATGAATTCCTCCCTGCAGATCTATCGGAATACCGATGTCGTTGACACATTTTCCGAGCATGACGCGGCGAAAATCATCAGCTTTCCGCAGAAGCTCGAGCAGGTCTACCCGTATGACGGGCAGCTCTACTGCCTGTTCGAATCGGCCGCCTATGCCTACCGTTCACAGCCGGCACTGAAGATTGACCGCGTGCTTGTCTTTGATCTTGATGACATTGTTCCGGATGCAAATGATAAAAAGTCCGGGGCAGGAGATATTCTGGAAAATGTCACGAAGCTCGTCAGATGGCCGTGGGATACTGACAGCGACGCGGACTTTGATTCAGTTCTTACGGGAACGGACAGCGGCGCGGAGCGCGTCGTCTCTGAGGCCGAGAGCGCCGGAACCGGCACAGAGAGCGTCGAGACACTGACCGGAACCGTGAGGACAGGGACAGACTCAGACACGGAGAGCGCCGGGACAGGGGCCGGAACGGTGAAAGACGGGACAGAATCAGATGCAGACAGCAGTGCGGGTTCTGACAAACAGTGAGGAAAAGAGTCCGGCACAGACAGCGGTGCGGGGATTCACGCCGAGTAATCTGTGTCGATATGGATGTGGCAGTGGAAGCGCGGATTGGCGAGGCTCATTTTCTTCTGAATGTCGTAGAGAACTGCCGCGCGCCTGTCTTCAGTATAGTCGAAGGGCACGACGATATCAAAGACCAGATTGATATGATGCACGCCATCGACGATACGGAAATCGTGGCAGGTGATCCGCGGGTCGATTCCGTTGAGCACGTCCATGAGCTTTGTCTTGATCTCCGCAACACGCGGGTCACTGACAGCGACCGGATCGCAGTGAACGGTCAGGAGCACGCCGAGCCCGGAGAAGACCTTCCGCTCCGCCCCGTCGACGATCGTGTGCGCCTCCTCGAGGCTCATCGTGTCCGGGACCTCCGCGTGGATCGATGCGATCGTGCGGCTCGGCCCGTAGCTGTGCATGATGAGGTCGTGGGAGCCGATGATGCCGTCCGTACTGTCGACGATGTCCGTGATCTGCTTCGCGAGAACTGCATTTTCCGGCTCTCCGATCAGCGGCTCGATCGTCTTCTTCGCGATGGAGAAGCCGCTGAACATGACAAATGCAGACACGACGAGGCCGGCGATTCCGTCGATATGGACGGGAAGAAAATGCTCGATAAGGATGACGGCGATGGTCACGGATGTGACGATGCAGTCATTGCGCGCATCTGTGGACGTAGCGGTCAGGAGCTGTGAGCCGATGCGCGTGCCGATCTTCCGGTAGAAGGCGGCCATCCAGAGCTTCACGAAGACCGTCAGGCAGAGAATGATCAGAGAGACGGCCGTGAGTTCCGTGTTCTCCGGGTGAAGAATCTTCGCCGCGGAGGACTTGAGGCTCTCGAAGCCGACCTCGATGATGATGATCGCGACGATGAGCGCGGAGATATATTCAATGCGGCCGTGGCCGAACGGGTGGTTCTTGTCGGCCGGCTGGCTCGCAAGCTTCGATCCGATGAGCGCGATGATATTGCTTGATGCGTCGGAGAGGTTGTTAAAGGAGTCGGCGATGACGGACACCGATGCTGTGACGATTCCGGTAAATAATTTGAGCAGGAACAGGCAGACATTGAGAATAATTCCTGTGAGTCCGGCAAGCCGGCTGTATCCGAGGCGGACAGAAGTATCTGTCACGTCTTCCGGATTTTTTACAAATTTTCTGATTAGAAATTCAGTCATATGTACATCCCCCGTAAAGGGAACCTTATGCGAATGGCCCTGATTAGTCAACGGCAATTCCCGTTAGCGGATGCTGCTTTCCGGGCGACGAACCGCCTGATTTTCGTGGACACGCGAAAAATGAGATGCTATAGTGAAGAAACGAAGTTCAGGCCAGCGCGGGCCTCATGGGCCGGGAAGCGCTTAAAAGGCCGGATACAAGGCAGATACCTGGTGCGAGCTTTCCCGCAGTCTGCCGAAGGAGGAGAATATGAGACCGACAAATCTGACGCTGATGACAGATCTTTACGAGCTGACCATGATGCAGGGGTATTTCCGGAACCCGACGGATCAGATCGTTGTATTTGATGCATTCTACCGGACAAATCCGTACAACGGCGGGTATGCGATCGCCTGCGGTCTGGATCAGGTCATCGAATATATCAAGAACCTGCATTTTACCTACGAGGACATTCAGTATCTGCGGTCCCTGAATCTGTTTGATGAAGGCTTCCTCGACTATCTCTCGGGCTTTCATTTTACGGGAGATATCTGGGCGATCCCGGAAGGAACCGTCATGTTCCCGCGGGAGCCGATGCTCAAGGTCATCGCTCCGATCATGGAGGCACAGCTGATCGAGCCGGCAGTTCTCAACATGCTGAATCATCAGTCCCTGATCGCGACGAAGGCGTCCCGCGTCTGCTACGCGGCCAAGGGCGACGGAATCATGGAGTTTGGCCTGCGGCGCGCTCAGGGCCCTGACGCGGGCATCTACGGCGCGCGCGCGGCCGTCATCGGCGGCTGCATCGGCACATCGGTTGTGCTGACCGGCGAGATGTTCGGCGTACCTGTTCTCGGCACGCACGCGCACAGCTGGATCATGAGCTTTCCGACGGAGTATGAGGCGTTCCGCGCGTATGCGAAGGTATTCCCGAACAACTGCATTCTCCTTGTCGATACCTACGATGTGCTCGACTCCGGCGTCCCGAACGCGATCCGCGTCTTCAGGGAAATGAGAGAAGCCGGCATTCCGCTGAAGCACTACGGCATCCGCATTGACTCCGGCGACCTCGCGTACCTCTCCAAGAAAGCGTACAAGATGCTCGCGGACGCCGGATTTGCGGACGCGACGATCTGCGCGTCCTCGGATCTCGATGAGTTCCTGATTCAGTCGCTGAAGGAGCAGGGCGCGAAGATCAACTCCTGGGGCGTCGGCACGGCGCTCATCACATCGAAGGGTCATTCGTCCTTCGGCGGCGTCTATAAGCTCGCCGCGGTCAAAAACAGAGGCGACAGGGAATTTACGCCGAAGATCAAGCTCTCTGAAAATACAGAGAAGATCACGAATCCGGGAGACAAGAAGATTTACCGGATTTACGACAAAGAAACCGGAAAGATCCGGGCGGACCTCATCTGCCTTGTGGACGAGACTTTCCGTGAGGACCAGGATCTTGTGATCTTCGATCCGGTTGAGACCTGGAAGAAGACAAAGATCAAGGCGGGGACATTTACCCTTCGTGAGGTACTTGTCCCGGTATTCAAAGACGGAACCTGTGTCTATGAGGACCACTCGACGACCATGGAGATCCGGGAGCGTTGCCAGAAGGAACTGAATACGCTCTGGGATGAGTCGAGACGATTCGTCAATCCTCACCAGATGTATGTCGATCTCTCCGACAAGCTGTTTAAAATGAAGAGCCAGTTGCTCGACGAGATGGGAAACGAGAGCATCAGCAAGTAATCCATTGTTTTACCGGAAGGATAGTTTATTCATGAGGATCAGAAAATTAAAAACTCTTACAGCGGCAGTTCTTGTGGTGCTGTGTGTGCTCTGGGAACCAGAGAACGCGTACGCCACAGTGACGAACGCAGACGCGTTCAACGATATTGCCTGGACGGAGGTCTTTTCTGATCCTCTTCAGAGCACAAAGGGCGTCGTCCAGTCGATGTGCGCGACAGAAGACTATATCATTACTATTGAGAATACGTCCAGCGGAAACACAGAGCCGGACACCGTGTCCGCGTACTACAAGAATACGACTGACGCAAACGGCAACCCGGTCACGCAGTACAGCCTCGCAAAGCGCGTTAAAGACACAGACTGGGAGCATGGCAACGGCATGGCCTACGATTCGCGCACAAAGCTGATCTATGTCGCTCCGTACAGTAATCTCACGGCGTCGAACCGCGGCGTTTTGTTTGTCATGGATCCGAATACGCTTGAGAAGGTGAACACGATTCATATTTCGGACAGCTGGAATGTGCTCTAGATGGCGGATACGATCTCCGTCTCTATGACTCTTCTTTTTCCCAGTACACGGACTTCGGAACGATGCAGACGGATGGCGCGGAGAATTTTCAGGACATCTGTGTCACGGGTGATTTTGTCCTTCTGCAGCCGCTCGGTCTCAAAGACGGCAATTATCTCCGCGTCTTTTCGATGTCGGAGAGGAAGATCGTCGCCAACGTGAAACTCTCCTACACGGTCAGCAATGTAAAGACTGCGGAGCCGGAGGATATCGCCGAGATTTCACCCGGCGTCTTCCTCATGAGCGTCACGGAGAACCACACGGACGGCTCTGCAGTCAATCATTTTTATGAGACGGTCCTGAAGACCGGATGTTCCGTCACGGCGAGCGCGACGGGCGGCAGTGTGTCGCTTGCGGGAACGACGCCGGACGGAACAGCGATCAGGGATTTTACCGACGTCGAGGAGGGAAGTACGATCACGGTTACGTTCCAGCCGGACGCGGGAAATGTCATTTCCTCGCTGATCATCAACGGACAGGGAGAGGAAGTGACGGAGGATGAGAGCTCCTATACGATCAGCAATATCACCGGAAATATCGTGCTCAGCGCGGGCTTTGCTCTGCCTGACGCGGAGACGGACACGGGGAGTGCGGTGACGGAGGGGAGTCTTTCCATGCCGGACTCGGAGACGACGGCCGGAGCGGATACGCTCTCTATCCCTGAATCGGATGCGGCCGCTTCGCAGACGGCGGACTCATCAGAGGTCAGCTCTTCTGATGTCTCGTCGGTGAGCGCGACTGTTGCGGCGGGCGGCAGCACATCAGAACCGGATGTTGTCGTCGAGAGGTTGCAGCTCGGAGACCGGGGCGGACGGATTCTCGCCGTCGTGGCTGCTGCGGCCGCACTCTTTGCGGGCCTGCTCATACGGCTCCATGTCGTCCGCGCAAGAAAGCAGCGGGAGTATGTTCGCAGGCGGCATGAGCACGACATGCAGAGCGGGGAATAAAATCAGGAAAAAATAAAAAAAGGGCTTGCATTTGGCAGAGGAGCACGCTATAATAACATTCGTCTTGAAAATTGGGCTATCGCCAAATGGTAAGGCAACGGACTCTGACTCCGTCATTTGAAGGTTCGAATCCTCCTAGCC
>ONSX01000110.1 GCA_900320615.1 uncultured Eubacteriales bacterium
CGTGGAGGAAGATCTTCACGGTGCGGATGCTGTTCCGGTACAGATAGTGCTCAAAATGCCGGATATCCTCATATCTGTCCTGAATGATCGTATCCGTATTGATGCGGTCCGCATGCGCCTGCGTGAGATAGAGTTTCCGTACCTTTGCGATCAGTACGTCCTCATACTGCGAGCGGTTGAAAATGGCGATCTCGCCCTTGGCCGGAACCTGCTGCTCAATCCGCCACAGAAAATCGTGGGCGAGCTCCTCCGACGACGGCGACTTGAAGGCCGCCTCGTGCACGCCGTGCGGCGACAGGCAGGTCAGGACCGAGCGGATCGTGCCGTCCTTGCCGGCCGCATCCATCGCCTGGAACAGGAAGATCACGCCCTCCTTCTTCGCCGCGTAGAGCTTTGCCTGCAGCTCATCCATTTTTGCGTCGTTCTTCTGCATCTGCGCAAGTGCCTCCGCCTTGTCGCGGCAGAGCGACGTCTCATCCGTCGAGGCGTCCTTGATCGAGAAATGCCTCGATCCGTCATAGCAGTACTTTTTCAAAATTTCTTTTTTCTCGCTATCCATATTTGCCTCCAATCGTTACGCTTCTCCGAGCGTAATCCGGATCAGCGCCTTGTCCATCCTGATCGTGTGGTTCCACGGGTTGATCACGATGCCGTCAAGCTCCGGCACGCTGAGCGCCGCATGAAAGAGCTGTCCGATATCCGCCTGAAATGCGGACTGCACGGCGTCTCCGCCCCGGCTCTGCTCCTCAAAGCTCGTAAATGCCGTCCACCAGCGGCCTCCATCCTCTGTTTTGATCGCCCTGAGGCTGATTCGCCCGTCACCCGCCGGCGGATCGACAGACACAATGAACTGCCCGCCGTCCTTCATCCGGCGCCGGATCACAGTCAGAGCATGCGCGAGCATCTCCTGCGTCGGCTGCTTCTGAAGAACTTCCAGCGCCCTGTCGATCTCCTCATTTTTCTTTAACATGTCATCGGCGCCGGACTCCTGCCCGGCACTGTTCTTGCTTATATGATTGCTCAATCTTCTCTCCTTCTCAGGCTCGCATCGCCTCTCCGCCTTCTTCCGGACGCGCAGAGTTTCCCGGTCATCCGGGCGGGGCTCATCCCGCGTACATCAGTCCGTCGAACAGCTCCGACTCGTCCATCCCGTCCGTCGTGTGCGGCGTGTCCTTCGTGTCCGTCTTAATGCGCACGGCCTGCCCCTCCGATGTCATAAAGTCAACAAATGAATTTCCATCTGTCTTCTGGAAATAGAGGTATGTACCCGCGGAGACAGTTCCTTCTCCCGTCACACTACCTCCCGGCGCATCGAGCGCCGAGACCGGGACATCCCTCCTTGCACGGAGAATCCGCTGGTTTCCCTGGCAGTCATACAGCGAATCGATCGCGGCCGGCTTCCCGTCATCGCCGACACGACAGTAGCGATATGCGCTGTACGTCCCGAAGAGGTCCACGCGGCAGGCCGTCCTGAATCCCTCCGGATCCTCGAGATACCGGCCCGACAGCGAATCTGTGAAATCTCCGAGATCCGTCGCCTTTCCATCGTCAATGCGCACGGCTCGCACCGATGAGAAATCATCCTCGCCATTTCCGTTGAGGTAAATGAAGTCCCTACCGTCCTCCGTGTGAAGATAATACGGATGCACCTGATAATAATAGTTCCCGGACAGATCGATACCGGATTCATGTCCGTCGATTGTGATTGTCACGTTCCTGACGCTGTAGCCGTCGTCGGAGAGATCCGTCTTGATCTGAACGGTGTGTGCATTTCCGTCGGAGGCAAATATAAGCGAATAGGGTATGCCTTGTTCCATCGGCATGCCGTAGGAGGATGGAAGCGACTGAAAGACGGCCGTAAACAGCTCCGGATAATCCGCAAACCGGAGCGTGACCTCGATGAGGTTCGTCCAGGTGCTGGTCTGCGCCGCGGCCGCCGCCATCATCTCCGCGTCGGTCATGCTCTCCGTTCCATCCGCCTGCGCGGTCCCGCCATCCGGGTAAGCATCCGAAGCCGTCCGCTGGTCCGCAAGGATCACGTGGAGCCCGTCGTAGCCGATGCCCCAGTTCAGCCTTCCATTGGCGATGTCCGCGGCGATACTGCTCTCCGTCAGCGACTCGACGTCTGTTCCATCCGGAATCGCGTCCATGAGAAGGGCCGGCAGCTCAGCCGTATCCGTTACGACCTCATCCAGCGCGACAGCCTCACCCGTCTGGCTGTCAAAATTCCAGAACGTCGATGAAGACTCATCTGTCGCCCCGCCATACTGATCGACATTGTCAATGAAACTCAGAACCTTCGCGTCCGCACGCAGCACATCGATGTCCTCGTCATAGTACACGCCGTAATCGCCGCCAGACATGTTCTTATACACCTGATCTGCATTGAGTGCCATCGTGTCATTAAAGTTCTTAATGGCACTCTTCAGAGAATCGAAACCGTTCTCATTGATCCGGATCGTATGGTACGTCTCCGAATAGACCTTCACATTGAACCAGTCATCAACGGCCGAATTGTCCTCGCCGCGCTCCTGATTGTGCGGGATCAGCGTGACCGACAGTTTCTGGTCCGAAGACAAATCCCCGCTCTCCGTGACAGCGGTCCCCGAACTGTTCGCACCGCCGGGACCGCTGCCAGGCACGACACTGCCCGCATCTTCACTGCTTGTCGCTCCGCTCCCGGTTTCCTCTCCGCCGGACCTTCCGCCGCACGCCGGAAGAAGCACCACCGCGGCCGAAAGCACCATCACTGCTGCCAGAGCCAGCCCTCTGCCCTTTCTCCTCATACGTCTCCTCCTGTCCGGTGCCCCCGTCTGCCGCGAGAGGCACCTCACATAATTGATAAGATTTACTTACATTATATAGGAGAGAGACCCGGAAGTAATCACAATTTCATTACACACATATGTCATCTTTAGAGAAAAGCGCCGCCCTCATCTATATGCTGCCCGACGCGGAGGCAATCCGCTCCGCGGCGGATTCCGCAGGCAGATATGTGTCAGCTTTGCATGGGAATGCTCGCGGCCCCTCATCAGCGCGCCGTACCCGCCTGTACCTCATAGCGGTACGGATAGTCGGATCGCTCTTTTTCCGGAAGTTTCCAGTCGGGTGTCGTGTCGCGGCCGAGCGCGCGCAGCATCGCCTTGTCGCTCTTGATCGTGGAGCCGGACGTCGTCAGCATATTTCCGGTGATCGACGCGCTCGCGCCTGATGAAAATGTCTCTTCTCCGTTATTGTTCATAAGCGCGCGGCCACCCGCAAGGCGGATATTGGCCTCCGGATTGATAAATCGGAAAATGCCGATCGTGCGGAGGATGTCCTCCTCTGAGAGGCGGGGCGCATGTTCAAGAGGCGTTCCCTTGATCGGCATGAGACTGTTGATCGGAATCGACTCGATGCCGAGCTCCGCGAGCGTGAGCGCCATATCAATTCGATCCTCCCAGGTCTCGCCCATGCCAATAATGCCGCCGGAACATACGCAGAGTCCCTCGTCGAGCGCGCGCCTTATATTCGCGATCTTGTCGTCAAATGTGTGCGTCGTGCAGATCTGTGGAAAAAACCTTCGCGACGTCTCAATATTATTGTGGACGCTCGTGACGCCGGCCATGTGAAGCCGGTGAAACTGCTCCGAGGTGAGAAAGCCAAGTGAGCAGCACAGCTCAATATTGAGTTCACGGTGCATTTTCTCGAAGACGTGGACAATCCGATCGAAATCGGCCGGCGACGGGCTCTTCCCCGACGTGACAATCGCAAAGCGGTCGACGCCCTCCTCCTGATTGGCGCGCGCCGTCCCGATGATCGTCTCGTCATCGAGCAGATCGTAGACCTCGCATCCCGTGTGCCGTCCGGCAGCCTGCGCACAGAACTTGCAGTTCTCGCCGCATTTGCCGCTCCTTCCACTGATAATCGTGCACAGATCAACCTTGTCGCCGCAGAAATATTTTCTAAGCCGATCCGCCCCCTCCTTCAGTTCATCAAGATCCGCCGTAAGAAATGCATGCAGATCCTCACCGTGCTTCAGTCTTCGTCCCGCAATAATCTCGTCAGCCAGTGCCAGACAGTCCATATGAAAACCTCCGTCAATAAACCAATACAATATTAAACACAATATGCTCAGTGTAAGCGTCGGCGGAACGATTGTCAACCTTATTGCTGCGATACAGTTGACTATTCTTCTCGTGTCTGAATAACTCTCCCCATCCAGGTGCATGAGTCCGCTGGATTGCAGCCGGGACTTATACAGCAAACAGCCGCCGCGGAAACATCCGCGGCGGCTGCCGTCATACATGTTCGATTCGTTTATCGGACAGAAATCAAAGCTTCGGGCCTGCAGCTACAAGAGCCTTGCCAGCCTCGTTGCCTTCATACTTCTTGAAGTTCTTGATGAATCTTGCCGCA
>ONSX01000051.1:0-12102 GCA_900320615.1 uncultured Eubacteriales bacterium
CCGCGTACGGGCTGTACTCGCTGAAGTCCGAGACGCACCCCATGATCCGTCTCCTGCCATACGCCTGCATGGCCTCGCTAAGAAGCCCGATTTCCTGCTCGTCCTGACAATTAAGGGCGACGCAGTCGCAGCCGTTGTAAATGAGCTGCTCGATGTCCTCCATGGACCGGATATTGCCCGCACCGATGACCGGCACCTGCGAGGCACGGCAGATATTCCGCATTGCCGCCATGGCCCGGTCGTGCTCGCCCATGGTCCCCGAGAAGTCAAAGACCAGGAGCCGATCCGCGCCCTTGACGCTGTAGTCGTACGCGAGCTCCTCCGGATCTCCGTCACCGAAGAGATTTTTCTGTCCGAATCCCGTGACGGCTCTGTCGCCGAGGAGATAAATGCACGGGATCAGATCATGAACTTTCTGCATAGACATGTAAGGCTCCTTTTCTTTACAGCGTTCCCTTCGTCGAGAGGACATCTGTGATTCTCGGATCAAGAGATGTCGCCATATCGAGGGCCTTCGCGAACGCCTTGAAGGACGCCTCCGCAATGTGGTGATTGTTTTCGCCTCTCATCTGTACGAAATGAAGATTCATAAAAGAGTTGCTTGCGACAGCAAGGAAAAATTCCCGGACCATCTCCGTCTCAAACCGGCCGATCTGATCGACCGTGAACGTAACATCCGACGCAAAATAGGCGCGGCCGCACAGATCGAGCGCGCAGGCGATCAGTGTCTCGTCCATCGGCAGAAGGAAACTTCCGTACCGCCGGATCCCCTTCTTGTCGCCGACAGCCTGCCGGATCGCCTCGCCGAGAACGATGCCGGTGTCCTCAATCGTGTGATGGCCGTCTACTTCGAGATCGCCCTTCACATGGACGGAGAGATCAAAAAACCCGTGGCGCGCAAACGCGTCGAGCATGTGATCAAAAAATCCGATTCCCGTGTCGATATCTGCCCTGCCGGACCCGTCAAGGTTCAGCACAAGTGTGATGTCCGTCTCGCCCGTCCGGCGGCGGATCTCAGCCTTTCTTTCCATTTGTCGTATCTTCTCCTCTCTTCCGTCTCATTGCCGGCCGTCAGCCCGGTCTTATTCCGATCGCTGATTACCTTCCTCTTCGCCGAAGCGCACCTGGATCGCATTGGCATGGGCCGTGAGCTTTTCTGCCTTCGCGAAGCGGATAATATCGCTGTGCATGTTCCGGAGAGCCTCCCCGGAGCTGTAGATGATCGAGGACTTCTTGACAAAATCGTCGACGGAGAGCGCGGAGAAGAACTTCGCGGTTCCGTTTGTCGGCAGGACATGGTTCGGCCCCGCGAAATAGTCGCCGAGCGGCTCGGAGGAATTCGGACCGATGAACATCGCGCCCGCATTTCTCACCTTCGTCATCACGAGGAACGGCTCGCGCGTCTCGATCTCGAGATGTTCCGGAGCGATCTCGTTGACGGCCGCCACGCCTTCGTCCAGATCATCGACAAGAAGGATGTGCCCGAAATTGTCGAGCGACTTCCGGATGATATCCGCTCTTGAGAGGAACGTCAGATATCCGTCGATCTCGCGATTCACATCCTCTGCCAGCTTCGCAGAAGTCGTGACGAGAATCGCGCACGCGAGCTCGTCGTGCTCCGCCTGACTCAGCAGATCGGCCGCGATGCAATGCGCGTCCGCCGTGTCATCTGCAAGGACCGTGACTTCAGACGGCCCCGCAACAGAGTCGATTGAGACATGGCCGTAGACCGCGCGCTTTGCGAGCGCAACATAGATGTTGCCCGGGCCTGTGATCTTGTCAACCTTGCGGATCGACTCGGTTCCGTAGGCCATCGCGGCGATTGCCTGCGCGCCGCCGACTTTGAAGATCGTATCAACGCCCGCTTCCTTCGCGGCGACGAGCGTCGTCGGATAGACCTTGCCGTCAGCGCCCGGAGGCGTACACATGACGATTTCATCGACGCCTGCAACTTTTGCCGGAATGACATTCATAAGGACAGATGACGGATACGCCGCCTTGCCGCCCGGGACATAGACGCCGGCCCTTTGAAGCGGCGTGATGCGCTGGCCGAGAACCATGCCGTCCTTCTCTGTCATGAACCAGCTCTCCTGTCTCTCGTGCTCATGGAAGGCGCGGATTCTCCTGATCGCCCGCCGGATGACGCCGACAAGCTCCGGATCGACGAGTTTGTATGCCTCTTCCTCTTCCTCCGGCGTCACGCGGATATTGTCCGCCGAAAGCTCGCAGTGGTCGAACTTTTTCTCGTACTCGAAGACGGCCTTGTCGCCGTTATGTTTTACATTTTCAAGAATCTCCGCGACAGCTGCCTCCTGCTTCGGATAGCTGTTTGCGCTCCGCTTAAGGAGTGAGTCCTGAATGGACCCGAATGTCTCTTTTGTCAGTCTGTCAATCTTCATAATGTTCCCTCCTCGATTGCCATTTCCGGAAAATATATGCCGCGCCTTACTCGTTCAGCGCATCCTTCAGGGATGTGATGAGCGCTGTGATCCGCTCGTTCTCCATCTTCATGCTGACCTGGTTTACGACGACCCGCGCAGACAGCGGGCAGACCTCCTCGAGCACAGTAAGGCCGTTCTCGCGCAGCGTCGTCCCGGTCTCGACGATGTCACAGATAACTTCGGAGAGTCCGACGATCGGCGCGAGCTCGATCGAGCCGTTCAGCTTGATGATCTCGACGGTCTGATGCCTGCGGTTCAGGAAATATTCCTTCGCGATGTTCGGGTATTTGGTCGCAACGCGGATTTGCTCGCCGGAATTTAATTTTTCTCTCGCCGACTCAGGTCCGCAGATGCACATCCGACACTTGCCGTAGCCGAGGTCGAGGACCTCATAGATCTGGCGCCCCTCCTCGAGGATTGTGTCTCTGCCGACGATGCCGATGTCAGCGGCCCCGTACGCGACGTAGGTCGGAACATCCGGGCCCTTGGCCAGGAAGAAGCGCACGCCGAGCTCTTCATTTGTAAAAATGAGACGCCTGGTGTCCTTATCATCCGCGCCGTCTGCCGCAATGCCGACCTTCTGGAAAAGGTCCAGCGTCTTCTTCGCAAGTCTACCCTTCGTAAGTGCGATTGTAAGATATCTCATTTTGAATCCATTCTCCTTCTTACACGCTGCCGCGGCATCAGTCGCGCCTTGTCGCCATCATCAGCTGATCGACGTAGAGACCGACGCCAACGGCCGGAGCGTCCTCACCGAAATGAGCGAGCATCTTGTCATAGCGGCCGCCCTTCGCGACCGGCTCTCCGGTGCCATATGTGAACGCGGAGAAAATAATGCCCGTATAATAGTGGTATTTGCTGAGCAGGCCGAAGTCCCAGGAAATGTACTTTGCATTGTCTGTGCCCTCGATGTAGCTCCAGATTTCGCGGAGCCGCGCGATCGCCTCGCGTGACTTCTCCGTGACCGCGAAGGTTTCAGCCTCGTCGAGGACCTCGGCGCCGCCGAACATCTTCGGGAGCTCCGCAAAGGCACGGCGGATCACAGGATTGATGTCCGCGGACCCGAGGCGCTCACTCACGCCAAAGAAGTTCTTGTTCGAAATCATGCTGCGGACCTGCTCGATCGTCTCCTCGTCAAGACCGGACTCTGCTGCAAGAGACTTGAAGAAGTCAACCTCTCCGACGGACACCTGGAATTCCCGGATGCCGGCCTTCTTCAGAAGGTCGCACGTCAGCATGAGAATTTCAGCGTCCGCCTTCGCGCTCCCGTCCCCGATCAGCTCGACGCCGGCCTGCGTCGCCTGCTTCAAATTCAGCTGATATTCCTGCGAGTTGACAAAAGTACTGCCCTCGTACGAGAGACGGTACGGCATGCCGTCCGCCGGGAAATGCATGGCCACGGCGCGGCAGACGGACGGCGTGAAGTCCGGCCGGAGAACCATCGTGTTGCCGTCGCGGTCGAAGAATTTGTAGAGTTCATTCGAGGGCGTCGTCCCGACCTCATTTGAGAACACGTCGAAGTACTCGACAGTCGGCGTCTCGATCGGCTCGTAGCCATAGTGGTCAAAGACGTCCTCGAAGCCGCGCATGAGCGCTCTCTTGCGCTTCATTTCCTTTCCGTAGATATCACGGAAGCCCTCTGGTGTGTGGATGATCAGATTTTTCATGCTTCTCCTTTCCTGTCATGCAATAGTCATTCATCCCGGCGGTCCAGATCCTTCTGTATTCCCTCTAAGATCGGTATGGTGCCGTCTCTCCCCTCATCGAGGAAGAATTGCGGATCAAGTTCACTGATAAGAAAACTTTTCCGTCCGCCCCGCTCCATCCTGTCCCAGAATTCCATCATCTCCGCATACGGCATGTAGTAGAACTCCTGCCGCGACGTAAAACAGATGAGGAGAAATGAGATGCCTTTCTGCCGCTCAAAGTCTGTCATGAAGCGGACCTGATGCGGATGGATGTTGGCGAGCGGGAAGGTGTCCTCCGCACACTCCTTTGCATCGAAGCACACCGGAATTCCCTGCACGGCGCCGAGGTAGTCGACCGTGCTCTTTTCGCCAAAGTAGGCAAGCGTGATGTGCCTCGTTGCCTTGTCAATCGTAATCGGCGTGATCGGCGTCGGCACCTTCTGAATCAGGGCCAGGCGGTCAGTTCGGTAGCGGAGGATTGTCTGGTTGATGAGGTCCTCAAGCGTCGAGCCGCGGAGACCTCTTGAATTCCAGGTCGCCATAGCTCACCCCGCCTCCGCGGAAGCTGCGGTGCTCCCGGAGATATCCGGCGTGCTGCCGCTTAGAATGATCTCATCGTCCGTTCCGTAGGTCTTCGAATCGATCTTACCAAACTTTGTGAGAGGCCAGTAGCGGATCTCAGCCTTGCCCAGGATCTCGTCCCTTGACACATATGGATGGGTCCAGTACCGGGAGTCATTACTATTATTCCGGTTGTCCCCCATCACAAAATAGTGACCTGCGGGGACCTTGTACGGCCCGAAATCGCCGGTCGGCGTCTCCGAGCAGAAACTGTCGTCGAGCGGCTTTGTCGACGCGTCAATATAGACCTTCCCGTCCTTAATCGTCACAGTCTCGCCCGGGAGCCCGATGATCCGCTTGATGAAGTAGGTACTCTCATCATCGGGGTACTTGAAAATGATAATATCATACCGCTGCGGGTCTGCCTTCCTATACGCGAGCCGGCTCCCGAAGACACGGTCATTGACCATGATCGTATTCTCCATGGATGCAGACGGAATCCGCGCATTGATGAGAAGAAACTGGTTGACGACCAGAACGATCGCAACGACAACGCCGATCATGATAATATAGCTTAAGATCTCCCGTCCGACAGATGTCTGCCCCTTCCGAAGGCGCTCCTCTTCCTCCTCGAGCCGGAGGTCGTCATCCTCGCGTCTTCTTCTTGCTTTTTCATTTTTATCCATGTGTTCTTACCTCTGTCCACGCAAAATCAGGCGTGCTCTGCCTTGATCTGATAAAACAGAAGAGCCCGCCTCATGTCATCCGGAACAGCTGCCTCAAAGGACCGTCTGCCAAGGTACCCGAACCGGCCCTTCATGTCCGGAAATGTAACCCGGTATGCGTGAAGCATCTGTCTCCGGATTCCGGTTCCTGCATCGAGACATCCGTTAAAGTCCCGGTCGCCGTACTTCTTGTCACCCGCCACAGGATGACCAAGATAAGCAAGGTGCGCCCGGATCTGGTGCGGCTTCCCGGTGATGAGCTCCACCTTAACGAGGGAAGCGCCTCTTCCACAGCCGGCCGGCCTCACGGCCGTCTCCATCCGGCCGCGGCCTTCCGCCATCTCCGGATAGAGCTGCACGCGGTTCCTGTCCTCGTCTTTCGTAAAAAACACCTCTCCCCGGTACGCCTCATCGAACCGGCCGCGCACGATCGCCAGATACTCCTTCCGGATATCGCGTTTCCGGATCCGATCAGAGAGGAACTGAAGACCCGCAAGCGACTTCCCGCAAAGGAGCACGCCGCTCGTATTCCGGTCCAGACGGTTCGCAGGCGACGGTCGAAACGCGCGGAGATCCTCCGCAGACAGAGCCCCCTCCGCTGTGAGATACCAGAGCAGGTACTCGGCCGCTGAAGGTTCCGATGTGTTCCCTTTCTGAGAAAGCATGCCCGCCGGCTTGCAGAAAACGAGCAGATCCTCATCCTCATAGATCAGGTTCTTCCGGATCAGATCCGCGCCGCGGCGGAGACGATCCGCATCCGCGTCCTCATCCTTCGCCCTGCTCTTTCTGCAGAGTTTTTCGAATGTTTCGTCCGAGAAAAAGAGTCTGACTCTGTCTCCGCCGGCAAGTCGTTCATTTCCGGTGGCTTTTCTGTCATTCAGGACAATATTCTTCTTCCGCAGCATCTTGTAAATAAAGCCCGCAGTGGCACCCGGGAGATATTTTCTGAGAAATTTATCAAGCCGCTGATCCGCCTCATTGTCCCTGATTGTCAGTTCCCGCATGTAAGTGCCTCCCTGTACTGTGCAGCTTTTCTTCCGCCGAAGAATTTCCCGAAATATTTCACCCTGTTCGATTTCCGGATCACCTTGAGAGGCGCTCATTTACAGAGAGATCGTGCACAGGGTATGAAGAATCATATCCTCGCGTCCGAACCCCGGATACCGCTCATCCGGAGAGAACCGGAGACCCTTCCGCAGGCTGTCCGCGTGTTCGTTCATCTCATCCATGCGCCCGATAAAATGCTTCAGATCTCCGAGAATATGGACATTGCAGTAAAACTTATCGACTTTCAGGTGTTTTATGATGTGATCCTTCAGGAACTTCTGATCAGTCTTCGGGTCCGTGACGAGACAGACCACCTCATTGCCACAGATACAGACGCAGTCCACGAGGGAATTTTTCTTCTCATCCGTCATGTAGAGCTCGTAACCAACCGTGAGGTTCCCCTCATGCGGCGCGATCGCCTCGTGCTCAGACTCCGGGATCGACTTGCGCATAGCGAACATGATAGTGCTCACAAGCGACATCGCGAACGGAATAAGGCCAATCATACCGACGACTGTGAAGATATTCTTGTTTGTTCCAAAATACGCCTGGCTCGAATAAATGATGAATACCGGGATCGCCAGGCAGATGACTGACGTCAGGAATTTGCTTTTCTTCTGCCCGTCAAAGTAGCCATACTGTCCCTTTTTTACTTTACCCATTCGCATTCTCCTATAGACGCCAATTTTATCATATTACTTCACAAAATGCATTACCCGTTTTTGTGCAGATTTTGCGGCAGAAGCTCCCGGAAATCACGGATGAGTCCGTCAGCGAGCTTGCGTTTCTCATCTTCCATGGGCCGCGAGTACATATCGTCGACGGCGATGACGGTCATGCCAGCGTTAAGCCCCGCCCGAATACCGTTTGGAAGGTCCTCGAAGACGACGCAGTCCGCCGGCTTCTTCCCAAGCTTCTTCGCGGCCGCGAGATAGCACGCGGGATCCGGCTTCCCGGCCCCGGCCTCGTCACACGGAACAATAGCATCGAAATACCGCAGTATATCATGCGCACCGAGTGCCCCCTCGATCATCGCGCGGCTGCTCGATGAAGCGACGCCAATGGATGTCCCGCTTTCCTTCAGATAGGCGAGGATCTCCCTCACACCAGGCTTTAAGGCCACCTCGTGCTCATACTTCTGCATCGCCATATCGAGCCACTCGCGGCCGATCTCTTCCGTAGTCTTCCTGATGCCGAGCACGTCCCGGAAATACAGCTCGCACTCCTCCCAGGTCAGCGGATCGATGGCCTTCTGGAGATCCGGCGGCATCGGAATGCCGTACTTCCCGAGATATTCCCGATCGATGTCGCTCCACATGGACATCGAGTCGACCAGCGTTCCGTCCATATCAAAGATCGCCGCCGAAAATGTATTGATATTTCTCTTCAAAGCTTCCTCCATCCCGGCGCGAGCCCGTTCTTGAGCCGCGGCCCGTTTCGCTTCCCGAAGCCGAGCGGGTACCCGTCGACCGTGACCAGCGTGAGCTCCTGCTTTTTTCCGGTCTCCTTTCTGACGCCGCCGGCTGCCTTCTTCTTTTTCCCTGCTTTCTCCTTCACGGGAGCGTTCTTCATTTCCTCATCGGTAAGGAGCAACGTCTCGCCGCGCAGATACTTCATGGCGCGGATGTCGTCCGCAGCCAGATCGATCACGTCCCTCCAGGAAGCAGCACTCCTCGTCATGGCATAGCTCTGGGAGGGAATCAGTTCGTCCGCGCGCTCTGTTCCCTTGTGTACGCCTGTCAGAAGATAATGAAGTCCCGGGGAGGGCCGGTGTCCCTTCGGCAAGAGATGAACCTCACCGCCGCTCGTAAATTCCTGAAAGCCTTCCCATGGATCAGACAAGGGCGTCCGCACATTCGGAGTGTGCTCCGCCGTTACAGTGCCCGAAGCCTCTGACCCGTCGGGGCCCTTCTTCCGGATCAACGCGAGGAACTGGCCCTCGCCGCGCACGCGGTGCGGGTACAGCCTGACATACGGAAGCGCCGTCTCCAGCGAACCGTATCTCTCCACAAGAAGCGCCTCCGTGAGGCCATATTCCTCCGCGCGGTCTTTTCCGAGGCACTCCATGAGCTTTCCCGCGCTGATATGGGCAAACCCGCTGTGCCACCGGACAGGCTCCGCCGCAAGGTCCGCATGGCGCGTGAGCATCCGCTCAACCATGGCCTCGTCCTCGATGACGGAGTAGGTACACGTCGAATAGAGAATCATACCTCCCGGCGCGAGCATGCGGCAGGCCTCCTCAAGAATAGTTTCCTGGATGCCCGCGTAGTACGCCGGTCCTTCTTCCTCCCAGTGCTTCACCATCGCCGGCTGTGTCCGGAACATTCCCTCTCCGGAGCACGGCGCGTCAATCAGGATCTTATCAAAATATTCCGGAAAATGAAGGGCCAGTCTCTCCGGCGTCTCCGCCGTGACGAACACGCGCGTTCCGCCCATGCGCTCGATATTCTTTCTGAGCGCCCGGGCGCGGCTCGCGGAGACATCATTCGCATAGAGTATGCCTCCCGTCTTCCCACTGCCGCGCTCCGCCGTCTCGAGTCTTGCCAGGAGCTCCGTCGCCTTTCCGCCGGGAGCCGCGCACAGGTCAAGAATCCGGTCTCCGGCGCAAACCGGCAGATTTTCGGCCGGCGTCATCGCAGACGGATCCTGCAGATAGTAGAGCCCGGCGTAATAAAACGGACTTCCCGCGGCATCCTCCCCCTCCGGCACATAAAACCCGTCGTGAACCCACGGGACAGGCTCAGGGTCAGGGAGTCCGTATTTTCTCCTGAGCGCAAGAAATCCCGCCACGGAGATCTTCATTTCATTGACGCGAAGACCGCGGGCGGGACAATGCGTGAGACTATCCGCATACAGCGGATAGTCCCCCTCCAGTAAGATTTTCATTTCTGCTTCAAATGCTGACGGAAGCTTCATTTCCATTCCCCTCTTAAGGCAAATCCGGCCATCAGTTCCGAATTGAAGAATCCACGGACTGAGCGCCCGCGCCCTCCGCCAGGATATCGAGCTGCTTGGCGAATCTGTCAAGCTCATCAATATTGTGCAGGGAGTAGATACGGTAGAATTCGTCCTGAATTTTCTGCACTTCCCGCTCACTCTCGACCCGGTAGAGGTTCTCGATGCTCGTCAGAATGCTCTGCACGAGCTCGATCTCCGTCTGCCGGAAGCGCTGCGCGTCCATAATCTCATCGCGCACGAGGGACATGCCCTCGTCGAGCGCAACAATCGCATCGGCGGATGCCGCAAGTCTCTCCGCGACATGCTCCGGGATCTGTCCCCTGTACTTATACTGCAGGGAGTGCTCCGTCGTCGCCCAGAAATTCATCGCCATCGTGCGAATCTGAATCTCGACCTGCAGGCGCTTCGGTCCCGAGACCGTCTGCACTGTATACCACACGATCAGATGAAAGCTCCGGTAACCGCTCGCCTTCTTGTTTGTGAGATAGTCCTTCTTGCTTCGGACTTCCATGTCCGTCCGCCTGTAAATGAGATTCGCGACCGTCTCGATGTCTTCCACGAACTGACAGATAATCCGTACGCCGGCGATATCCTCCACTTCCTCCTCCATGTTCTCGAAGGAAATGTTCTTGCGCTGCATCTTGTCGAGAATCGATGCGACAGACTTCACGCGGCCGCACACGCTCTCGATCGGGGAGTACAAATTTTTCTTTCTGTGCTCCTCCTTCAGATTCCGGAACTTAACCAGAAGCTCCGAGACCGCCTGCTCGTACGGATCGAGCAGCTCTTTCCACATCTGTATTTCCATCGTTTATCTCAGTGCTTCGAGCACAGCCTTCAGAAGCTCAAAAGTGCGTGCTGTCGAGCTGATGGAAAGTTTCTCATCGGATGTGTGGATATCTTTTATGTCCGGTCCGATCGACACAGCATCAAGTCCGCGAATCCTGCCTGCAAAGAGACCACACTCAAGTCCCGCGTGAATAATATCGATGACCGGCTCCTTGCCGCCGCTCACTTCCCGGTACTTTCTGATCATAAGATCTCTGAGATGTGACTCCTGGCGGAACTCCCACGCCGGATACTCGCCGGATACATGGACGCTTCCGCCGAGCATTTCACTCAGTGCGCGGATCTCGTCGGTCAGCGCACGTCTCGACGCTCCGACGGAACTTCTCACGGACTCAGTCGCCGCGAACTCCTTGTCGCCGGTTCGGACAATGCCGAGATTCGATGACGTCTCGATGAGTCCCTTCACCGTGCCGCTCATCATGCGGACGCCCTGCGGCGCGAACATAAGATAGCGGATCACACGATCCTGACTGTCCGGTGTCAGGACGTCCATGCGGTGGACGACGCCCTTCTCGACCGTGACTGTGATCCCGTCATCAATGCCGGCATATTCTGCGCGCGCGTCCCGCTGAAACTTCTCGGCGTACTTCTCGATCAGAGGATAGTCCTCCTCATCAGCGACGAGATGGGCCTTCGCGCTGTACGGAATTGCGTTGTCCTTGTCGCCGCCCGACACACTCTCAAGAGAATATGCCGCGATGTCAAGAAGGCCGTTCAGGAGACGGCCCATGAGCTTGTCCGCATTTGCGCGGCACTCGCCAATCTTGCTTCCGGAATGCCCGCCCCTTAATCCAGCGATCGTGACCAGAACCGGGAGACCCTTCAGCTTGTTCTTTTCAATCGCGAGAATAGTGTCAACTCTCGCTCCGCCCGCACAGCCGCAGGTGAACACACCCTCCTCCTCGGAATCGAGGTTAATCATCGTGCGGCCCTTGAGGGCGCTGCAGTCGAATTTTTCCGCGCCGATCAGGCCGATCTCCTCATCCGTCGTAAAGACGCACTCGAGTGGCGGATGGGGGATTGTGTTGTCATCGAGCACCGCGAGCATCATCGCGACGGCCGCGCCGTCATCTCCGCCGAGAGATGTCCCCTCCGCATAGAGCCAGTCCCCGTCCACCGTGAGGTCGAGACCGTCCTTTGTGAAGTCATGCCCAACGTCCGGGCGCTTGGCGCAGACCATGTCCATATGGCCCTGCAGGATGACCGGCGATGATTTCTCATATCCCGGTGTGCCCTTTGCATAAATGACGATATTGCCTGCACTGTCAGCTCTGCTCTCCAGCTTTCGCTCCTGTGCAAAATTCTTCAGATAGTCAAGCATGGCTGCTGTATTACCGGATCCTCTCGGAATGTTGGAGATCTGTTCAAAAAAATCAAATACCCGGGCCGGCTCAAGTCCTTCCAGTACTCCCATAGCTGTTCCTCCTTCTAAGAGTATGTATAAACGAAGAAAAGGGACGCCTGACAAGCATCCCTTTCCGAATCCACGTTATAAAAATCAGATATCGTCATCGTCGGCGTCATCTGCATCAAAATCATCATCGTAGTCATCATCGGAAATGCTCTCTTCCGCAGGTGCCGTCTCTTTCTGATCGGCAGGTTCCGGTGCCGGGCTTCCCTGCTGTGCCTGCGGCGCCAGCTCCTGTCTGTTCTGTTTAATTGTGTTGTACGCGCTCTGCAGGGACTGCATCATCGCATTGAACCTCGAGCCGGTATCGTCGATCGTCGAACCGAGGATATTGCCGAGATTTGCGAGCATGTCGTCCGTGTATGTCAGCGCCGAGTAGCGGATATTGTTCGCGTCCTGCGTCGCTGAATCCAGAATCCCCTGCG
>ONSX01000051.1:12116-18055 GCA_900320615.1 uncultured Eubacteriales bacterium
TGCTGGCTGACAAGCTCCTTGGCCTTTGCCTCTGCGTTCGCGATGATTCCATCCGCCTTAGCCTGTGCGTCCGCAAGAATCGCATCCTTGTTGGAAATGATCTTCTGATACCGCTTGATCTCGTCCGGGGTCTTCAGCCTGAGCTCTCGCAGCAGCTCCTCGAGTTCCTCTTTATTGACAACGATCTTGGTCGTTGACAGCGGCTGAAACTTACAGCTGTCAACGTATTCTTCTATTTCTTCGATAATCTGCTCGATTCTGCTGGCCATGATTCTCTCAATCTCCTCTTGCAAATGAATTTACTGCCTGTATTTACCGGCATACTTCTCGCGAAGCTTTTCGCCGACACAGGCAGGTACAAATCTTGAAACATCCTCACCGAATGTCGCCACTTCCTTGACGGTTGTGGAGCTGAGGTACGTGAATTTCAGGCCCGCGATCAGAAACATCGTATCGATGTCCGGCGCAAGAATCCGGTTCGTCTGAGCCATCTGAAGCTCGTACTCGAAATCGGTAATCGCGCGCAGACCGCGGATAATAACCTGTGCATCGCACGCTCTGACGAAGTCGACGGACAATCCGTCAAATGCCTGAATGCGCACATTCGGGATATCCCTGGTGACTTCTCTCAACATATTAACACGTTCGTCGGTAGAAAACAACGGAGTTTTTGCCGAATTGCGCAAAACACCGACGACGACCTCATCGAACAGTTTCGACGCCCGCCTGATAATATCCAGATGTCCGTTTGTGACCGGGTCGAATGTGCCCGGGTAAACCGCTCTCTTCACGCCTTGTTCTCCGTTTCCTTTTATCGTTCGAGGAAGAGATGTGAGCTCTTCCCGTAGATCTTCTGTCTGATGACATGGAAGCCAAGCTCCGGGACATACGAAAAATCGGTCCGCGGATCTGCCTCCACGATAACGATGCCGCCATCCGCGAGCAGATGACTTCCTGAAAGATATGTCAGCGTCTCCTTCTCCAGCTCGTGATTAAACGGCGGATCCATAAAGATCACGTCAAACTGCCGTCTGCCCTCGAGCCGCGGCAGAACCTGCTGGACATCGCCCTTCAGAATTTCCGCCCTGTCAATAAGTTTCGTGAATGTGAGGTTCTCCCTGACCAGCTCCTGGGAGGCCCTCGCCTTCTCGACAAAGACACATTCTCTGGCTCCCCGGCTCAGTGCCTCGATGCCGATCGAACCGGAGCCCGCATAGAGATCAAGAAACCGGCAGTCCGGTATCCGCATCTGAATGATATTGAACAGTGTTTCCTTCGTGCGGTCCGTCGTCGGACGCACGTCCATCCCCTTCACCGTGCGAAGCGGCATGGACCTCGCGATTCCTGCGATGACTCTCATAAATCAATCTCTCCTCCCATCAGACCGTGTCGCTCGTCCGCATGCCGATCCGCCAGTCGAGATCGCCGCGTCCAAGGCCGAGAACCAGCATCTCCGCCGTCGCGATATTCGTCGCGACCGGGATAGTGTTTCTGTCGCAGGCCGTCACGATAGTCTTGAGATCGGGGTCCTTGGGGTCGATCATGTTCGGGTTGTAGAAGAAGATGACCATGTCCATAGCGCCCCGCTCAATCATCTCCGTGAACTGCTTGTCCCCTCCGAGAGAGGCAGGCAGGAATTTATGGACATGAAGATTCGTAACCTCTTCAATTCTGCGCCCGGTCGTCCCCGTTGCGTAGATATCATGTCTCGAGAGGATGCCCTTGTAGGCGATGCAGAAATCTTCAATGAGTGTACGTTTGCTGCTGTGAGCTATAATTCCGATGTTCATGTATGCCCCATCTCCTTGTGTACAGAGGTGCAGAGCCCGCTGTTTTCCGGCTCCGCTGCCAATTGTTTCCGTTTTCAGACTTTCCGATTTTTATCGTCCAGATGTATTGTACCATAATCAATCATCACATTACACAAATTTTTCGTTTCCACTCGCTCAAAAATTAGAGCTTTTTATGATTGTGCGTCATTTCCCGGATGATTATGGCCCCGGAAGATGCTCTCAGAGAACGATGTTCCGCTCATTTTCGGACATGTACGCCTCGAGCTTTTCCCGGAGCGGCCGGTCCTCCTCATGGATCAGCTCCGGGTCATCCGCCATCACTGCCGCTGCCGTCTCGCCGGCCAACTTCAGCACGCGGCGATCCCTGTTTACGTCCGCGATCTTGAAGAGCGCATCGCCACTCTGCCGGACTCCAAGCAGGTCGCCGGGACCCCGCAGCTCAAAGTCTTTCTCCGCGATCTTAAACCCGTCATCTGAGGATCGGAGGATGTCAAGTCTCTCCCGTATCTCATCCGTCTGCACGCCTGCCATGAAAATGCAATACGACTGAAACTGCCCTCTTCCGACTCGCCCGCGCAGCTGGTGGAGCGTCGCGAGTCCGAAGCGCTCCGCATTTTCAATCAGCATGACGGTCGCGTTCGGCACATCGACGCCGACCTCGACGACGGTCGTCGAGACGAGAATTTTCACGTGCCCCTCGAGGAAGTCCTGCATAACCCGGTTCTTTTCCCCGGGCTTCATGCGGCCGTTCAACTCCGCCGCAGGAATATCCGGGAACCGTTTCCGGATGGTCTGGATCTCCTCGGTCACGCTGGCGATGGGCATTCCTTCACCCGGCTCGATCATCGGGCAGATGACATAAGCCTGCCGGCCGGTCCTGATTTCCCGTTCGATGAAGCGCCACGCAGCCTCGCGGAAGGTCTCATCGACAACCGCGTTCCTGATCGGAAGGCGCCGGGCCGGCCGCTCATCAAGGACAGAGACATCGAGATCCCCGTACATAATGACGCCGAGCGTCCGCGGAATCGGAGTCGCGGACATGACCATGGCGTTCGGGATTCCCTGCGCCGTCCCCTCCTGCCCGGCCGCCTTCTCGCCGAACATTTTTCTCTGCCGGACGCCGAACCGGTGCTGCTCATCAGTGATAACAAGCGCGAGGGACTGGTACATGACGGCGCTCTGAATGAGCGCGTGCGTGCCGATGACAGCGTTCGCCGCTCCCGAGCGGATTCTCTCCAGTACATCCCGCCGCTCCGCCGCCCTGACTGATCCAGTCAGAAGAACCGGATGAATACAGGCAATGCCGCAGGTCTCCTTCAGATGGCAGAGTTTCTCGTAGTGCTGCCGCGCGAGCACCTCGGTCGGCGCCATGAGCGCACTCTGATACCCGTTGTCCGCCGCCATAACCATGGCGAGAAAAGCGATAATTGTCTTTCCTGACCCGACATCCCCCTGCAGGAGCCGCGACATCAGCTTCTTGCCCGCAAGGTCTCTCTCGATTTCCCGCCAGACTCTCATCTGTGCGCCCGTCAGCTGATACGGGAGCTTTTCGATCAACTCATCCGCCGCCCACGTCTTCTTCATGGGAAATGCATTTTCCACTTCGCTCTCGAGCATCCGGAGCTGACGCATCGCAAGCACAAAGAGGAAGAATTCGTCGAAGGCGAGCCGTTCTCTGGCCCGTCCGAGTTCCTCCCTGTTCTCCGGAAAATGAACGGCCCTGACAGCTGTCTTCTCGTCCAGAAGTCCGTGCAGGTGGACGAGACTTTCCGGGAGATATTCCCCGGAAAGTCCCGGGGCCTCCCCGTTCTTCGAAAGCGCGTCAAAGGCTTCCCTGACGGCCTTCGCAACTGTCTTTCCCGTGAGCCCCTTCGTGAGGCTGTACACCGGAACAAGCGTGTTCTCTATCTCCTCATATCGTCCCTGTCCGATGATCTCCGGGTGCTCCATCTCAGGAAAGTTCCCGCGCCTCGTCACAATTCCCCGGAAAATATACGTGCTGCCTCTTTTCAGCGTCCCGGCGAGATACGGCGCATTGAAGAACACGAGTTTCATTTTTCCGGTTCGATCCGCGATTTCCGCTGTGAGAACCGTGACGCGTGCCGTCCGGCGCATGGCTGGCCCCGCCACGACCGTCCCGCGAACCGCCATTTTCGCTCCCGGCGCAGCCTCGCCGATGAGGACCGGCGGGAGATATTCGTCATAGTGAACCGGGTAGTAGCGGATCAGATCCTCGGCCGACATGACGCCGACCTTCTGAAAGAGCTTCTCCGTCTTCGGGCCGATTCCCTTCAGCTCCTGCAGTCTCATATCCAGAATCCTTTCCGCTGCGTTTACCTGACTTACAAAAGGAGGAGCCCCTCTGTGTGGGTTCCTCCTTTCACGCGCATGCTTGTCCGTTTCTTTCTGATTCCGCCACTTACCGCAGCAGCGGAATCATCTCACTCGACAGACAGAATACAGTAGTAAATCGGCTGACCGCCGTAATTCCTCTCCACATCGACCATCGGGTATTTCTCCGAGATCTTCTGCGTCAGATCCTCTGTGTCCTCATTGGAGAAGTCCGCGCCGTTGTAAATGCTGACAAGTTCCGTGTCATCATCGATCATGTGGCCGAGCATATCCAGCACGACATTCTGGACATCGGCCCCGACAGACAGAATGCCCTCATCGCCGATTCCCATAATATCGCCGGAGTGAATGACCTTGCCGTCAATCTTCGTGTCGCGAACCGCGTAGGTAACCTCACCGGTCTTCACGCCGGCAATTTCCTCCTTCATCGTCTCGAAGTTCTCATCCGCGCTCCGTTCCGGCACATAGTTAATCATCGCCGTGATACCCTGCGGGATTGTCTTCGTCGGAACGACATAGACCTTGCAGTCCGTCACGAGCTCCTGTGCCTGATTGGCAGCCAGAATAACGTTTTTGTTGTTCGGGAAAATGAAGACATTTTCCGCGTTCACCTTTGCGATCGCATTCAGCATGTCATCGGTGCTCGGATTCATAGTCTGGCCGCCCTCGATCAGACAGTCGACGCCGAGACCGCGGAAAATCTCCGACAGACCGTCTCCGATCGTGACGGAAATGAAGCCCACCTTCTTCTTCGGCTCCGCCTTCTCCGGCTCTTTCTCTGCCGCGGCAGCGCCGCTTTTCTCTGCTTCCTTAAACAGCTTCTCCTGATGTTCGATCCGCATATTGTCGATCTTCATGCGGTCAAGGCTTCCGTACTCGAGAGCCTTCTCAAATGCAAGCCCCGGGTGATTCGTGTGGACATGAACCTTCACCATCTGATCGTCCGCAACGAGAACAAGGCTGTCACCGATCGATGTCAGAAAGTCCTTCATTTTCTTCTCGTCGTCCTTTGTGAAAGGCTTCTCGAGATTAATGATGAACTCCGTGCAGTATCCGTATTTGATCGTGTCTGTGCTGATTTCCCTGTGTCCGGACTCCGCAGGCTTCTCCGCGCTCTTCGCCTCGAACGAGAGATCAAGTTCCTTGCCGTTAAATGCGTCCACCGCGCCCTCGACGACTGCCATGAGGCCGGACCCGCCCGAATCGACAACGCCCGCCTCCTTGAGAACAGGAAGAAGCTCCGGCGTATTGGCAAGAGAAGTCTCACCCGCCTTCACCACGCGATCAAAGAATTCCTTCAGATCTTCCGTCTCCCCGCAGGCAAGACCAGCCTCTGCCGCCATTCCCCTGGCGACTGTGAGGATTGTGCCTTCCTTCGGCTTCATCACGGCTTTATACGCGGTCTCCACGGCCCGCTGGCCGGCTGCCGCCAGCGTCTTTGCGTCAAGTTTCTCGCAGTCCCTGATCTGCTTCGAAAAGCCGCGGAAGAGCTGCGACAGAATGACGCCTGAATTTCCTCTCGCGCCGCGAAGCGAACCGCTCGAGATCGCCTTCGCAATCGCGTCCATGCTGCCGTCCGTCAGTTTACTGACCGCGTCAGCCGCGCTCATAATTGTCAGCGTCATATTGGTCCCGGTATCGCCGTCCGGGACAGGGAACACATTGAGCTCGTTGATATAGTCCTTCTTCAGTTCCAGATTCTTTGCACCGGTCAGAAACATCCTGCGCAGCATCGGTGCATCAATGGTATTAACACCCACGATCATAACCTCCTCATTCATCGATCACACGGAT
>ONSX01000085.1 GCA_900320615.1 uncultured Eubacteriales bacterium
CATAGAAAATGCGCATTTTTATACGGGTGCCGCGGAGGACCTCGTTGTCCGCGGCCGCTTTGACGAGAAGACGCCATGTCCGCATGCGGACGTCGTGGTGCTCGATCCGCCGCGCAAGGGCTGCGCGCCTGAGCTCATCGATGCCGTGCTGCGCATGGCGCCGGAGCGTGTCGTCTATGTGAGTTGCGATCCCGCGACGCTCGCCCGCGATCTGAAGCGGTTTCACGAGGGCAGCGGAACTGTCAGCTATGAGCCGGCGTATGTACAGCCGTTTGACATGTTCCCCGAAACAACGCACTGCGAAAACGTCTGTCTTCTTGAGAAACGGAGATAATGCAGACAAATGAAAGGTCCGCGTATAAAGAGGTATTGTATGACAAAATGTATGACGGAGGGCAGTCCGCTCCGGCTGATTATGAATTTTGCGTTGCCGCTTCTGCTCGGCAATCTGTTCCAGCAGACCTACAATATGGTCGACGCGGCGATTGTCGGGCAGACGCTCGGCGCGGATGCGCTCGCCGGCGTCGGTGCCTCGAGCTCGGTCCAGTTTCTGGTCCTCGGCTTCTGCATCGGAATCGCCTGCGGCTTTGCGGTTCCGGTCGCGCAGGCCTTCGGGGCAAATGAACTGCCTCTCATGCGGCGCTATATCTGGCACAGCGTGGTACTCACCGTGTGCTTTGCGGCTGCTTTGACGGTCCTCTGTGTCCTGCTCTGTCCGGCAATCCTTCATCTCTTGCAGACACCGGATTCTATTTTCCCGATGGCCTACCAGTATCTGCTGGTCATCTTCATCGGGATTCCGTGCACGCTGCTCTATAACCTCTGCTCCTCCGTGCTCAGGGCCGTCGGCGACAGCCGGACACCGTTCTATTTTCTTGCATTTTCCGCGTTCCTCAATATCGGCCTCGACTTTTTCTGCATCCTTGTGCTCGGCTGGGGCGTCGCGGGCGCGGCGATCGCGACTGTCTTTTCGCAGGGGCTCTCCGGCGTTCTCTGCGTGGTTCTCATTTTCCGAAAATTCAGGGTGCTGATCCCTTCGAAAAATGAGAGGACGATGAGCCGGCAGATTGCGGGCCGGACGCTCGCGATGGGCGTGCCGATGGGGCTGCAGTACTCGATCACGGCGATCGGCAGCATGGTCATGCAGAGCGCGAACAACTCGCTTGGCTCGGTGTATGTGTCCGGCTTTACGGCGGGCATGAAGATCAAGCAGTTCACGATGTGTCCATTTGACGCACTGGCGACGTCCGTCTCGACGTTCTGCAGTCAGAACCTCGGCGCGGGCCACATCGACCGGATTCGCCGCGGCATCCGGATCGGCTTTATTGCCGGCGTTCTCTATGGATTGGGAATCGGCGTCTTCATGATTCTCTTCGGACGCACGCTCTCGATGCTGTTCGTCTCTGCAAAATACGGCTCAGTTCTCGACGCGAGCGCGAAGTACCTTCGCTGCATGGGCTTCTTCTACTGGGTGCTCGGGCTTCTCAATGTCGCGCGCTATACGACGCAGGGACTCGGCTACTCGAACCGCGCGATCTTCTCCGGCGTGACGGAAATGATCGCCCGCTGCTTCGTGTCATTTGTCTTCGTCCCGTATTTCGGGTACACGGCGATCTGCTTCGCGGACCAGACCGCGTGGGTCGCGGCGAGCTGCTACATCGTGCCGACGCTGTTCTTCTGCGTAAAAGAATGCAGGGCAAAATTTCAAAAGAAGCTTGTTCAGTAAGCTGCCCTTTGTATGATGCGTGATATATGCCTGGCTTAATCGGCATCCGCTGCCTTCCGGTACCCCGGCTGATCGGAGACGATCAGCCGGAAGGTAGGGCATTCATTATCTGGACAGGAAAAAGCGTGACGGTACAGGATTACTGCAGAACGTGGTAGAAAATGATCCTTTATGTTTTTGATGCATAACGAAATGCGATATAATGTAAGCATCAACAATTTTTCACACAGGGAGGTACAACCGTGAGCAAGAAATTAGTAGCATACTTCTCCGCTACAGGGACCACAAAGAAGATTGCAGTCAATCTGGCTAAGGAAGAAGGGGCAGATCTCTTCGAGATCACGCCTGAGAAGCCTTACACAGCAGATGATCTGGACTGGCGCAACAAGAAATCCCGCTCTAATGTAGAGATGGGTGATCCGAATTGCCATCCGGCTGTGATCAGCAAGGTAGAGGACATGGGGCAATATGATGAAGTTATCCTTGGTTTTCCGATCTGGTGGGGAAGAGAGCCGAGCATTGTGGACACATTCCTGAAGCAGTATGACTTCTCCGGGAAGACAATCGTTCCCTTCTGCACCTCCGGCGGAAGCGGTCTGGGGCACGCCACCGTGGAGAGAATCAATAATCTTCTTGGGAGAAAGGCAAATGTCGTGGAAGGCAGAAGATTCGGCGGCGAGGTATCGATTGAAGATATGAAGACCTGGCTGGAAAATCTTTGATAGGGGCATTGCGAAGTATCATTATGATCCGTGGACAGAGATCCTGTTCGCGGATTTTTTCGTTCATGTGCTCCGCAAGTTTGCTGCAGAACACTTCCTGTGCTGTACGAAAAATGTTCTGCGCATTGGGACAGGAGACGTGGATTTCTATACCGACGGCACCTTGGTCTTCGATGCTGACTTATTGGCAACTCTGTGCTGTGCGGCAGACTTTTCCGAAGATGCGGAAGTCGCCCTCCTGAGGACTGACCTGGATCGGCTTGTATTTCGGGTTCAGGGAGACCAGAAATGTGCCGCGCGGACTGCTCTCAAATTTCTTGATATAGGCATTGCTGTTCCACGAGAAAATGCCGATCTCTCCGCTTTCCAGCGTCTCCTGACTGTGTACGAGCACCATCTCGTGATCGTGAAATTCCGGCTCCATGCTGTCACCACTGATCGTGACAGCAAAGTCGGCGTTTCCTGCATGCTCCGCCGGGAGTTCAATCGTTGTGTAATAATCCGAATCCAGAAAATTTCCGGTTCCTGCGGAAACCCGCGTGTCATACAGGCGGAGTTCCCGCATTTTTTTATTTATGGGAAAGGCTTCCCCGTAGGAAGCGATGGCGTCTCTCTTTGCGTAATTTACCGGATGTGTGAGAAGCTTAATGTAGGAGAGTACCAACTGCTTTCCCTCGTCATTTAAGACAGACATAGGGTCATTCGGGTTGCTGCCGAAGTACTCCTCTACACAGTCCGGGATTCCCAGAATCCGGCAGACATGCAGAAATACATGCGCGCTGGGTTCACTTCGACCCTTCTCCCAGGCGGAAATTGCCTTTGAGCCGAGTGCAATCCCTTCTTCTTCCAGCCTGTCGGCAAGATCGATCTGCGACAGATGGGCCTTCTTCCGATATGTCGTTATGATTGTTCCGATATTTTTCATAATAATATTAAAAGGAAACAGCGACCCTTTAGGGTTATTTTTCTGTTTCTCCTTTCTTACATGTGTTGACGGCCTGAGCTGGCACAACAGTCCAGCCGCCGTATGTGCCTGTTAACAGTGTGACATTTTCTGGTTTGACGCCCATATACCAGCGCATAACGGCTTTACCGGATGCCAGATCCACGGACAGAACCTCGTGTTTCTCCTTCCGGCCTTTCAGCGCCAGCTTCTGCCCTGTTTCAACCGGAAGCAGTTCTTTTTCTTTCCCGGTTTTGGGAACCAAGGCTGTCAGAAGAACCGTTTTTGTCGTCCGCAGCTGCAGGGTCGCGCCACGGTTCTGTGTCCCATTGACGGTATAGACTCTGCCATCAGTTGTCCGTACCAGATCGTCCGGACGGATCTCATAGCGTTTCCGCCGGACAGCGTTGCAGCCCTTTGTGAGCTGCTTTAACCGGAACCGGCGCAGGTCTTTCGCCCCATGGCGGGGCTCCTTCCGTTTTGTTCGTCCGCTGGACAGCTCCTTACCGGATTTTATGCTGCCGTCGCGGGCATCGATGTAAGTCGCATCCCGGAATTTTTCAAGGCGCCGGTCGTTGCGGCGGCGCTTTGCGATATGGATTTCCAGGCTCCGGTGCTTCGGGCGAAACTCACCGATACAATAGGCATCATTGGCATGCGTCTTGGCAACATTCCGGCTCAGGCGCTCGCGTTTGGTGGCTGCCCCATATGTGATGGTCGTCGGGACACCATCTGCCTGAAACCGGTCGCGCATCATCCAGCGGACGACATTCATGAACGCCGCAGGGGCTTTGTTCGCTGTTGCGGCGTTCGGGGCCAGTCCCCGCAGTTTGCCGCCTTTCTGATGGTTGGCAGATGTATGGCAGTTTGTGCACAGCGTCAGAAGTCCCGGAAGCCGGTCCGTATGATCGCCCTTCCAGTACAATGCATGGTGGACCACCAGGATCGTCCCCGGCTTTTTTGACGGAGACGCCCCACAGCACTGGCACGTATGCTGATCCCGCGCAAAAACGGCTTCCCGGATCGTATCGAACGCATAGCGCGGGCCGTGCTGATAGTCTATCCCTTCCGGCAGCGGAAGTCCTTTTTCGACGGCGTCGAGCGCCTGTGCGTCGAACCTGCCGACCTCGATATGCGCTTCCGTGATGGGACAGACCCCGCACATCGTCTGGAAAAGCCGCACCTGATTTTCCAGCCGGTGTGCCAGCGAGGGCGCAATCCAACCTTCACCTTTGCGGCGGTTGTCAAAACGCGGCGGACGGTGGCGGAGACGGTTCCGGCGGGTGCACCGGTATTTCCGGCGGTCGTCATACCGGCCTTTCTCGTCTTCGAGCATGTCTGCCTGCATGTGCAGGAACTCATGCTTCTCCGACTTGACGGAGACCCCGGCATACTGGTAGCCGCTGTCCGTATCGTAATGAACCGGCTGCGTGTAGCCGCCAGCCCGCTGTGTCAGCTGGATTGTGAACGGCTCGTGGCGGAAGATCTCGGCCCGGCCGTCTTTTAACATGCGGCGGACTTTCGGCTTGCTGTAAGTCGGCATCAGCGGCTTCCCGTTTTTGTCAACCACAAAGACTGCGCCCATGGCACACTCCTTTCTTTTTATGACCAAAACCGTGCGGAAGACGCCGTTCCCGACACGGTTTTGGCGGTGAATATGTGACAGTTGGCCTACGCCTTCCCTGCACACGCCCGGCCGGAGCCGGACGCCATACAGGGGTTCCCGTCCCGGGGACGGTGACTCACTTCGCCCATGTTACGGTTGCCCGGAAACGCCGTCCCGCTTTCGCAGGACTTTGCTTCCCCGTGGTTTTGTACGCACATGACACGGTCCATTACCCCTTACGGACGGTTTAGCCATATGCCGCAGAGCGTGCCGGCGTGGACACGCCTGGTGAGGACGAGTGAAGAATCCTCACGTGCCTGTAGATGCGGTGCAAACGGCGCTGTGGAAGCCGCCTCCCGCATGTATTCACGGGTAACGTAGGGCAGACAGACCACGGAGTGATCGCCTGCTCTCGGGCTAGTCAACGGTTTTCGCCCCTCCGGGTCTCAGTCTGGAAGATCAAAAGATCAATCTTCCAAACCTCGACCCTTTAGGGTCGGGGGCGTTGATTATAGATTGGGCGCGGATATCCCGACTGAAGCGATTCGTCTCAGCCGGGGAGGAGCACCCAGCCTCCTCTCTTAAAACTTTATCTAGAAGTGACCGATGTTTTCGAGGCTGCCGGGGAAAAGTGCGGCATTCTTTCGGCCCTCGTGAAATTTCAATGCTTAGAACTGGAATACGCAGCCTTCAGAGACGAATGGGAAGTGCGCTATCCACATATGCAGGATATCATATCACGGCTTTGATATCAAGTATAAACCTAATAAAAAAAGAGAATAGCCATAAATAAGTTATTTACATCTAATAAAAATAGATTTATACTCATCATGTACAGGAAGAAGCAGAGCCGGTTTTTAAGAACTGACAGTCTGAGCCAGAGAGAATGACTCTTGACTCTGGCAGCTGCAGCGGAATATTCAGTGCGGAATCAGGCACACGGCAGTTCCAGACTGTGGCTGACTTTAAGGAGAAGTGTAATGCGAGATGCAGGATATGAGATAGCGAAAGTCTGGTCTTGTCCGGGCTTTCTAAATCGACAAGTAAATTCGGCGGGAAAATCAGAGAACGAAGAGCGCATTATCCTTCATATCGACTGCAACTGTTTTTACGCTTCCGTGGAGATGCTGCATCATCCGGAGCTGGCGGGGAGACCGCTCGCGGTCGGAGGCGATCCGGAGGCTCGCCATGGCATTGTCCTGACCGCCAATTATCCGGCGAAGCGGAGAGGCGTGAGGACCGGCATGGCGCTCTGGCAGGCAAGGCAGGCGTGCCCGAATGTCATTTTCGTGCCGCCGCGGATGGATCTTTATATCCGGTTCTCCCGGATGGCGAGACGCATTTACAGGGATTATTCCGATCAGGTCGAGAGCTTTGGGCTCGACGAGTGCTGGGTGGATATTACGGATTGCTGCCGGCTTTTTGGCGATCACACGCGGACGCTTGCGAACGGGAGACGGATTGCGGAGGAGATCAGCGGCCGGGTGAAGCGGGAGCTTGGTATCACGGTCAGCATCGGTGTCTCCTGGAACAAGATCTACGCAAAGCTCGGGAGCGATTATAAGAAGCCGGACGCAATTACGGTCTTTGACCGCAGCAATTACAAAAGGCTGATCTATTCGCTTCCCGTATCGGATCTTCTGTATGTGGGAAGCCGGACAAAACGGAAGCTGCAGAACTGCGGGATCCGCACGATCGGAGAGCTGGCAAATGCAGATCCGTTGCTTTTGCATGAGTGGCTCGGCAAGATCGGTCTCATGCTGTCGATGTTTGCCAGAGGCCTCGATGAGACACCTGTGAGTGAGTATGGAGAAGCTACGCCGATCAAGAGCATCGGGAACAGCACAACGACACCCCGGGACCTTGTGAATCCTGAGGATGTGAAGCTGGTGCTGTACCTTTTGTCCGAGAGCGTCGC
>ONSX01000031.1 GCA_900320615.1 uncultured Eubacteriales bacterium
TTGTCCGAAGAACAAACATTGCTCTGCACGTCGTGACAAGACAAGAGCTCATTGGAAGATGAGCCCGGTTACATTAGTCAAGTGCAGCAAGTGCGGTGCGCTTATGATGCCGCACAGAGTCTGCAAGAACTGCGGAACTTACAATAAGCGTGAAATTGTAGCGCAGAAGGAAGACTGATCAATCTGATTCATGAAATGCAAGCGAAGAGCTGCCGCCGGAATCGGCGGCAGCTCTTCTTACGTTCGTTTACTTCATTTTTCAGCAGCGAGGTATGAAGATGGGAAAGATACGAATCGCCATTGACGCAATGGGCGGCGACAATGCCCCGGAGGCGCCTGTACGCGGCGCCATTGATGCCCTGAATGACAGGAAGGAGAGTATTTCACTGATTCTTCTCGGCGACGAGCAGAAGATCAGAAAGATGCTTGACGGTCTTACCTATCCGAAGGATGCCGTGACTCTTGTCAACTGCACGGAGGAAATTGAGATGGCGGAGCCTCCGGTCAACGCGATCTCCAGGAAGAAGGACTCGTCGATCGTGAAGGGAATGCGCCTGGTCAGAAGCGGAGAGGCGGACGCATTTGTATCTGCCGGAAGCACAGGCGCTGTTCTCGTCGGAGGACAGGTTCTGGTTGGCAGAATCAAGGGCGTTGAGCGGCCGCCTCTTGCCGCCGTCATGCCGACAGAGAAGGGAGCGTCCCTCCTGATTGACTGCGGCGCGAACGTAGATGCCCGTCCGGCCTGGCTTCTTCAGTTCGCCGAGATGGGCTCCATCTACATGGAGCATGCTATGCACATCAAGAACCCGACTGTCGGGATCCTGAGTATCGGCGCGGAGGAGGAGAAGGGCAACGCGCTCGTGAAGGAGACAATCCCTCTTCTCCGGGAGAAGGAAGATATCAACTTCATCGGCCCTGTCGAGGCGAGAGATGTCCCGGCGGGCGCGGCAGACGTCATTGTCACCGACGCGTTCAGCGGAAACCTTATCATGAAGATGTATGAGGGAACAGCGACTTCCATTCTGCACGTCTTCAAGAAGACACTCCTCAGCTCACTGAAGACGAAGATCGGCGCACTCCTCATCAAGAGCAGCCTCAAGTCGGCGCTGAAGACCTATGACGCCTCACAGTACGGCGGAGCGCCGCTTCTCGGACTCAGAGGTCTTGTCGTCAAGGCGCACGGCAGCTCGAAAGAGAAGGAATTCCGCATTGCGGTTGAGCAGTGCCTGACCTTCTATGAGGAGGACGTGAACGGAAAGATCAGAGAGCGGATGGAGGCCGAGGCTGCCCGGATGAGGCAGATGAAGAAGGCAAAGGCCGCGGAGCATCCGGAATGATAAGAGCAGACATCCTGCCGGCAAGGCATCCGCAAAGCGGAGATGTTCCGGCAGGACAATGCGTGGCAGAAAGGTGGGATTAGATCATTGAAACCAGAGTTAAAAGAACTTGAGAGGCGGATCGGATATACATTTCAGGACAAGAGTCTGCTTCTTTTGGCGCTCACACATACGTCTTATGCAAATGAACACCGGAAGCAGGGCTGCCATCACAATGAGCGGCTGGAGTTTCTGGGAGATGCTGTACTTGAGACTGTGAGCTCCGAATATCTGTATAAAAAGTTTCCGGAGCGGATGGAGGGAGAGCTGTCCAAGCTTCGCGCCAGCATGGTCTGCGAGCCGTCTCTCGCCAAATGCGCGAGAGACCTTGGGCTTCCGTCCTTCTTGAGGCTGGGGAAGGGCGAGGAACAGATGGGCGGCCGCGATAAGGACTCCGTTATTTCTGACGCCATGGAGTCCGTTATCGGAGCCATCTATCTTGACGGCGGATTCGGGAAGGCAGCGGAATTTGTCCGCACATTTGTCCTCCTTGATCTTCACGAGGAGGACCTGTTCCGCGACTCAAAGACAAAGCTGCAGGAGATCATTCAGGAGCGGAACGAGAAAGTTGAATACCGCCTGATTGATGAAAGCGGGCCGGATCATGACCGGCGCTTTACGGTCGCCGCATATGCGGGGGGAAAGCATCTCGGCACGGGAACGGGCCGCACAAAGAAGGCCGCTGCGCAGATGGCGGCCGCCGAAGCACTGAAATTATTCAAGCAGCAGGGGTGACATGTATTTAAAATCCATCGAAGTCCAGGGCTTCAAATCATTTGCAAATAAACTTAAATTTGAGTTTCACGAGGGAATCACCGGCATCGTGGGACCGAATGGCTCCGGCAAGAGCAATGTAGCCGACGCGGTTCGCTGGGTTCTCGGTGAACAGAGCGCCAGGTCGCTCCGTGCCGGCGGCATGCAGGATGTCATTTTCGCGGGAACGGAGTCGAGAAAGCCGCAGAGCTTCGCTTCCGTTGCAATCACCTTCGATAACAGCGATCACATGCTTGATGTCGACTACGAGGAAGTCACTGTGACGCGCCGCCTGTACCGATCCGGTGAGAGCGAGTATCTGCTCAACAATTCCCCGGTCAGACTCCGCGACATCAACGATATCTTTTATGACACCGGTATCGGCAAGGAAGGATACTCGATCATCGGCCAGGGACAGGTTGAGAGAATCCTGAACGGGAAGCCGGAGGAGCGCCGTGAACTCTTCGATGAGGCTGCGGGAATCGTCAAGTTCAAGAGGCGGAAGGCGACGGCGCTCAAAAAGCTGGAAAATGAACATCAGGATCTGCTCCGTGTCAACGACATCCTGAAGGAGCTGACAGACCGTCTGGGACCGCTTGAGAAGCAGGCAAAGACGGCGAGACTGTACCTCGACAAAAAGGCTGAGCTGAAATCTCTTGATATCGGTCTCTTCCGGATCGAGGATGCGAGAACCGGAAAGCAGCTCGAGGAAATCGAGAACCGTCTTCAGATCGCGATGGGTGATATGGAGGAGACGAAGGCGAAATTCGACCGGACGCGCGCCGAGTATGAGGAGATTGAGAATTCCATCTCTTCGATTGACACGGAGTCCGGGGAGCTCGCGAAAAAGTCCTCGCAGAATGCGCTGCTCCGTCAGCAGCTTTCCGGGCAGATCGACGTTCTGAAGGAGCAGATCCGATCGATTCGGAGCGCAGACGAACAGAACAGGGCCCGCAGGAGTGAAATTGCGGAGGCCATTCAGCAGCGCACGGAGCAGCTCCGTGCAGAGAAAAAGAAGCTGGCGGAAGAGCGAAAGGAAAATGAGACCGTCCTGGCGCAGGAGAAGGAGGCGGAACAGAAGCTCTCTGATATCGATCAGAGGCTTGCGGATACGAATGCCAGAATTGACGCGGCGAAAAATGATGTCATCGGCATGCTGAACAGCCGCGCTTCCGTGAAAAGCAGAATCCAGCACTACGACACAATGCTCGAGCAGCTGGAAATCCGTCGCTCGGAGATTGACCAGCGGCTTCTGCGCCTCCACGAGCAGCAGGACGCGGCGCGGAAGGAGGCTGATTCCTTCATTTCCAGATCGAGGGAGCTGAAGGATGAGAGCTCTGCGCTGGCGGGGCAGCGGGAGTCGCTTGAGAGGGAGGAAGCCGCCCTCCGGAAGAAAATGAACGACGACGCGGCGCATCTGGAGGAAAGGATGCAGCAGTACCACCGCGACGCATCGCGGCTCACGTCCCTCAAGGCGATGGCCGAGCACTACGACGGCTATTCTAACGGAATCCGGAAGATTATGGAGCAGAGGGACAGAAATCCCGGTATCCGCGGCGTCGTCGCGGATCTCATTTCCGTTCCGGAGAAATATGAGACAGCCATCGAGACGGCGCTCGGCGGGAGTATCCGCCATATTGTGACGGACAACGAGGCCACAGCCAAGTACCTGATCGAATACTTAAAGGCGAACAGACTCGGCCGCTGTACCTTCCTGCCGCTCACGAGTATCCGCGGGCGGAGTCTCGGAAGCCGGGACATACTGAGGGAGACCGGCGTGATTGGCGTCGCGGCTGACCTTGTTGGTACCGATTCGGAATATGAGAACCTGAAGGAATATCTTCTCGGAAGAATTGTCGTTGTGGACAATATCGATCACGCGATTGCGATCGGACGGAAATACCGCCACAGCACCTATATGGTTACGCTCGCGGGAGAATCCTTTGCGCCGGGAGGTTCCATCACCGGCGGCGCGTTCCGGAATACGGAGAACCTGCTTGGCCGGCGCCGTGAGATTGACACGCTGACGGCTGAGACGAAGAAACTGAAGAAGGAGACGGATGCGCTGCGCGAGGCGTCTGAGACGGACCGCGCGAAAAGAAATGAGATCCGCGGCAGGATTTCCGCTGTGAATGAGAAGGCCCAGAAACTGCAGCTCGATCTGAACACAGTTGCACTCCGCGCGAAAAATGCGGATGAGCAGCTGCGCGTGGCGGGCATCGACAGGAGCTCTCTTGAGAAGGAGAGAAACGGCATTGAGACGCAGATGGCGGAGATCCGCGGAAAGAACGATGACATCGCGAAGACGCTGGAGACTTCTGTCCGCTCTGAGAAGGAGATCAACGAGAAGGCGGATTCCCTCCGGAGCACACAGGAGAAGCTGACTCATGCCCGCGAAATATGTGCGGACAAACTTGAGAAAGTCCGCGTGAAACGCGCACAGGCCGAAGAACAGCAGCGTTTTGGCGAGGATACTGTGAAGCGTCTGGCCAGTGAAATCGCGGATCTTGAAAAGCAGTCTGGCGATCTTTCCGGAACGATCACGGGAAGCGCCAGCGAGGCCGGGGCGAAGCAGAAGCAGATCGCGGAGGTTGAGGAGACGATCCGCGCCGCAGAAAAAGAGGATGAGCAGACGGCGGAGCGCCGCGCAGAACTCGCAGAGAAGAAGCAGTCCCTGTCGGAGAGCCACAGAGAGTTCTTCAGAAAACGTGACGAGCTGTCGGAACGCATGGCGAGACTCGACAAGGAGACTTTCCGCCTGAACGCGCAGAAGGAGCGGCTCTCGGAGGGCCGCGAGGAGCGCGTCTCCTATATGTGGGACGAGTACAATATGACGCCGAGCGAGATCCGCACGGTTGTGCTTCCGGAACAGAGCGGCGACAGGGCTGCGGTGAAAAAACAGATTGCTTCACTGAAAAATGTAATCCGGGGACTCGGGACGGTCAATGTCAACGCGATTGAGGAATACAAAGAGCAGAGCGGACGGTATGAATTCCTCTCTGCCCAGCACGAGGACCTCATTAAATCCGAGGACACATTGAAGGGCATTATCCGGGAGCTGGATGAGGGGATGCGAAAGCAGTTCACAGAGCAGTTCGCGCTGATCCGCACGGAATTTGACAAGGCGTTTCAGGAATTGTTCGGAGGCGGACACGGGACGCTTGAGCTCGACCCCGACGTCGACGTGCTTGAGGCGCCTGTCAGCATTATTGCCCATCCACCGGGCAAGAAGCTGCAGAACATGATGCAGCTCTCTGGCGGCGAGAAGTCACTGACGGCGATCGCACTTCTCTTTGCGATCCAGAACCTGAAGCCGTCGCCGTTCTGTCTGCTCGATGAGATTGAGGCGGCCCTCGACGAGAGCAATGTCGTCCGTTTTGCCGAATATCTTCATAAGTTGACAAAGAACACGCAGTTCATTATCATTACTCACAGGCGCGGGACAATGAACCAGTGCGACCGCCTGTATGGTATCACGATGCAGGAGAAGGGCGTCTCGACGCTCGTCTCGGTCAATCTGATCGAAGACAAGCTCTCGAAATAAGGCTTACAATACAGAAAAAAGGGGCGGGCGACTGCCCGGAGAGAGGAAGCAGGCGATGGGATTTTTCAGCAGACTAGTCGGCGGCCTGAAGAAGACGCGCGAGACATTCGTGCGCGGGCTGAGCGACGTCGTCGAGCAGCATGACGTCATCGATGATGATTTCTACGATGACCTCGAGGAGATTATGATCAAGGGGGATATCGGAATCCGGACGACGGAGGAGATCCTTGATGAGCTCCGGGATGAGGTCAGGAGCCGGCGGATCAAAAAGCCAGCGGACTGCACGGAGATTCTCGTGAATTCACTTCGCAGCCGGATGCGACAGAGTCCGGATGATTTTGCATTTGAAAACAAGAAATCCGTTGTCATGGTTATCGGCGTGAACGGAGCGGGCAAGACGACTTCCGTCGGAAAACTGGCGTGCATTTTCAGGCACGATGGAAAAAAAGTGATCATGGCGGCGGCCGACACGTACCGCGCAGCGGCAAATGAACAACTCACCGAGTGGGCGCACCGCGCCGGCGTGCCGATTATCAGCGGCCAGGAGGGGGCTGATCCGGGTTCTGTCGTCTACGACGCGATCGCGTCCGCGAAGGCGCATGATACGGATATTCTTCTGGTTGATACAGCTGGCCGGCTCAACAATAAGAAGAATCTGATGAATGAGCTCGCGAAGCTCCGGAAGATCATCGACAAGGAGTATCCGGAAGCTTATGTCGAGACATTGCTGGTGCTTGACGGAGCCACCGGACAGAATGCGGTCCAGCAGGCCAGAGATTTCGGCGAGTCGGCAGGTGTCACAGGCATTATTCTGACAAAGCTCGATGGAACAGCCCGCGGCGGTGTTGCGATTGCGATTCAGGCCGAGCTGGGCATACCGGTCAAATATATCGGTGTCGGCGAGCAGATCGAGGACATGCACAGATTTGATTCTGACGACTTCATCAACGCGCTGTTTGACAAGCCGGAGAACAAGAAAAACTAAAGAAGCGAGGACAAGATTATGGAAATGCTCACACTTGACGCATTTGAAGAGGCAGCAGAGAAGGTCAAAGAAGTAACGCTTCCGACACCGCTTCAGTACAGCGATTATTTTTCCGCCCAGACGGGCAACAAGGTGTGGCTGAAACCTGAGAATATGCAGCTGACGGGAGCCTACAAGATCCGCGGCGCATACTACAAGATCAGCACGCTGAGTGACGAGGAGAAGGCCAAGGGTCTCATTACAGCATCAGCGGGCAACCACGCACAGGGCGTCGCGTACGCAGCAAGAAAGTGCGGCGTCAAGGCCGTTGTCTGCATGCCGACGACGACTCCGCTGATCAAGGTCGAGCGGACGAGAAACCTCGGGGCAGAGGTTGTTCTCTATGGCGACGTCTACGACGAGGCGTGTGCGAAGGCGATGCAGCTGGCAGAGGAGAACGGGTACACATTTGTCCATCCGTTCAATGACCCGGCTGTCGCAACCGGTCAGGGGTCGATTACGATGGAGATCATTAAGGAGCTTCCAACGGTCGACTACATCCTCGTTCCGGTCGGAGGCGGAGGACTTGCAACCGGCGTTTCTACGCTCGCGAAGCTTCTGAATCCGAAGATCAAGGTCATCGGAGTCGAGCCGGCAGGAGCTCCCTCGCTCACAGAGGCTCTGAAGGCGGGCCATGTTGTCACAATTCCGCACGCATCGACGATTGCAGACGGTACGGCTGTTCTCACGGTCGGTGACAAGGTCTTCCCGTACCTGCAGAAGAATCTCGACGACGTGCTCACGATTGAGGATGACGAGCTGATCACTGCTTTCCTTGATATGGTTGAGAATCACAAGATGGTCGTCGAAAATTCCGGACTTCTTTCTGTCGCAGCGCTGAAGCATCTCAACGTGCGCGACAAGAAGATTGTCTGCATTCTCTCCGGCGGCAACATGGATGTCATCACGATGGCTTCTGTCGTCCAGAACGGTCTCATCATGCGTGACAGAATCTTCACGGTATCTGTTCTTCTTCCGGACAGACCGGGTATGCTCGTTAAGGTCGCCCAGATCATCGCAGATCAGAAGGGCAATGTCATCAAGCTCGATCACAATCAGTTCTACAGCACGAATCGCAATGAGGCAGTTGAGCTGAAGGTCACGATCGAGTCCTTCGGCACGGACCACAAGAACCAGATCATGGAGGCTCTTGAGGCCGGCGGTTTCACGCCGAAGCTTGTCCAGGCGAACCTGTAATTCGAAGAAAATGTCTGCCGGAACAATGGGCAGAGACAAATCCGGAATAAAAAACGGGACAAAGCAATTTTCTGCTTTGTCCCGTTTTTTTGGGGCGGTAGTCTGGAGAAAGCTGTCCGCCTGACCTTCGGCTCTTCATTTTCATGTTTCCGGAAGGACATAAGATGCGAACCGCTGGTAATCTGCCCGCTCGAGAACGGCTCTGATGTGCGTTCCGTCCGCCTCATAGCCAAGAATCGTGACGTCAGCGCCGTCCATAAGGCGGCTCAAAGCTCCTCCGTCGGTGTAGGGAATGAGCATCTCACAGGAAATGCGGCCCTCATTGATCTTCTGGCAGATGAGGTGCATCAGCCCGGTGATGTCTGCCCTGTTTTTGGCTGACATTGTGATCCGGCCGTCGCTCTCACTGATTCCCGGAAATGAAATGAGGCTCGATACCTTGTCCGGGAGAAGATCTTCCTTGTTGAACACGAAGATGCGCGGGATATCGCCTGCGCCGATCTCCTCGAGCGTGCGCACCGTGACTGAGAGGTTTTCTCTGTACTCAGGATCTGAGACATCCGAGACAATGAGCAGAAGATCTGCGTACTTTGTCTCCTCGAGCGTCGAGCGGAACGCCTTGACGAGTGTTGTCGGAAGGTTATCGATGAAGCCGACTGTATCGGAGAGGAGAAATGGCATGACATCCGATCCATCTCCGTCGCCGGACGGCGGTGTGATCTTGCGGACAGTTGTGTCGAGCGTCGCGAACAGCATGTCTTCTTCGAAAACTTTCTGTCCGCCCTCTTCGCCGCCGGCGTCGATCATCGCATTCATAATTGTCGATTTTCCCGCATTGGTGTAACCGACGAGCGCGACTCGCGGAAGACCGGAGCGGAGGCGGCGGGAGCGCTGGACATTGCGCTCCCGGGAGACTGTCTCAAGCTCCTTCCGGAGATCGGCCATCCGGCGCTCGATATAGCGCCTGTCGAGCTCAAGTTTTTTCTCGCCGGCGCCTTTGCTGCTCATCGCGCCGGAGGCACCTCCCTGACGGCTGAGTTCATCGTGCATGCCGGCGAGACGGGGCAGCCGGTACTGGAGCCGTGCGTACTCGACCTGGAGAATCGCCTCGCGGGTTCTTGCGCGCCGCGCGAATATATCGAGTATCAGAGCTGTGCGATCCATGACGGAGACGCCGAGCGCGTCCGCGAGGTTTCGCTGCTGCACGGGGGTCAGCTGACTGACCGTGAGAACGAGGCGAATGTCCTCGTTCATCGAAAGATAAGCTCTTATTTCCTCGATTTTTCCAGAGCCTGTGTAAAAACCGGTCACCATCTTAGGAAGGTTCTGCGAGAATGTCTCACAGATTTCGATTCCGTCCGCCTCGGCGAGGTCATTCATTTCCCGCATGGCCTTGTCGAAGGTGCGGTCATCGTTTACGTTGAGGCCGACGAGGACCGCCTTTTCGGGACTTGTCTGGTCATATTGTATCATTTGTCCTTACCTTTCAGGCATGTTCCTGTTTGCTTAGATTCTGCTCAGCTGTGCTCAGCATCAGCTTGATGCGGTTCAGCTGATTGACCTCCGATGCACCCGGATCATAGTCGATCGCGGCGATATTTGCCTCCGGATGACGGCGGCGGATCTCCTTGATGACGCCCTTGCCGACGATATGGTTCGGAAGGCAGGCGAACGGCTGGATGCAGACGATGTTCGGCACCCCTTCGCCGATCAGTTCGAGCATTTCACCGGTCAGGAACCAGCCCTCGCCGGTCTGATTGCCGTTCTGCGCGATCGGAGATGCGGCCTTTGCGAGATCCGCGATTTTTGCCGGCGGATCAAAATGCCGGCTCTTCTTGAATTCCGCAGTAGCCGCGCCGCGGATCAGCTCGACAGCCTGAACCGCTGCGTTCATTTCCAGCTTGTATGCCTTCGAGAAACCGAGATTATCGCTCTTGAAGTTGCCGTTGTAGAAGCTGTACTGGAAGAAGTCGAGAAGATCCGGAATCACGGCTTCTGCGCCTTCCTTCTCCAGAAGATCTGCGAGATGGTTGTTCGCGGTCGGGGAGAACTTGACCAGAATCTCGCCGACAATGCCCACGCGCGGCTTTTTCTCATCCGTGATTGGAAGGTTGTCGAAGTCGTGGATGATGCTCTTGCAGATCTGCTTGTATTTCCTGTAGCTGATCGACCTGCCGTCGATGAAATGGCAGCAGTAGCGGTTCCATTTCTCATACATCTTGTTCGCGGAGCCCTTCACCTGCTCGTACGGGCGCATGCGGTGGAGGCACTTCATCAGGATATCGCCGAAGACGACTGAGTAGACGAGCTTCACGAGAAGCTTCGGAGTGATCTTGAATCCGGGCTGCGGTTCGAAGCCGTTGAAGTTGAGCGAGAGAACGGGTACTTTCTCGTATCCCGCCTTATTCAGCGCGCGCCGGATAAATGCTATGTAGTTGGACGCGCGGCAGCCGCCGCCAGTCTGCGTGATGACGAGCGCCGTGCGATCCAGATCATACTTGCCTGATTTCAGCGCGGCCATGAGCTGTCCGACGACCAGAAGCGACGGATAGCACGCGTCGTTATTGACGTACTTGAGTCCCATGTCGATGGCTTCGCGGTTGTCATTTTCAAGGACTTCGAAGTTGAAGCCCTCGGAGTTGAATGCATGCTGCAGAATCCGGAAATGGATCGGCGACATCTGCGGAGCGAGAATCGTATACTTTTTCTTCATCTCCTCTGTAAACGGGATGATCGTCTGCCTGTCCGACTTGATCTCGCGCTCCGGCTTTTTCTGCTCACGGACACGGATGGCGGCGAGCAGGGAGCGAATCCGGATGCGCGCGGCACCGAGGTTGCTGACCTCATCGATCTTGAGGCACGTGTAGATCTTGCCGGAGCGGGAGAGGATCTCCTGCACCTGGTCAGTTGTCACCGCGTCGAGACCGCAGCCGAAGGAATTCAGCTGAATGATGTCGAGATTGTCCGTCTTTTTCACGTAGTTTGCGGCAGAGTACAGCCTCGTGTGGAACATCCACTGGTCGTTGACACGGATCGGGCGCTCAAGGGTGCCGAGCTGTGAGATTGAGTCCTCGGAGAGGACCGCCATGCCATAGGAGTTGATGAGCTCCGGGATGCCGTGGTTGATCTCCGGATCAATGTGGTACGGCCTGCCCGCGAGGACGATGCCATGGCGGCCGGTCTTCTCGAGATATTTCAGCGTCTCGACGCCCTTGGCCTCGACATCACGCCGGTACTGTGCCTGCTCCGCCCAGGCCGCGTGCGCTGCATTCTGGACTTCGATCTTCGGGATGTCGCTGAAGATCTCGACGAGACGGTCGGTCATGATCTTCTCGCTGGAGAGCGCGAGAAACGGGTCCATGAAGCGGATCGACGGGTCACGGAGTTCCTCGACGTTGTTCTTGATATTTTCCGCGTAGGAGGTGACGATCGGGCAGTTGTAGTGATTGACAGCCCCCGGAAATTCATTTCTCTCGAACGGAATGCACGGGTAGAAGATGAACTTCACCCCCTGGCGGATCAGCCATGTAATATGACCGTGCGCGAGCTTGGCCGGGTAGCACTCGGACTCGGATGGAATTGACTCAATGCCGAGCTCGTAGAGCTTGTGCGTCGACGACGGCGAGAGAACGACCTCGTAGCCGAGCTTTGTGAAGAACGTGAACCACAGAGGATAGTTCTCATACATATTGAGTACGCGCGGAAGGCCGACCTTGCCGCGCGGCGCCTTGTCCGCGGTGAGCGGCCGGTAACTGAAGAGCCGCTTCAGCTTGTAATCGTAGAGGTTCGGAAGGTTGTCCTTGTTCTTCTGCTTGACGATGCCCCGCTCACAGCGGTTGCCGGAAATGTATTTTCTGCCGCCGGAGAAGCTGTTGACTGTCAGACGGCACTGGTTCGTGCATCCGTGGCAGTGTGTCATCGACGTCGAATACTTGAAGGAGTTGATCTTGTCGAGCGAGAGCATGGTCGTCGGTTTCGACTCATCATAGCGCTCGCGTGCGATCAGAGCGGCGCCGAACGCGCCCATGATGCCCGCGATGTCCGGCCGGATGACCTCGCAGTCCGCGATTTTTTCAAATGCGCGGAGGACTGCGTCGTTGTAGAAAGTTCCGCCCTGCACGACGATGTTGCGGCCGAGTTCAGTCGCGTCTGAAACCTTGATGACCTTGTAGAGTGCGTTCTTGATGACTGAGTATGCGAGTCCCGCGGAGATATCCGCGACGGTTGCCCCTTCCTTCTGCGCCTGTTTGACCTTCGAGTTCATGAAGACCGTGCAGCGCGTGCCGAGATCAATCGGGTGTTCCGCAAAGAGAGCGGCCTTCGCAAAATCCTGCACGCTGTAGTTCAGAGTTTTTGCGAAATTCTCGATAAATGAACCACATCCCGATGAACACGCCTCGTTCAGCATGACGTCGTCCACCGCGTGGTCACGGATCTTGATGCACTTCATGTCCTGACCGCCGATGTCGAGAATACAGTCAACATCCGGATCAAAGAAGCGGGCTGCATAGTAGTGCGAAATCGTCTCGACCTCGCCCTCGTCGAGCATCAGCGCGGACTTGATGAGTGCCTCGCCGTAGCCTGTCGAGCAGGATCCGGCGATGACGACATCGTCCGGCATATGTGCATACGTCTCCTTGATCGCCCGGATCGAGGTGGCGAGAGGATCTCCGTGGTTATTGTCATAAAATGAATACAAAAGCCTGCCATCCTCGGAGATAAGAGCGGTCTTTGTCGTCGTCGAACCTGCGTCGATTCCGAGAAAGGCCTTTCCGTGATAGGCGGAGAGATCCTGCTTGGCAACTTTGTACTGGTCCTGGCGGGCTTTGAACTCCTCGTAAGATTCCTTCGTCGGGAAGAGCGGGTCGAGGCGGTTTACCTCGAACGGAAGTTTGACGCCGTGCTCGAGACGGTCAGACAGGCTCTTCAGACTTGTCTCCTGCTCGCCCGGAACATAGGCGCGCTCCTCCTGTCTCGCGAGGCCCTCGGCTGCGCTCATCGCGTTCATGGCGGAGCCCTGTGCAGCGAAGAGATGGGAATTTTCCGGGATGATCGTGTGCTCCTCGTCGAGCTTCAGCGTGCGGACATAGGCAGCACGGAGCTGGTCGAGGAAGTGAAGCGGGCCGCCGAGAAAGCAGACATGTCCCCGGATCGGCTTGCCGCAGGCAAGGCCGGAGATGGTCTGGTTGCAGACGGCCTGGAAGATGGACGCGGAGAGATCCTCTTTTGTTGCGCCCTCGTTAATCAGCGGCTGGATATCGGTCTTTGCGAAGACGCCGCATCGGGCAGCGATTGGATAAATCGCCTGATAGTGCTTTGCGTACTCGTTGAGGCCGGGCGCGTCCGTCTGCAGAAGGTCCGCCATCTGATCGATGAAAGAGCCGGTACCGCCGGCGCAGATGCCGTTCATTCGCTGCTCGATGTTTCCATTTTCAAAATAAATGATCTTGGCGTCCTCGCCGCCGAGCTCAATCGCGACGTCCGTCTTCGGGCAGCGCCTCTGGATCGCAGTGGAAACGGCGACGACCTCCTGTACGAACGGGACACCGAGATGGTTCGCAAGCGTCAGTCCGCCCGAACCGGTGATGGCAGGAGAGACCCTGAGGTCACCGAGCTTCTCGTAGGCCTCTCTGATCAGCCTGCCGGCAGTAGACTGGATTTCTGCGTAATGACGCTGATAGTCGGAGAAAAGAAGATTGTCGTTCTCGTCAAGAACAGCAATCTTTACGGTTGTAGAACCGATATCAATGCCAAGCGTATATGTATGTTCACTCATGTACTATCCTTTTCCTGTTGTTTATTATTTCTTATTTATTAGCAGCAACCAAAGAATCAAGCGTATTATAAGGCTCATAGAACTAATTGACAAGCGACACATTGGTGAAACCGTTCCCACTGTCCTTGCGGTTTTGCCGGCCGGTCTATATAATCAGAAGAAGACAAATGCGTGCCCCCTGCAGGGAGTGGCTTTTGCAGATTCTGACTACGCTTGTCAGCGAAAGGCTTTTGCAGATTCTGACTATGCTTGTCAGCGAAAGGCTTTTGCAGATTCTGACTATGCTTGTCAGCGAGAGGCTTTTGCAGATTCTGACTACGAAAGGCTTTTGCAGATTCTGACTATGCTTGTCAGCGAAAGGAGACTTATGTACGAAATTCTGACGACGGACGGACGGGCCAGGCGCGCCCGCCTCACGACCGTTCACGGCACGATCGAGACACCGGTTTTTATGAATGTGGCCACTGCCGCTGCCATCAAGGGGGCTGTCGCGGCACCAGAGCTCCACGATCTGAAGACAGAGGTTATGCTCTGCAACACCTATCATCTGCATGTGCGCCCCGGCGATGATGTCGTCAGAAAAATGGGCGGCGTACGGAAGTTTTCCTGCTGGGACGGCCCTGTGCTCACAGACTCGGGCGGCTTCCAGGTCTTTTCACTCGCGAAGCTTCGCAATATAAGCGAGGAGGGGGTCACGTTCCACTCCCATATCGACGGACGGAAAATCTTCATGGGACCGGAGGAGAGCATACAGATTCAGTCGAATCTCGGATCCACGATTGCAATGGCCTTCGATGAGTGCCCGAATGCGCTCGCTGAGCGGGACTACGTGGAGAAATCAGTGGCGCGCACAACTCGCTGGCTGGCGCGCTGCAAGACGGAAATGAACCGCTTGAACAGTCTGCCGGACACGCTGAACCCACACCAGCTTCTCTTTGGTATCAATCAGGGCGCCATTTATGAGGACATTCGGATTCGCCACGCGCAGGCCATCGCGGACATGGACCTCGACGGCTACGCGATCGGTGGACTTGCGGTCGGTGAGACCCATGAAGAAATGTACCGCGTGATTGACGCAGTTGTTCCTTATCTCCCGCAGAATAAGCCGATCTATCTTATGGGCGTCGGTACACCGGCCAATATTCTCGAGGGCGTTGAACGCGGCATTGATTTCTTCGACTGCGTCTATCCCTCGAGAAATGGACGCCACGGCCACGTCTATACCGATCACGGCCATCTCAATCTGTTCAATGCGCAGTATGCGACAGATCCACGTCCGATCGATGAAAACTGCGGCTGCCCCGTGTGCCGCCGGTACTCGAGGGCATATCTGCGCCACCTCCTCAAGGCAAATGAGATGCTCGGCATGCGTCTGTGCGTCATGCACAACCTCTATTACTACAACAATCTCATGGAGGAGATCCGAAAGGCCATAGAGGAGCACCGCTTCGCGGAATTCAAGAAGGAAAAACTCGCGGGCTACGCTGAGCATCCGGTCGTCAATACACCGATGAGACAGAGACAGTGATTCAGAGTCGAATAAGACTTGTACGGGTTCGCATTTTCGTGTAATATAGAAATATTCGTAGGTATACGATAGACAGTATTCAGGAGGCAATGATTATGAATCTGATTTTAGCCAGCAGTTCGGCGGCGGGCAGCACAGGCGTGCTTCTCATCTGGATTGTCGCGATGATCGCGCTCATGTATTTCCTGATGATCCGCCCGCAGAAGAAGGAACAGAACCGCGTGAGCGCGATGCTGAATGACCTTGAGAAGGGTGACAGCGTTGTGACGACGAGCGGTTTCTATGGAGTTGTTCTCGACATCACAGACGATGACGTGATTGTCGAGTTCGGCAATAACAAGAACTGCCGCATCCCGATGAAAAAGACGGCGATCGCTGAGGTTGAGAAGGCTTCCGACGGTTACGGCGATGCTCCGTCCGAAAAGAAGGCGGCAAATGCCAAGCCGGCTGATAAAAAGGCACCGGCAGAGGACAAATCCGAAAAGAAATAATGATCTGAAATAAGGAGCTGCTGCCCGCCGGTCAGAGAGACCCGTGCGTGCGGCGGCTTCTTTGCTCTCTTTAGCCGCAATTACTTTGTTGCCGGGATTTGTTGAATTCGTCTATTTTTTGAGTTATAGTAATTTCTAATCTGAATAAAGAGGTGTCAGAATGAATTATAAAATTTCTCTGATCCGCGGCGATGGAATCGGCCCGGAGATTGTGGAACAGGCAAAACGAGTTCTCGATAAAGCCGCTGACATGAGCGGCCATACATTTTCATACAGTGAAGTCCTGATGGGCGGCGCGTCGATTGATGCGACAGGTGTTCCGCTCACAGACGAGGCGATTGCGACATGCAAAGCATGCGATGCCGTCCTGATGGGCTCGATTGGCGGTGACGCGAAGACCTCTCCCTGGTACAAGCTGGCCCCGAATCTCCGTCCGGAGGCAGGACTTCTGAAGCTCCGCAAGTCCCTCGGCCTTTTCGCAAATCTTCGTCCGGCCTATCTCTATCCGGAGCTGAAGGGCGCATGCCCTCTGAAGGAGGAGATTATAAAGAACGGCTTTGACCTGATGATGGTACGGGAGCTGACCGGCGGTCTCTATTTCGGACACCGCTTCACGGAAGACGTGGACGGAGAGAAGGTTGCGACTGATACACTCACTTACAGTGAGCATGAGATCAGAAGGGCAGCGGTCAAGGCATTTGACATCGCGGAGAAGAGAAAAAAGCATGTCACACTCGTCGACAAGGCCAATGTCCTCGATTCGTCGAGACTCTGGAGAGCGGTTGTGACAGAGGTTGCAAAGTCCTATCCGGACGTCACCTTTGACTGGATGCTGGTCGACAACTGCGCAATGCAGCTCGTCAAGAACCCGGGACAGTTTGATGTCCTGCTGACCGAGAATATGTTCGGAGACATTCTTTCCGATGAGGCGTCCATGATTGCCGGCTCGATCGGCATGCTGTCCTCGGCTTCTCTCAACGAGACAAAATTCGGCCTCTATGAGCCGAGCGGCGGATCCGCGCCAGATATCGCGGGCAAGGGCATTGCGAATCCGATCGCAACGATCCTCTCCGCGGCGATGCTGCTCCGCTATTCACTCGATATGGACAGAGAGGCGGATTCCGTCGAGAGTGCGGTTCGCGAGGTGCTGCGGGATGGCATTCGCACGGCCGACATCATGTCGGATGGCTGCACGCTTGTCGGCACGGAAGAGATGGGAAATGCGGTTCTCGCTAGAATGAAATAAGACAATCAGACAGAGGCTGCAGGTCCGGCGGAGGGTTCCGGCCTGTAAGCAGAGAGGAGAATATGGACCATGAGAAGTGACAGAGTCAAAAAGGGGCTTCAGCAGGCTCCGCACCGCGCGCTCTGGAATGCGCTCGGCGTGACAAAAGAAGAAATGAACAAGCCGCTCGTCGCGGTTGTCAGCTCCTGGAATGAGATCGTTCCGGGACATATGAACCTTGACAAGATTGCAGATGCCGTCAAGCTCGGCGTAGCAGAAGCAGGCGGTTACCCTGTTGTCATTCCGGCAATCGCCGTCTGCGACGGAATCGCCATGGGACACACAGGCATGAAATATTCCCTCGTGACCCGCGATCTGATCGCGGACTCCACAGAGGCAATGATTCAGGCCCATCAGTTTGACGCGATGGTCTGTATTCCGAACTGCGACAAGAACGTTCCGGGCCTTCTGATGGCGGCGGCGCGTCTCAATATTCCGACTGTCTTTGTCAGCGGCGGCCCGATGCTGGCCGGCCACGTGGATGGACACAGGACCTCTCTCTCCAGCATTTTCGAGGCTGTCGGAAGACGGCAGGCGGGAACTCTGGATGAGTCGGGACTTGAGGAATACGAGGAGTTCGGCTGCCCGACCTGCGGCTCCTGCTCCGGCATGTACACGGCCAATTCCATGAACTGTCTGACAGAGGCGATCGGCATGGGCCTTCGCGGCAATGGCACAATTCCGGCCGTCTACTCGGCACGCATCCGTCTCGCCAAGCACGCCGGCAATCAGGTCATGGAGATGTACAGACAGAATATTCGTCCGCGCGACATTATCACCAGGAAATCGATTGAGAACGCGCTGACTGTCGATATGGCACTCGGCTGCTCCACGAACACGATGCTCCACCTTCCGGCAATTGCCCATGAGGTCGGCATTGAACTCAATATGGAGATCATCAATGAGTACTCCGCAAAGACACCGAATCTCTGCCACCTTGCACCGGCCGGTCCGACCTATATGGAGCAGCTCAATGAGGCAGGCGGCGTCTATGCAGTCATGAATGAACTCTCCAGGAAGAATCTTCTGAATCTCGACTGCATGACAGTGACTGGGAAGACGGTCGGTGAGAATATCGCCGGGGCTGTCAACAGGAATCCGGAGGTCATCCGTCCGATTGACAATCCGTACATGCAGGAGGGCGGCCTTGCATTTCTGTCCGGCAATATCGCTCCGGAGGGCGGCGTCGTCAAACAGAGCGCGGTGGCTCCGGAGATGCTCATCCATGAGGGACCGGCGAGAGTGTTCGACTGCGAAGACGATGCAATTGCGGCGATCCTCGGCGGAAAGATCAACAAGGGAGACGTCGTTGTCATCCGGTATGAGGGGCCGAAGGGTGGTCCGGGTATGCGTGAGATGCTGAACCCGACATCCGCAATCATCGGGATGGGGCTCGGAAGCTCTGTCGCGCTGATCACAGATGGCCGCTTCTCAGGGGCGTCCCGCGGCGCGGCGATCGGCCATGTCTCTCCAGAGGCGGCTGTCGGCGGCCCGATTGCCCTGATCGAGGAGGGTGATATCATCGAGATTAATATTCCGGAGAAGAAGCTGAATGTCCGCGTGCCGGATGAAGAACTCGCGGCCAGAAAGGCAAAGTGGCAGCCGAGAGAGCCGAAGATCACGACGGGATATCTTGCGAGATATGCAGCGATGGTTACATCCGGAAGCCGCGGAGCCGTGCTTCAGGTGCCGAAGGCAGACAACTGAGTTTACATGTGAAAGGAGTTCTCTGATTCATGATCTTAAGCGGTTCCGAAATTGTCATCGAGTGCCTGAAGGAACAGGGAGTTGACACTGTGTTCGGCTATCCGGGCGGCACAATCCTCAATATCTACGATGAGTTATATAAGCACAGCAATGAAATTCGTCACATCCTGACTTCTCACGAGCAGGGGGCAGCCCACGCTGCCGACGGCTACGCGCGGGCCACGGGAAGAGTCGGTGTCTGCATGGCCACATCGGGTCCTGGCGCGACCAACCTCGTCACAGGCATTGCGACAGCGTACATGGACTCCGTCCCGCTTGTCGCATTTACATGCAATGTCGGCGTGAACCTTCTCGGCCGCGACAGCTTCCAGGAGGTCGACATCACGGGCATCACAATGCCGATTACAAAGTACAGTTGTCTTGTCAAGGATGTGAAGTCCCTCGCGCCTACAATTCGGAGAGCGTTCCGGATCGCAAAGAGCGGACGCCCGGGCCCTGTCCTGGTCGATATCACGAAGGATGTGACAGCCGCGAAATGCGACTATACGCCGGTTGTTCCCGAGGAGATTCCGAGGAAGATCGAGTCAATCCGTTACAAGGATCTGGAGGAGGCAGCGGCTCTGATCGCGAAGGCAAAGAAGCCGATGATTTTCGTCGGCGGCGGTGCGGTCGCGTCCGGTGCGGCTGATGAGGTCCGTGAGCTTGCGCACAGAATTGATGCACCCGTTGCAGATACGCTGATGGGCAAGGGCGTGTTTCCGGGAACAGATCCCCTGTATATGGGTATGCTCGGCATGCATGGCACAAAGACGGCAAATAATACGGCGGCAAACTGCGATCTCCTGATTGCCCTCGGCTGCCGCTTCTCTGACCGTGACACGGGCAACACGAGGGCCTTCGCCCATCAGGCAAAGATCATCCACATGGATATCGATGAGGCCGAGATCGACAAGAATGTCATCTGTGACTGCTCTGTAGTCGGCGATTTGAAGGAGAGCCTGATCAGGCTTCTTCAGAAGGTACAGCCGGCAAAGCACGAGGAGTGGATCAGATGGATGAATACATACCGCTCCGAGCATCCGCTAAAATACGATCACAGTGTGGTCACGGGGCCGTATGTCATTGAAGAGCTCTACAAGCTCACGGATGGTGACGCGATCATCACGACCGATGTCGGCCAGCATCAGATGTGGACGGCACAGTATTACAAATACAAGGAGCCGCGGCAGCTGCTGACTTCCGGCGGGTTGGGCACGATGGGCTACGGTCTCGGTGCAGCAATCGGAGCGAAGACTGCATTTCCGGACAGAACAGTCGTCAATATCGGGGGCGACGGATGCTTCCGCATGAACCTCGTCGAGGTGATCTCGGCTGTTCGGAACAAGATTAATGTCATTGAGATCGTCATGGACAATGAGGTTCTCGGCATGGTTCGCCAGTGGCAGCATCTCTTCTACGGAGAACGGTATTCAAACACAGTTCTTGACGACGGGATCGACTATGTGAAGATCGCGGAGGGCATGGGAGCTCTCGGCCTCCGGATCACAAAGCTTGAAGACGTGGACGAGGTTCTGAAGACGGCGCTTAATGCCGGCAGACCGGTCGTCATTGACTGCCGGATCGGAAAGGACGACATGGTCTTCCCGATGGCACCGGCGGGCAAGGCGATTGAGAAGGCATTTGATCAGGACGATATTAAACTGTAAATAATTATACAATGGGAGGGACAAGCGATGTACACATACAGATGCCTCAATAATATTTCAAATGTCGGGCTCAGGCTCTTTACAGACGACTACAGAGAGGTCGGTGAGAGTGACAAGTCTGATGCCGTTCTCGTGAGAAGCGCAAAGATGAACGACATGGAGTTTGACTCCGATCTGAAATGTATTGCCCGCGCGGGTGCAGGTGTCAACAACATCCCGCTCGACCGCTGCGCGGATCAGGGTATTGTCGTCTTCAATACACCGGGCGCCAACGCAAACGGAGTCAAGGAGCTTGTCATTGCTGGTATGCTGCTCGCGTCACGCGACATCATTGGGGGCATCGAGTGGCTGGAGAAGCAGGATAATACCGATGATCTCGCAAAGCGCGTCGAGAAGCAGAAAAAGCAGTACGCGGGCAGCGAGATCGCCGGCAAGAAGCTCGGTATCATCGGTCTCGGCGCAATCGGCGTCATGGTTGCGAATGCAGCTGTGTCACTCGGCATGGAGGTTTATGGCTATGATCCGTATGTCTCTTTGCATGCGGCGTGGAATCTTTCCAGTGAGATCAAGTATGTCAAAGACCTTAGTGAGATTTACAGCACCTGCGATTTCATCACAATCCATGTGCCTCTGAATGATGGCACACGCGGCATGATCTCTGCGGATGGCTTTGCGAAAATGAAGGACGGCGTCGTGCTTCTCAATTTTGCGAGAAACGGCCTTGTCGACGAGGATGCGCTCGTAGAGGCGCTGAAGAGCGGAAAAGTCAGAAAGTATGTCACAGACTTTGTGACTCCGAAGATCGAAGGTATTCCGAATACAATCATCACTCCGCATCTCGGCGCATCGACGAAGGAGTCTGAGGACAACTGCGCCGCCATGGCGGTCCGCGAGGTTCGCGATTACCTCGAGAATGGCAATATCAGGAATTCAGTCAATTATCCGGCTTGCGACATGGGCGTCTGCATGACAGCCGGCCGCGTCGCCATTAACCACAGAAATGAGCCGAACCTTCTCGCACAGCTGACAGGCGTTCTCGGTGAGGCAGGCATCAATGTCGCGAATGTCTTTAATAAGAGCCGCGGCGCGTATGCTTACACCCTGATTGACACGGACACGAAACTGACGGACGACATCGCGGCGAAGCTGTCCGCGATCAGCGATGTGCTGAAGGTACGGATCATAAAATAAAGCCTCCGGTGACGGGGCGGCATGAGGAGATTCGACTATGACGGACAAGGCATATGCTTATATGGACTGGCCGCGTATCGAAGATATTATCTACGCGGAAATGAATCATCCGGGGGATGTAATGGCCCCGAAGCGGGTGAAGGAAGGAACGATCTACCAGTGCTTCTGCCCGGGTGCAAAATCCGCGGTGCTGATCGACCGGCGGACGGGCAAGCGCTATCCGATGTTCATGGAGGATGAGAACGGCTATTTTGCCGTCCTCGTCGGCGGGAGGCGTCCGGCCCCGCATGATTTTGAGATCGATGGGACAATTGCGGGGGATCCGTATGCTTATCCCGGCGCGATGACGGAGGAGGCCGCAAGCCGGTTCTCGGCGGGCATTTCCGAGCGGGTCAGCCGCTGGATGGGCGCCCATGTCATGGAGATCGATGGTACGAAGGGGGTGTATTTCGCACTCTGGGCGCCGAATGCATTCCGTGTGAGCGTCGTCGGCCCGTTTGACAAGTGGGATGGCCGCAGATATCCGATGACTTACCACGAGGAGAGCGGCATCTTCGATCTGTTCATTCCGTATCTTGAAGAAGGCACGGAATATGCGTATGAGCTCAGGCTGAAGAACGGGATGGTCTACACGAGACCGGACCCGTTCGGAACAGAGTTTGTCCTGGGCGACCGCCCGTCATCTCTTGTCGGCGATCTCCGGTACCGCTGGCACGACCGCGACTATCTGGAAATGAGAAACCGGCGCGCTGATACAACGGGACTGCCGGTCGCGATCTATGAGTGCCGGCTCGCGGCATGGGCTGCAAGGGAAAAAGAGGGAGAGGCGACTTACCGCACGATGGCCCCGAAGATCGCGGCGCACGCGAAGGAATTCGGCTACACGCACATTGAACTTACGCCTGTCATGGAATATCCGGATGACAAGAGCAACGGATACCAGACGGCCGGTTATTACGCTCCGACGAGCCGTTACGGAACGCCGGCGGATTTCAAGTATTTTATCGATACGCTGCACAGCGAGAATATCGGCGTGATTCTTGACTGGACGCCAGCCCAGTTCTCGGCAGACACCAGGTGGATGGCGTCCTTCGATGGCACCTGTCTCTTTGAACATTTAGACCCGAGGCAGGGCGTGCACCCCGTGTGGGGATCAAAGCTCTACAACTATGGGCGGCCGCAGGTCAGGAGTTTCCTGATCTCTAATGCTGTCTTCTGGATGCGGGAGTATCACGCGGACGGACTGCGGCTTGACGACTGCTCGTCCATGCTCCGGAATGACTATGAAAGACCGGACGGCCAGTGGGTCGCCAATATATACGGGTCCGCCGAAAATCTCGAGGGCATCGACTTCCTCAGCAACTTGTCTGCTGTCTTCAAGAAGAGATTCCCGGACGGACTCCTTATCATGGAGGAGCATGTTGACTGGCCGGATACGACGGCTCCCTCAGATGAAGATGGTCTTGGCTTTGATTACAAGTGGAACCTTCATTTTACGCAGGATGCCCTGAGCTTTCTTGCAATGAAGGAGAAGGATAGAAAGAAAAATCTGGCTGTTCTTCAGAACGGAATGCTGAACCATTTCTTTGAGCACTATATAATCAGCCTGTCCCGGACGCTCGGCCCGTTCAGTACGGAGACGTTTCTTAAGAGTATTGACGGCGACACACCGGAGAAGAGACAGGCGCTCGCAAGGCTTGCCTATGTCTTTTTGTTCACGCATCCGGGCAAGAAGCTTCTGACGGAGGGTGAGGATGAACAGACGGATTTCTTCCGTGCCCTGATTCGAATGTATGCGGAGGAGCCGGCCCTGTCAAAAAATGACTACAATGAATCCGGCTTCGAGTGGATCAATACGACCGACACGGAGAACGGTGTGGTGACATTTGTCCGGCGAGGAATTGACAGAACAGACACATTGCTTGTTGCAGTCAATATTTCCGATGAGGCATACGATCCGTATCAGGCCGGTGTGCCGTATCCGGGCCGCTACAAGGAGGTCATCAACTCAGATAGCAAGGCGTTTGGCGGATCGGGTGAGGTCAACCCGCGGGTCAGAAGCACAAGTCACGAGGAGAAGGATGAGCGGGCGGACAGCCTGCGGTTCCGGATCGCGGCGCGCTCGGCAGCTGTATTCCGCTATCAGGGTGAGTGATGCGGATGATCATTGGTACACAGACTGTGGCAGATGAGGAGTTCTCACTGTCAGAGCTCTTTAATTCGAAGGTCCTGCCAGCCATCGGGAAGACAATGCTGCATATCGGTACCGCGCTTCTCATTTACTGGATCGCGTGCAAGGTTATCAACAAGCTGACACGGTGGTTCCTGAAGCGCTGGCTTTCGCGGACGGATGAGATGACTGCCGTGACGTTCCTCGCAAATCTTGTGCGGGTCGTGCTGAAAATTCTCGTCGCGGTCATGCTTCTCACACAGCTCGGCGTCAACAATACGACAATCCTCGGCATTTTCGGATCCGTCACAGTCGGTCTTGGCCTCGCTCTGCAGGGCGGGATGGCAAATTTCGCCGGCGGCGTGCTGATCATTTTCCTCAAGCCATTTGTTGTGGGTGACTATGTGATCGTCGACAGTGGTATTGAGGGAACGGTCAAGAAAATTGATATGTTCTATACGACGATCTACACACCGGATGGGACAAACGTCGTCGTGCCGAACCAGCAGATGACCAATAATTCGATGATCAACTGCACGGTTCATGGCCTGCGGTTTCTGTCGGACAGCGTCGGCATATCTTACGACGCTGACCTTGATCGGGCCAAGGCCGTCGTGCAGTCTGTCACCTCTGAGGAGCGGCGTCTGAAGGAACAGCCGGAGTACGGACAGACAGGGAGTGTCTTTGTCCGATCACTTGCCGCAAGTTCCGTGACCATTGGATACACCGGTTGGGTCGATCCTGCGGACTATTTTTCGGTCAGACACAGTCTCTGCGAGAAAATCAAAAAGGCGTTCGACGCGGAAGGAATCGAAATTCCTTACAACCAGCTTGACATTCATCTCAGCCGGGAGAGCGGGGAACGGCCGGGACAAACAACGACGGAGTGTGATAGATGAAAAAGAGAATCCTGGCTGCCTTTATGGCAGCGGTGACGGCAGCGGCTCTTCTCGCCGGCTGCGGCAAAACAACGCACGTGACGAAGACAACGGAGTCCGGAACTGAGTCCGGCGAGGAGACATCGGGAAAATATGCCATGATTTTATCGAGCGACGATGAGAGCGGCGCGGATGCGCTCGCGGCCCAGGGCTTCACAAAAATTATGGAGCAGGAGGGAAAGACTTATGAAATCGTCAGACCCGGATCGAATGCGGCCTCTGATCAGCTGAAGGCAATCAAGAGGCTGACAGAGGAAGGCGCGGCCTGCATCGCTATTTCCCCGGTTGATGCCGACTCTGTCTCGGATGCCTTAAAGGACGCCATGAAGTCCGGAATCGATGTGTGTTCATTTGACAATGCGGCGGATGTGAAGAGCCGCGAGCTCCAGATCAGCCAGACGAGCACAGATAAAATTGCGCAGACATTTATGGAGGCTGTCTACGATCTCACGGGAGGCGCGGGAGAATGGGCCATCCTCTCGGCGTCATCGACTTCTTCCAGTCAGAACGAGTGGATAAGCGCCCTCAAGGGAGACATGAAGGACGACCGCTACTCAAACCTCACAATGATGGAGGTGGCATACGGAGACGGCGCGTACCAGAAATCCTACGATCAGACGAAGGCGCTTCTGACGAGCTATCCGGACCTGAAGGTTCTGCTTGTCCCGACGACGACGGCGATCGGGGCTGCGTGCCAGTGCATCGAGGATCTCGGCTCGGACGTCAAGGTCACGGGCTTCGGACTTCCGTCCGCCATGCAGCCGTATGTCGGAGATGACAAGGTATGCCCGTACTTTTACCTCTGGAACCCGGTGTCTCTTGGAGAGCTGACTGCGTGGGTGTCCGTTGATCTCGCCTCGGGATCGGATCTGACCGGCGCGGAGGGAGACATGTTTACAGCCGGCGATCTGGGATCGTTCAAGGTACAGACTGCGGCGGATGATGGAACGGAGATCGTTCTTGGAGATCCGTACCGGTTTGACGCAAGCAACATAGGAGACTGGGTCGATCTGTTCTGATCGGCCGGGAGGCGGCGATGCCGCTCACGAAAGGGGCCGGAGGCAGGCCGGACCGGGCACTAGCAGGGAGGAAGAACAGGTATGCCGGAGATCCTTGATGAAGAGGTACTGAAGAAGATACGTAATGCGACATTGCTGGTCTCTGTCTTTTATCTGGCGGCAGGAATTCTGCTGATTGTGTTCAACAGTCAGGTGAGAGATGTGATCGGCTATGCAATCGGCGCAGCGGCCACTGCAATCGGCGTGTGGAGGCTGATCCTGTATGCGGCGAGCCACAGAAAGAAGTCGCTGCTTGCCACAGATCTTTTCGCAGGCTGTGTGCTGATCGTGCTCGGCATTCTCTGCGTTATTTTTCAGGCGCACATGGTCGATTATGCGGCCATTATTTTTGGTATCCTGCTCTTTGCCGGAAGCGCAGTAGAGATCCAGAATGCCATTGATCTCCGTCACATGGAGGCAAGGCGCTGGTGGATCATTCTTCTGCTCGGCTTTGTGTCGCTTGCGCTTGGCATTCTGCTGATTGTGTATCCGAAATTTATTCAGAAGAAGATCATATTCCTGTCCGGAATCTTTTTTACCTATGACGGCGCGACGGGACTTGTGGCGGCCATTTGGTCTGCCGGACGGTTCCACGCGATGAAAAAGAATGCATCTTCCGGCGAAATAGAGGATGGCCGGAAGCCAGATTCCGGAAAGGAGCAGGAGGAGCGGCAGCAGGACGATGCCTGCCCGGACGCAGATGTCGATCTTGCGGAGTATGAGCCTGTTCCTGAAGACTCCGCGGAACATGAGTCTTCAGCAGGGAGCTCTGCAGGCACAGAAGGCAGCGCAGCCGGAGAGACCGGGGAGGAGCGCTCCGGGGCAGATGATACGGAAGATCCTGAACCGGTCACAGGGCAGCAGACAAAAGACCCGGAAGCTTGACCGGAAGTACGAGACTGCCTTTGAAGACTCCGCGGAACATGAGTCTTCAGCAGGTAGCTCTGCGGACACCGAAGACAGCGCAGCCGGAGAGACCGGGGCGCGTGCATACCGCAGAACATCAAATTTATAAAATAATAGTTAAAGGAGAATATATATGCCAGCAGATACATGTAATCATAATTGCTCGAGTTGCGGAGAGAACTGCGCTTCGAGAGACCCGAAGAGTTTTCTTGCGGCCCCGAACAAGGGAGCGCACATTAAGAAAGTAATCGGCGTCGTGAGTGGCAAGGGAGGTGTCGGCAAATCACTTGTCACCTCTCTTCTTGCGACGGAGTCCGCGCGGAAGGGACAGAAGGTCGGAATTCTTGATGCAGATATCACAGGACCCTCGATTCCGCATATCTTTGGCATCGAGGGGCAGACGGTCACCGGAAGCGACGACGGCCTGATTCCGGCTGCAACAAAGACAGGGATTAAGGTGATGTCCATCAATCTCCTTCTGCCAGACAGTGAGGAGCCTGTTATCTGGAGAGGTCCGGTCATCGCCGGAGCTGTCAAACAGTTCTGGACGGACGTCATCTGGGGCGATCTCGATGTCCTCTATGTCGATATGCCGCCGGGAACAGGTGATGTTCCGCTGACGGTCTTCCAGTCGCTGCCGGTCGACGGCATCATTATTGTCACATCGCCGCAGGATCTCGTTTCGATGATCGTCGGCAAGGCAGTCCGTATGGCGGAGACGATGAATATCCCTGTCCTCGGTCTCGTCGAGAACATGAGCTATGTCGAGTGTCCGGACTGCGGGAAGAAGATCTACTTGTTCGGAAAGAGCGGGGCATCCGAGGTGGCTGAAAAATATAAGATCAGCAATACGGCGACGCTTCCGGTTCTCCCGGAGCTGGCGAGCTTGTGCGACGGCGGTAAGATCGAGGATGCAGACACTTCCGTCACAGATCTTGTCGACGGACTTCTGTGAGAAAATACACAATTTTCGAAATTGCATCTTGAAATTCGAAATTGATCGTGTATAATAGTCATTGTTGCAGGTCAGGCATGAGCTGATCTGCACAGGCCGATGTGGCTCAGTTGGTAGAGCAACGCATTCGTAATGCGTAGGTCGTCAGTTCGAGTCTGACCATCGGCTCTTGAAAAGCCCGGAATTTCCGAAGAATCAGAAATTCCGGGCTCGTTTTGTATTGCGCGGCTACAGATTGGAATAGAATAATGCTTTCGTTTCCGGTATAATGAATATATATGATTATCACGTTCAAGGAGTTACTGGTATGGCTTTTTCAAGCATGATCTTTCTGTGCCTTTTTCTGCCGCTGTTCCTGCTGATCTACTGGCGCGCGGGTACGAATGAGAGGCGCAACCGGGTGCTGCTGGCAGCATCTCTGATTTTTTATGTCTTCGGAGGCATCGGATATCTGATTCTGCTCCTGATCATGACAGCAGTTGTATGGCGGATCGGACTTCTGATCGGGGACTTCAGAGCAGAAGGCGACGGGCGGAGAGCAGGCGTGTATCTGGCCGCAGGAGTCGCTATCTGTCTCGTCGTCCTGGGTATCTTCAAGTATACGGGATTTTTTGTCAGCACGTTTACGCTCGGGAAGGCTGCCTTCTCCATCGCGCTTCCGCTCGGCATTTCATTTTATACATTCAAGCTGATTTCATATATGGCTGATGTGCGCGCCGGAACATGTGACGCGGAGAAAAATTACGCAGACCTCCTTCTCTACACCTCTCTGTTCCATCAGGTCTCCGAGGGTCCGATTGCGCGCTATCCGGACATGAAGAGGCAGTTCGTCTCGCGGAAGATGACGTCCGTCAGCTTTTCAAACGGCCTCTGGCGGTTCTCAGTCGGACTCGCGAAGAAGGTGATTCTCGCGGACCACTGCGGAGATCTCGCGGAGTCCTTTCTCCCGGCGGCATCGGCCGGAAACCATACCGTTCTCGCCGTGTGGCTCGGGTCCGCATTCTATATGATGCAGATCTATCTCGATTTCTCGGCCTATACGGACATGGCACTCGGGCTCGGCCGCATGCTCGGCTTCCGCTACCCGGAGAACTTCAATTATCCATACCTTGCCGTGTCGGTCAGAGATTTCTGGAAGCGCTGGCACATCACGCTCAGCACCTTCTTCCGTGACTACGTGTATTTTCCGCTCGGAGGGAGCCGCTGCTCGAGAAGCCGCTGCGCCGTTAATCTGCTGATTGTCTGGGCGCTCACGGGACTCTGGCACGGGGCGAGCTGGAACTTTGTCCTCTGGGGCCTCTATTATTTTGTATTTATTTTCATTGAGCATACAAGGCGGGACAGAGGAGCACGGCCGCTTCCGACAGTTCTGGCACACGTGCTTACGCTTCTCTGCGTGTATTTCAGCTGGGTTCTGTTCCGGTTTACGGACTTCTCGCAGCTCGGGGCAGCTCTCGGCGGCTTTCTTGGCATTGGAGGAAGCGGAATCGCAGGCCGGGAGACCATTCTCCTTTTGCGGAACAATATCTTCTTTGCTATTTATGCGGTTCTTGCGTGCACGCCGTTCTTTGCGCAGGCCGGGAAGTGGGTCAGCAACTCGATCACAAGGCGCCGCGGGAGTCATGCGTGCGTCTATTTTCTGAAGGCAGCGGCTGTCGCCGCTTTGCTCATCATCTCCATCATGATTATGACGGGCAGCAGCTACACGCCGTTTCTCTATAATCAGTTCTGATCACTGTGAGGACAGAAAAAATGAAAACAACAGTTCATAACGCCGACAGAAGGTCGCAGAATGGCGGATTCGAGGCGTACAAGAAGAAAGAGAAGAAGGTACGCAGGGCATGGCACAGGATTCGTGCTGCTGTGTTCTGGGCCGTACTCCTTGTGTTCGGGGTGACAGGACTTCTGATCCCGCTCAGGCCGACGAAATCGGTGAACGAGAAGAGAAAGCTCGCACAATTTCCAAAGTTGACGGCAACGTCCCTCTGGAACGGCGAATTCTTTTCGGATACGGCCACCTGGTACACGGACACATTCCCGATGAGAGAGGCGCTGATCAAGGGAGCCGGCGAATTCGAAAATCTGTATGGGATTCGGAATGAGGTTATCTACGGCAGTGCGGACACGACGACGGATTCGATTCCGGACGCAGACGGCCAGACGGCAGCACCGCTTCTCACAGACACATCGTCCGCCGGATCCACGGCAGTGACAGCTGAGGCCTCCGGCACCGGAACCAGTGAGGCGGACGCGGGCGGCACGATCGGGCAGACTCCCGAGGTCGCGGGCAATGTCTATGTCTCAGGGGACAGGGCATTTTCCATCTTTTATTTCGCGACAGCCAGTATGGACACATACGCATCCATGATCAATACAGTCAAATACAAGGTCGGAGACAGCGTGAATGTCTATGACCTCGTTGCACCGACGAGCTTCGGCGTCTATCTCTCCGAAGATGTGCAGCAGTCCATGGGCGGGTCGAGCGAGAAGAAGGCTATTGCCTATATTGAAAGCCGGCTGCAGTCCAATGTGACGGCGGTCGATTTCTTTGACGATCTTGTCAGCCTGAATTCGCAGTATTTGTATTTCCGGACGGACCATCACTGGACAGCTCTCGGCGCGTATTACGCATATTGCAAATTCTGCCAGGCGAAAGGGATCGAGCCGCAGAATCTTGGACAGTTTGAACAGGCCGAGTACGACGGCTTCCTCGGAACGCTTTATTCCGGAAGCGATCAGTCCGCAGCGCTTGCGGCAAATCCTGATTCCGTCATTGCGTACATTCCTCCCGAGACAAATGAGGAGACCATCACGCGGACGGACGGATCCTCATTTACCTGGCCGATCATCCGGGACGGCAACGAACTCTCGGCGGGCAACAAGTATCTGACCTTCATCGGGGGAGATCAGCCCATGGTGGAGATCGACAATCCGGATATCACGGACGGGTCGACGTGCGTCGTCGTCAAGGATTCCTACGGCAATGCATTTGTGCCGTTCCTAGTCGGTCATTATCAGAAGGTCATTGTCCTCGACTACCGGTACTACACCGGCAATGCGACACAACTCGTGAAGGACACCGGTGCCAGCGACGTGATCTTTGTGAACTGCGTGGATGTCATCACAGAGGACACGGCAATGCAGATGAACGCGCTGTTTCAGTGAGGAAGTTACTGTTCACACGCCATCCAAAGTCGTATGCGGTCGCGAATATCAGGGCGGTATCGGGCAGACTCC
>ONSX01000086.1 GCA_900320615.1 uncultured Eubacteriales bacterium
CCGTGCCGTTGTCAGAAGAGGTCTTGCGAAGGGTCTCAAGGTCTACGGCATCCACAGAGGCTATGACGGTCTCATGGAGGAGGACCTTGTCGAGATGCACGCCCAGGATGTATCTGATACAATCGAGCGCGGCGGCACGATCCTCTATACGGCGCGCTGTGCGGAAATGAGAACCGAAGAAGGCCAGAAACACGCGGCTGATACCTGCAATAAGTACGGCATCGAAGGCCTCGTCGTCATCGGCGGCGACGGCTCCTACCGCGGCGCCGAGAAGCTTGCGGCACACGGCATCAACGTCATCGGACTTCCGGGCACGATCGATCTTGATATTGCCTGCACGGAGTACACAATCGGATTTGATACGGCTGTCAACACAGCCATGGAAGCAATCGATAAGGTCCGCGATACGTCCACATCTCATGAGAGATGCTCGATCATCGAGGTCATGGGCCGCAGCGCCGGATACCTTGCTCTGTGGTGCGGTATCGCGAACGGCGCGGAGGATGTCCTTCTTCCGGAGAAGTACGACTACGACGAGCAGAAGCTGATCGACAATATCATCGACAGCCGCCGCAGAGGCAAGAAGCATCACATCATTGTCAACGCAGAGGGCGTCGGCCATTCCGCATCCATGGCGAGACGAATCGAGGCCGCAACCGGTATCGAGACACGTGCGACAATCCTTGGACACATGCAGCGCGGCGGTTCTCCGACAGCGAAGGATCGTGTCTATGCGTCCATCATGGGCTGCATGGCAGTTGATCTTCTGTGCGAAGGTAAGACAAAGCGAGTCGTCGGCTACAGAAACGGCGAATTCCAGGATTTCGACATCGAAGAGGCTCTCGCTATGACGAAGGGCATCGATGAGTATCAGTGGGAAGTCTGCCAGTCTCTGTCCCACAACTACACGAAGGAAGACAAGAAGAAAGCTCTCAAAGACGAGAGCCTGTAAATGAACGTCACTTCGGGTACTGCCTGACATGGGAGACAACCGTTGTTATCATTTAAAGAAATCAGACAATTAGAGAAACAAAAAAAGGCCCGCGACTCGCTGGGCCTTTTTGTAACAGAAGGAAGAAAACTTTTCGAGGAGGCCCCGCGGGAGCTGGTTCGCGAGGTGCTTGTATCGCGCCGGTATGAACAGCAGCATCCGGAGATCCGGGAGCAGATTCCGGAGGGCGCGGACGCGGTGTTTGATATTGAGGACAGCCGTTTCACGTCAGTCTCTGACACAAAGACGCCGCAGGGAATTCTGACGGTCGTCGAGAAGCCTTCCTTCCGGCATCCGGAGACAGGTTCCTTCGGGACAGCGGAGGCGTCATCACCTCTCTATCTCATTCTCGAGAACCTGCAGGATCCGGGAAATGCAGGGACTATCATCCGGACGGCGGAGGCGGCAGGCGTCACAGCCGTCTTCATCACGGAGGGATCCGTTGATCTCTACGCGCCGAAGACGATCCGCTCGACGATGGGCTCGATCTACCGGGTTCCTCATTTTCTGACAGGAGATGCAGTCACGCTGATCAGAGCGATGCACAGACATGGTGTGACGAGCTTTGCGGCGCATTTGCGCGGGGACAGAGCCTATACGGCGTGCGACTTCTGTCTGCCGACGGCGATTGTGATCGGAAATGAGGGAAACGGCATCACAGATGAGACCGCGGATGCCTGCGACGTGCTCATGAAGATCCCGATGCGGGGAAGAGTCGAGTCGCTGAATGCGGCGATGGCTGCGGGTATACTGATGTACGAGACCGCGAGGCAGAGAGGATGGCAGTCTTCGCACGGCGCATAACGGTCCAGGGCCTGCGGGCAGCGCATACCTGGCCGGATACCCGGCATGGAATACCATCACAGACAGAATTTATGCGGGGGACATGCGTCTGCCGCACACACTGACAAGAAGAACAGGGAGAGCATATGGGAATCAAAGAAGAATTAGTCGGACGCGATTTTCTCACACTGAAGGACTTCACGGCGGAAGAGATCACCTATTTTCTTTGACACCCTGCGGGGCCGCAACGTGGCCCTCATTTTCGAGAAGACGAGCACACGCACGCGCTGCTCATTCGAGGTGGCCGCACACGATCTCGGCATGGGCACGACCTTCCTTGATCCGAAGGCCTCCCAGATTGGAAAGAAGGAGAGCATCGAGGACACAGCCCGCGTGCTGACCCGCATGTTCGACGGCATCGAGTACCGCGGCTTCGGCCAGGAGATCGTCGAGGAGCTCGCAAAGAACGCGACGGTTCCGGTCTGGAACGGCCTGACAAATGAGTACCACCCGACGCAGATGCTTGCCGACGCGCTGACGATCCGCGAGCACTTCGGAAAGCTGAAGGGCATCAGGCTCGCATATATGGGCGACGCCCGCTACAACATGGGCAACTCCTACATGGTTCTCTGCTCGAAGCTCGGCATGCACTATGTCGCCTGCACGAACCGGGAATATTTCCCGGATCAGAAACTCGTTGATCAGTGCAAGGCTTGGGCAGAGGAGAGCGGCGGTTCGATCACGCTGACAGAGGATGCGATGGCAGGAACAAAGAACGCCGACGTCGTCTGCACGGATGTCTGGGTCTCGATGGGCGAGCCGGACGAGGTCTGGGCGAAGCGAATCAGGGATCTGACGCCGTACCGCGTCACTGCGGACATCATGAAGAATGCGGGCGAACAGGCGATCTTCCTGCACTGCCTGCCGTCCTATCACGATCTCGGCACGGGCATCGGCCGCCAGATCGCCGCGAAATACGGCATCACGGAGATGGAAGTCACGGACGAGGTCTTCGAGTCGAAGCAGTCGCTTGTCTTCGATGAGGCGGAGAACCGGATGCACACAATCAAGGCTGTCATGGCCGCGACACTGGGAGCCTGACATGTGGATCGATGATTTCCGCTCCATCATGAAGGACACGGGCGAGGACAGGTTCTACGATACGCACTACTTCAGCCGTGTCGATTCGACAAATGAAGTGATCAAGCGCGCCTTCCGCACGGGAAAGATTCTGCCTGTTCCTCGCGGAGAAGACATCGTGCGGGGAGAGCGCGACACGGATAAGCCCCTTGACCCGGCATCTCCGAGGGAAGGCTTCCTCGTCATCGGCGAGGAGCAGACGGCCGGCAAAGGAAGAATCGGCAGAAAATGGGTTTCTCCGGCCGGCGAGTCGGTCTACTTCTCATTTCTGCTTCAGCCGGAAGTGGATCCGGCGCACGTCCCGGCGCTCACGCTTGTCATGGGACTCTCAGTCGCGCAGGCCGTCCGCAGCGTCCTCGCGCAGACGGCCCGCATCAAGTGGCCGAACGACATCGTGATCCACGGGAAGAAGATCTGCGGCATCCTCACGGAGGCGCAGGCGGGGCCGGAAGGTCTCGACTACGTCGTGATCGGTACCGGCATCAATATCAACAACCGGCAGTTCCCGCCGGAACTAAGGAACGCGACGTCGCTTGCGATCGAGGAAGGAAAGAAAGTTTCGCGGGCACTGATCCTCGCGGCCGTTCTGAAGGCGTTTCACTCAAATTACAGGAAATTCTGCGAGGCGGGTGACATGTCGACGCTTGTGAGCGACTACGACTTCCTGCTTGTCGACAAAGACGAGAAAGTCCGGATCGAGGATCCGAAGGCGCCGTATGTGGCCGTATCGCGCGGCATCGACGAGTACGGACGCCTGCATGTCGAGCGCGAGGACGGCACAAAGGAGAAGATCGCGACTGGCGAGGTCTCGGTCCGCGGCATCTACGGATATGTATGAAAACTGACCGCTCACAGGGCGTGCTGCCCTGTGAATGGTCAGTCTGTTTTTCTTCAGGAGGTTTTTAAAAAATGAGTACAACTCTGTGCGGCGCGAGCAGCTATACGAAAAAATACTATCTGGACCCGCAGTTTGACCGGCTCCCGCAGGACGTAAAGGACGAGCTCAAGATTATGTGCGTGACCTTTACCGAGGATGTCGGCGGTATTCTGACCGTGGAATTCGGCGATGACAAGCGCCCGAAATTCGTTGTCCGCGTCGCGGACAACGATGATTCCGTCAGGGAGCAGGATGTCGATGGCGCGATCAGTAAGCTTCAGGAAGACAAGGAGTCACTTATGGAGAAACTTGGCATCTTCTACCGAGTGTTTGTTCTCGGAGAGAAGGCGGAGGATGTCCTCACGGAAGTGGAAGATGCGCTCGATTCCTGAGCGGACAGGAACGGTGCGTCCTTGCGTCTTCGCCGCGTTTCGCCTACAATCATGGAAAAGGAGAAGCGCTCTATGACATATTTCACATGCTTTTTTCTCGACAGCGAAAAGGATATCATCGTCAATCTCTACCAGGACCTTGACCATCTCTACTATAAGCTCGTCACGCCGAACCACAAGTCCGGCAACCTGATCCGGAACCTCGCGAAGCTGTGCGGCCTTCCCCTGAGCTGTGACACAGACAGGGATCAGGTTCGCTCCGGGACATCTCTGGCGCCCGGGCCGACTGGCTTTGGAAAGACCGATGCCTTTGCGGAGCCGGAAGCCGACGGAACCGGCGCATCTGCGAAATCTGGATCCGAAGACGAATTTGCGAAGCAGCATTTCTGTATCCGCGGCGAGGTGCCGTGCTATATCGACGGCAACAATGAGGAGATATTCATTTTCCGGCTCGGTGACACGAAGGTTGCGAACATCTATCCCGACGGACGCGTGGAAATGAAGGCCTCGATCCCGTCTATCGCGAAGACACTGATGAGCCAGACGACGGACTACCGTCTCCCCATATCAAAGACTATTTTCAAGACCTATATTCCGCGCGAACTCAAATTCCATGCCGACCTGCACACACATATGAACGGCAACCTCTCGCCGGACATCCTGATTGCGCTCGGCATCCGCCATCAGATCCGCTACCCGCTCTACTATGTGCGGAAGCTTGAACTTAAGCTCACGGATGCTCAGGAGGAGGTGCTCGGGCGCCGCAGGGAGAAGGTCGCGCGGCAGTTTGTGGACTCGGGCCTGCGGGGAAAATATCTCGCCCGCCGAATCAACGACAACACGTTCATTAACTTCGCGGACCTCATTTTGCGGAACCTGGACAATGCGGAGGAAAATATCGTAAAGATCCGCATTTCCCTCGCGATCCTGAAGGACGGACAGGCCGTTTTCACGAATCTCGAGAAGGTGTACCTCTACCGCTACGTCTTTACGAAGGGGACGGAGAGTGAGGAGAAAATTCCGATCGAGGGCATTTCCAGAATCCCGGATCCAGATGTGGCGGAAGCGCTCCGGCAGATGCTGAAGGACAGCGAGACACCGGAGTATCATGGCAACTCGATATTCCAGGACTGTCTTCTGTGGATTGCGCGCAGTTACATGCGTCAGGGCATCCGCTATGCGGAGATCAGCGACACAACGCTTGTCAAGAAATACGAGTCGCTCCGGATGCTGCATGAGGTGCATGCGGTTATGCCGAAGATTTACCGCGAGACGGGCGTGTCGATCCGTTTCCTGGCTGCGCTCCGCCGGATTCCGCTCACGATTATCAAGGACCGCGTCACGCCGGAAAATTACCTGGTTCAGAACCTGAACGTGCTGCAGGCTGTTGCGCTCGACCCGTATGTCGCGGGCTGTGATTTCGTCGGCGAGGAGCTCAATGACATCATCACGCTGAAACCGCTCTTCAGGGAGATTGTGAAGATCGCAAGGCGCGATCCAGACTTCGTTATCCGCATTCACGCCGGTGAAAATGACAGTCTGAAGGACAATGTCCGCCACAGCATCGAGTGTGTCCGCGATTCCCTGGAACCGGGACAGGCAATGCCGCACGTGCGCCTCGGCCACGGGCTCTACACCTACAGCCTGAAATCAGGAAAAGGAAAAAAGACCCTGAAGGAAATTCTGGACGGTCATGTTGTCCTCGAGTTCCAGCTCTCGTCCAACGTCCGCCTGAACAACCTGAATTCTCTTGAGAACCATCCGCTCCGGGAGTATCTCGCGGCCGGCATCCACTGCGTCCAGGGAACGGACGGCGCCGCGCTCTACGGAACGAATCCGATCGATGAACAGCTCTCGCTTGAGAAGCTGCTTGGCCTCACGCACGATGAGATGCTGCAGATGAAGCGCGCGGAGTCGGAGATTATCCGCGAGGGACAGGCCGCATACTCGCGCAAGAAGAAGGAATTTCTCCGCATGCTCGACGGCCGCTCACTCGAGGACGCGCTTCTTGCCAATATGGACGAAAGTCCGATCGGAAATGAGCTTAAATTGAGCCGCTCGCGGAGACTCGATGCCAACACGGAGCTGAAGGACGCGGTGCGCGAACTCCCGTGGGACCGCATGCCGGTCGTCCTGATGGGCGGAAGCTTCAACTCCGAGAAGCGTGCGACGCGGATTACGAGCGAGGGCGTCCGCGAACTCGATGCCCTGCTTAAGCACCTCGATCCGGACGACGTGTTCTTTGTCATCGGGCACCGGATCAGCGGTTACGAGAAATATCTTGTTGAGCACAACAAGAAACATTTCGGAATATTTGCATTTGTCCCGTCAAGAATCACGAGAGAGGAGAAGCGCCGGCTCCTTGCGGCGGGCGTCGGTATTCGCGTCTCGACGGAAACAGAGGGCGTCGCGATCTACAAGAGCATCAATTATGAGATTTTTGAGAGACGTCCGTCTGTGGTTCTTGCATTTGACGGAAATTCGGCGGGCGCGAACCTGATCCAGGAGGCCAGAAACGGCAAGGGACGCTCGGCGATCTTCGTCTGGGAGCGCTCGTCGGTACTCCGCGAGAAGGCTATGTCGCTCGAGGGATACGTCCATCTCTTCGGCAAGGAGAATCCGCTCCTTCCGCAGCTTGAGCCGATCCCCGCTGATCCCGGAAGCCGCATCCGCTGAACCGGATCCAATCCGGAAATTTTCTCCTCTTCCATAGCCGGCCGGTCAGGAAAGCTGTGCCTGCTGACGACCCCGGCGGAACAGGATGCGGGAGCAGGGATTGACGATTATTTCACATACGAAAGAGATTACTATGTACACAAATGAAATCAGCATCGGCGGCGTCCGCGTTCCGAACCGGCTCGTTCTCGGCCCCATGGCCGGCGTGACGGACCGGCCGTTCCGGACGATCTGCCATGAACTCGGCGCGGGACTCGTCTCGATGGAGATGGTCAGCGCGAACGCCGTCAAATACGGAAACAAGAAGACTTTCGATCTGATTCACATCGATCCGGATGAGCATCCCCTGTCCATGCAGCTGTTTGGCCCCGATCCCGACACGATGGTGCTGGCGGCAGAAGCCCTCGATCATGTTCCGTACGACATCCTCGACGTGAACATGGGCTGTCCGATGCCGAAGATCGTCAACAACGGCGAGGGTTCGGCGCTCATGAAGGATCCGGAGACGGCGGCGGCCATCATTCGGGAGCTTGTGCATTTCCAGAACGGGAAGAGGCGGATGGCCCCGGATAAAACTGCTCGTGGGGATCTGGACGGGATGGGCGGCGGAGACTCGGGGCGTGCCGGCCAGTTCCTGGCAGGAGAGCCGGGGCTGGGCGCAGAGAGCGTGAGGACAAGGATTTGTGCGGGCCCTCGCCCGGTCACTGTGAAAATCCGCGCGGGGTTTGACAGAAGTCATCTGAATGCCGTGCCTCTTGCGATGAAACTTGCGGAGGCGGGGGCAGCGGCCATTGCGGTTCACGGCCGGACGCGCGAGCAGTATTACACGGGACAGGCCGACTGGGATGTGATCCGGGAGGTAAAAGAGGCCGTCGATATTCCTGTCATCGGAAACGGAGACGTGACGTCGCCGGAGAAGGCGGTCGCTATGTTCCAGCAGACAGGATGTGACCTCGTTATGATTGCGCGCGGCGCGCGCGGAAATCCGTGGCTGTTCCGGGACACAAACTATTTCATCCGGACGGGCCGGGAGAAGCTGATCGAAGATGGCGTAATTGATGCGGGCACTGCATTTTCTGATATGATGCGTGTCACGGCGGAGATCAGCCGGAGAGAGGGAAAGCTCTTCTGGCCGGGCAGACACTGGAACTACCGGGCAGAAGAAGGCAGCCCGGCGGCAGCAAGAAGCGCGGCGCATGGCCTGACCGCAGACGCGACCGGCCTTGTCAGCGCAGAAAGAAGTGCGGCGCATTCGGTATCGGAATCGGAACCGGTGAGTGCAGAAGCGCCTTCCATCCGCCCATCCGCCCGCGAAGTCTATGACATGATGCTCCGGCACGCGCGGATGCAGCTCGAAGAAAAGGGCGATTATCTCGGCATCTGCCAGATGCGCAAGCACATCGCGTGGTACACAACGGGACTGCCGGGTTCCGCCGCTCTTCGCGCGAAGATCAATGCGTGCAATACACTGGACGCGCTGCGGGACACCCTTGATGCATGGTTGAAAGGGGCATAATTCCTTGACATTTTGAGGCTCCTTGCGTATAATACGACAGTATATGCGTGGCAGTAGTCACGTGATTTTTTTCGCTCATAAGAGCATATGAATTTTAGCGCTTACGAGCTGAACGACCTCAAGGTCAATAAGAGACAGGAGATTTCCAAGAAGATCGGTGAGGCCCGCGAGCAGGGCGACCTCTCCGAGAACGCCGAGTACGACGCTGCTAAGGACGAGCAGCGTGATATCGAGGCTCGTATCGAGGAGATCGAAAACATCCTGAAGCACGCAGAAGTTGTCGATGAGGACGAGGCTGACACAGACAAGGTTAATGTTGGCTGCTACGTCAAGGTTCATGATGAGGACTATGACGAGGATCTCGACTTCTATATCGTCGGATCCACGGAGGCGAACAGCCTCGAGGGCAAGATTTCC
>ONSX01000087.1 GCA_900320615.1 uncultured Eubacteriales bacterium
CACAGAGGCGCTATCGCCCACGACGTCGAGGAAGGAAGTTACGTTGAAGCTTAGTTCATTTGGATATCATGTGAAACAGGGATTCAAGAATATCGGACGAAACAAGATGTTCTCAATCGCCTCGATCGCGACCATGACGGCCTGCATTTTCATATTCGGAGCATTTTTCTCTATTATTATGAATGTAAATGCGATCCGGACGGACCTTGAGCAGCGCGTCGGCGTCACGGTTTTTATGAACGAGGGCGTCACGGGCGATCAGATGACGCAGATCGGAGACCAGATCAAGGCGATTGATCACGTCACATCGGTCACCTTCACATCCGCCGACGCGGCGTGGTCCCAGTATCAGGCGGAATATTTCGAGTCGAATCCGGCACTCGCGGAAGGTTTCTCCGATAACCCGCTCGCGAACTCCGCGAATTTCACGGTGCTTGTGGACAAGATTGAGAATCAGGACGCGGTTGTCAGCCAGATCAGGGCGATCGACGGTATCCGTCAGGTCAACCAGTCGTCCGGTGCCGCGACGACGCTGAAGAGTTTCAACAGACTCTTCACGACACTTTCAGTTGCGATCATCGCGGTTCTGCTGATCGTGTCGGTGATCCTCATTTCCAACACGATCAACGTCGGTATCGAGGTTCGGAAGGATGAGATCGGCATCATGAAGCTGATCGGAGCGACGGATTCCTTCGTCCGGGCGCCATTTGTTGTCGAGGGACTTATCCTCGGACTGATCGGATCGGTGATCCCGATGGTGATCCTGTACTTCGGCTACAATGCGCTGATGACGAGGGTGCTCACGAAGTTCGGGTTCCTCAGCTCCATGTCGGGCGTGCTGCTCGGCGTGCGGCAGGTTTTCGTCTATGTCGGGCCGGTCAGTCTTGTTCTTGGTCTTGGCATCGGCCTTACAGGCGCGATCATCACAGTCAGGAAGCATCTGCAGGTGTGAGTCCTGTCCATATAGTGACACTTATGATAGACTCTGAGGTAGAGATACCCCGGAGTCTTCTTTCATTTTATGAGAGGGAGAAAGCATGAATTTTAAACTTCACTCAGATTATAAGCCGACTGGTGACCAGCCGGAGGCCATTCGTGAGCTCGTGCAGGGCTTCCGGGAGGGCAACCAGGCTGAGACCCTGCTTGGTGTCACCGGATCCGGCAAGACATTTACGATGGCCAATGTCATCGCACAGTTGAACAAGCCGACGCTGATTATTTCCCACAACAAGACACTCGCCGCGCAGACCTATTCGGAGATGAAGGAATTCTTTCCGGAGAATGCCGTCGAGTACTTTGTCAGTTACTACGATTATTATCAGCCGGAAGCTTATGTTCCGTCCTCGGACACCTATATTGCGAAGGATTCCGCGGTCAACGACGAGATCGATAAGCTCAGACTCTCTGCGCTCTCGTCGCTCAGCGAGCGGCGGGATGTCGTTATCGTCTCGTCCGTGTCGTGCATTTACGGCATCGGCGCGCCGGATGACTTCATGAACATGATGACGAGCGTCCGGCCTGGCATGCAGAAGGACAGAGATACGCTGATCGAAGAGCTCATCAACATGCAGTATGAGCGGAATGAGGTCGACTTTCACCGCGGCACGTTCCGTGTGAAGGGAGATACGCTCGAGGTCATCCCGGCCGATGAGAATGAGTATGCGATCCGCGTCGAATTCTTCGGCGATGAGATTGACCGCGTGAGCCGGGTCGACATCCTGACGGGAGAGGTGCTCGCTGATCTCACCTATGCTCCGATTTACCCGGCCTCTTTCTACGTCGTTCCTGAGGAGCGGATGAAGGATGCCTGCGCGGCTATCGAGAAGGAGAAAGATGCGCGGGTGAAGGAGCTGCGGGCAAATGACAAGCTGCTCGAGGCCCAGCGCATTGAGGAGCGGACGGATTTTGACGTCGAGATGATGCGCGAGACGGGCTTCTGCTCCGGAATCGAGAATTATTCGAGACATCTGACGGGACGCGCCGCGGGGCAGCCTCCGTACACGCTGATGGATTATTTCAACAACGATTTCCTGATCATAGTGGACGAGTCCCACATGACAATCCCGCAGATCGGCGCCATGTACAATGGAGACAGGAGCAGAAAGCAGACACTCGTAGACTACGGTTTTCGGCTCCCGTCTGCGCTCGATAACCGGCCGCTCAGCTTCAGCGAGTTCGAGGAGCGGATCGACCAGATTCTGTTTGTGTCTGCGACGCCCGGAAAATATGAGGAGGAGCACGAGCTTCTCCGGGCGGAGCAGGTTATCCGTCCGACCGGACTTCTTGACCCGGACGTTGAGGTGCGGCCGGTCAGGGGACAGATCGATGATCTGGTCAGCGAGATCCGGAAGGAAATCGGAAAGCATCACAAGGTCATGATTACGACTCTGACAAAGAAGATGGCCGAGGATCTGACGGATTATCTGAAAGAGCTGGACATCCGCGTGCGCTATCTCCACTCCGATATTGATACTCTGGAACGGACGCAGATCATCCGCGACATGCGCCTTGATGTCTTCGACGTGCTTGTCGGCATCAACCTGCTCCGTGAGGGCCTCGATATTCCGGAGATCACGCTTGTCGCGATCCTCGATGCCGACAAGGAGGGGTTCCTGCGCTCGGAGACATCTCTGATTCAGACAATCGGCCGTGCGGCCCGGAACGCAGAGGGACATGTCATCATGTACGCGGACGTCATGACTGATTCCATGAAGCGGGCGATCGACGAGACGAAGCGGCGCCGGAAGATCCAGATGCAGTACAATGAGGAGCACGGAATCACACCGCAGACTATCCGCAAGGCGGTCAGGGATCTCATTTCCACATCGAAGGAGGCCGCTGAGACGGAGCAAAAGATTGGCAAGGCGCCGGAGGACATGGATCGCAGCGAGCTGGAGGAGCTGATTGACAAGGTGGAGAAACAGATGCGCGCGGCGGCCGCGGAGCTCAACTTCGAGATGGCGGCCCAGCTCCGGGATCAGATGGTCGAGCTGAAGAAGAACCTCGATGACGCGACGGATACAGAGCACAGAATCCGCAGGGCGAACCGCAGAAGAGAGGCGGATGCGATCGCAAAGAATGCGCTGGCCGGCGTGACGGCACCGAAAAAATATAATAGGAAGAAAAAATATAATCGCGGAGGAATGGCATGATCTGTGACACTTGTGCAAATTACGCATATGACGAGGATGAGGACGCATATGTCTGCAATATTGATATGGACGAGGACGAGGTTGTGAGGTTCTATACATCGCCGGAGACGGAGTGCCGGTACTATCGCGCGGATGATGAGTACGCGGTCGTTCGCCATCAGATGTGATGTCGCGCTGTTTGGTGCCCGGTCTTCGAATGCGTCGCGTTCCTCGCTGCGGACGGACAGAGCGGCTTCATCGCTTGTCCGCCCATCAGAAAATTTCTGAAATCATCCGGTGAGCAGGTTCTCTGTCCGGATTGCACCGGTTTCCTGAGGGGAGCTGAAAAATATCATAAAATAATATTGACATACTTGCAGACCCGGTGTATAAATATAGTCAGATGTTAGCACTCCAATATAATGAGTGCTAACAGATAGAAAGACAAAGAGAGGAGCGGACACTGTGGAACTGGATTCGAGAAAGCAGAAAATCATGGACGCGATTATCCAGACTTACCTCAAGACGGGCGAGCCGGTCGGTTCACGGACGATCTCCAAGTACACGGATCTGAATTTGAGTTCCGCTACTATCCGCAATGAGATGTCGGATCTTGAGGAGATGGGCTATATTATTCAGCCGCACACCTCAGCGGGCCGCATCCCGACTGATAAGGGCTATCGTCTTTATGTCGATCATCTGGTCAATGAGAAGACACAGCAGGTGACTGCCATGAATTCTCTGATGATCGCGAAGACAACGCGCATGGAGGAGGTTCTGAAGCAGGTCGTAAAGCTCCTTGCAAGCAATACGAATTATACGGCGATGCTCTCTGCGCCGAACTATAAGCACAACAAGGTCAAGTTTATTCAGCTCTCCAGACTGAATCCGAGACAGATTCTGAACGTGGTTGTCATCGATGGCAACATCGTCAAGAACCACATCATTGATCTGAACGAAGATATCACAGAGCAGCAGGTTTTGAAGCTGAACTTGCTGCTGAACACGCGTCTGAACGGGCTGAGTCTCGCGGACATCAATCTCGGCCTTATCTCCAATATCAAGGAGGAGGCGGGAGCGCACAGCCAGATCGTAAATGAGGTTCTCGATACGATCGCGGAGGTCATCCGGGCCGAGACTGATGAGAACATGGAGATCTACACAAGCGGTGCCAATAACATTTTCAAGTATCCGGAGCTTTCGAATTCTGAAAATGCAAGCAAGCTCATCTCCACATTAGAAGAGAAAAAGCTTCTGGCTGACTTTATCCAGCCTGAGGATTCAGAAAAGGACAAGAAGGACGATGCCGGCGTCAGGGTTTATATCGGCGACGAGAGTCCTGTGGAGTCCATGAAGGACTGCAGCGTTGTCACAGCGACCTACGAGCTGAGCGATGGCATGCAGGGAACGATCGGCATTATCGGACCGAAACGTATGGATTACGAGAAGGTCATGAATAATCTGAAGACCGTCAAGGCAACACTGAATCAGGTGTTTGACGGCGGAACGAGTCCGGGTATCCCGGAAAAATCTGAGGAAAGCGAGGATAACGGAACAAGTTGAGTGAAAAACACGTAAAGAAGACAGCTGACGGCACCGAGGAGATCACGGTAGGAACTCCGGAAGAGACGGCAGCTGAGGATCTGAAGGAGACAGAATCTCCGGATGATACGGCCGCGAAGAACAAGGCGGCTGAGGATAATAAAAAGGGCGCGGACAGCGCAAAGGAGGATGAGAAGTCAGGCAAGAGCGAGAAGGCGGATGCTGCTATTAAGGACCTCGTCGAGAGAGCAAAGCTTGAGGCAAAGAAAAAGGACGATCAGATCGCTGATCTGACAGACCGCTACAAGAGAACACTTGCCGAGTATGAAAACTTCCGGAAGCGCACGGAGAAGGAAAAATCAGATATCTACGCATACGCTGTGAAAGATGTCCTGACGAAGATCCTTCCTGTGGCCGACAGCTTTGAGAGAGGCCTGGCGGCAGTGCCGGACGATGAGAAGGACGGTGCAGTCGCGAAGGGCATGGAGAAGATCTACAAGCAGTTCCAGAAGACACTGAGCGACATCGGTGTCAAGCCGATTGAGGCAGAAGGAAAGCCGTTTGATCCGAATTACCACAATGCGGTGATGCATGTGGAGGACGACAGCCTCGGCGAAAATGTCGTGGCGAAGGACCTTCAGAAGGGCTACACCTACAAGGACACAGTCATCAGACATTCGATGGTTCAGGTCGCCAACTGACCGGACCGCGGATGACTTCATTTTATAAATATAGAAATTCAGTACAGATTCCGAATTGGATGAGGAGGTAACAGATATGAGTAAGATCATTGGTATCGATCTTGGTACAACAAACAGCTGCGTAGCTGTCATGGAAGGTGGTCAGCCGACCGTTATCGCGAACTCAGAGGGCGCAAGAACAACACCGTCTGTCGTCGCATTCACAAAGACAGGCGAGAGACTTGTCGGTGAGCCGGCTAAGCGCCAGGCAGTCACGAACGCGGCAAATACAATTTCTTCCATCAAGAGAAAGATGGGCACAAGCGAGAAGGTAACGGCGGGTGGCAAGTCCTACACACCGCAGGAGATTTCCGCTATGATTCTCCAGAAGCTGAAGGCTGATGCGGAGGCTTATCTCGGCGAGAAGGTCACAGAGGCTGTCATCACAGTCCCGGCATACTTCAATGACGCACAGAGACAGGCAACAAAGGACGCGGGCCGTATTGCAGGTCTCGACGTCAAGCGTATCATCAACGAGCCGACAGCAGCGGCGCTTGCATATGGCCTTGATAATGAGAAGGATCAGACGATCATGGTCTACGACCTCGGCGGCGGCACTTTCGATGTCTCTCTGATCGAGATCGGTGACGGTGTCATCGAAGTCAAGGCAGTCAACGGTGATGCACATCTCGGCGGAGATGATTTCGATAACGCGATTGCAAATTATATGATTCAGGACTTCAAGAACAAGGAAGGCGTTGATCTCTCGAAGGACAACATGGCTCTTCAGAGAATCAAGGAAGCAGCTGAGAAGGCAAAGAAGGAGGAAGGAGCTGTCTACTGCGACAACGACGAACATCAACCTTCCGTTCATCACGGCAGTCAATGGCGAGCCGAAACATTTCGACATGGATCTGACACGTGCAAAGTTCGATGAGCTGACAAGAGGTCTTGTTGAGAGAACGGTCGCGCCGGTTCAGAACGCTCTGCGCGATGCAGGACTTACAGCCAGTGATCTGACAAAGGTTCTTCTGGTCGGTGGCTCTACACGTATCCCGGCTGTTCAGGAAGAGGTCAGAAAGCTGACAGGCAAGGAGCCGTCCAAGAATCTCAACCCGGATGAGTGCGTCGCACTTGGTGCGTGCATCCAGGGTGGTAAGCTCGCAGGCGATTCAGGTGCCGGCGATATCCTTCTTCTCGATGTCACGCCGCTTTCACTGTCCATCGAGACAATGGGTGGTATCTCCACAGTCCTGATCCCGAGAAATACGACGATCCCGACGAAGAAGAGTCAGATTTTCTCGACAGCGGCAGATAACCAGACGGCTGTTGATATCAACGTCCTCCAGGGCGAGCGTCAGTTCGCACGGGACAACAAGTCTCTCGGCCAGTTCCGTCTTGATGGAATTCCGCCAGCAAGAAGAGGTGTTCCGCAGATTGAGGTCACCTTTGATATTGATGCGAACGGCATTGTCAATGTCTCCGCAAAGGATCTCGGAACGGGCAAGGAGCAGCACATCACGATCACATCCTCTTCGAACATGAGCGATGCGGATATCGATAAGGCTGTCAAGGAAGCTCAGCAGTATGAGGCTGAGGACAAGAAGCGCAAGGAGGCCGTTGACGCGCGCAATGAGGCGGACTCCATGGTCAACCAGGTCGAGGACGCTCTGAAGAACGTCGGTGACAAGATTGACGCGAACCAGAAGGCCGGCGTCGAGAGCGATCTCAAGGCGCTGAAGGATATCCTTGCAAAGCATCCGGATGTGAACCAGCCGATGACTGATGCTGAGCTCGATGAGCTGAAGGCTGCCAAGGAGAAGCTGATGAACAGCGCACAGGCTCTCTTTACAAAGATGTATGAGAGCATGAATAACCAGGGCGATGCAGACTACAAGGAAGTCTGATCCGCTGCAGGATAATTTCAGAGAGAAAAGCCTTTTAGGCTTGATGCGGGGGCTGATTAAAACATCAGTCCCCGTTTTCTTTTCAGGCAGAAGCTTTACGGACAGGCAGCCTGAGAAGTGCGTCCGAACACTTGCTATTCTTTCATTTTTCGGATACACTTCTGAGGTGGCTTTATTAACAATCGGTTCCGACGGATGCTGACAGCAGAGGACGGAGCCAGTCTGATATAGAGTGGGAAACAATCATGGCAGAACAGAAGAGAGATTATTATGAGGTTCTCGGTGTCAGCAGAGATGCGAGTGCCGATGAATTGAAGAAAGCATACAGAAAGCTGGCGAAGAAATACCATCCGGACGTCAATCCGTCTCCGGAGGCGGCAGATAAGTTCAAGGAGGCGTCCGAGGCATATTCAGTGCTCTCGGATCCGAAGAAGCGTCAGCAGTACGATCAGTTCGGTATGGCCGCATTTGAGAACGGCGGAACTGGTTACAACGGCGGTTTCGATTTCGGCGGACAGGATATGAGCGATATTTTCGGGGACCTGTTCGGCGATCTGTTCGGTGGCGGCCGGAGAACCGCGGGGAGCCGCGCAAATAACGGGCCGATGAGAGGAGCAAATGTGCGCACCTCTGTCAGCATTACATTCGAGGAGGCTGTCTTCGGCTGCACGAAGGAGCTGGATCTCAATCTCCGTGAGCCGTGTCCGACCTGCGGAGGCACAGGTGCGAAGCCGGGAACGAAACCGGAGACATGCTCGAAATGCCATGGCACGGGCCGTGTTGTTCAGACACAGCAGTCGATCTTCGGCATGATGCAGACGGAGACGGTCTGCCCGGACTGCCGCGGAACAGGAAAGATCATCCGGGAGAAGTGCCCGGATTGCCGTGGAACGGGCTATATCACACGCCGTCAGAAACTGAGCGTCGATATTCCGGCGGGTATTGACAATGGCATGAGTGTCCGCATCCGCGAGAAGGGAGAGCCTGGCACGAACGGAGGCCCGAGAGGCGATCTGCTCGTCGAGGTGCGTGTTGCGCGTCATCCGGTCTTCCAGAGAGACGATATGGATATTTATTCGACGACGTCGATTCCGTTCTCTGTCGCCGCGCTCGGTGGAAAGATCCGGATCAGAACGGTTGACGGCGATGTCGAGTATGAGGTCAAGCCGGGCACGCAGACAGACACGAAGATTCGTCTGCGCGGCAAAGGCGTTCCGTCCGTCCACAACAAGGACCGCCGCGGCGATCACTATGTGACGCTGGTGGTTTCTGTTCCCACGAAGATGAACAGAGAGCAGAAGAAGGCGCTCAAGAAGTTCGCGGAGACGATGGGCGAAGAAGTCCGGTAATGGCCGGGCAAGCATACCGCTTTCAATTTGAACGATTCCTCCGGGACAGACTTGTCTGCCCCGGAATTTTTTATTCAGCGTGACCGTTTGGAATGAATGCACATATCGAATAATTGTTCAGGCACCGGCTTTTGCCTGCCGGATTCTCTTTTCCGCGCTGCCGGGAACGCGGCTGGACTGATAGAATATACCCGAAAAGAGAAAGATCCGGGAAAATTTGATCGGCATATGCTTGATATTTATGTATTATATTGTGTCGATCCACGGCGGAAGAGAGGCGTTCTGCGCCGGGAATCTGATGCGCATTTCCGGCTGGAGGAGACGAGAAACAAAAGGAAAGAGAGGATAAGTATGATCTGGCACAAGTATACCATTCACACGACAGAGGAAGCAGAGGACGCCGTAAGTTATATGCTCTATGAGCTCGGAATCACGAGCATTGAGATCAGGGACAGAAAGCCGGTTGATCCGAAATCGAACGGAGGCCTTTTCGGAGACGTCGTCCCGGAGATGCCGGAGGACGATCATCTGGCAGACATTTCATTTTATACATATGACAGAGAAGCTGGAGAAAATATTCTCGTACAGAATGGCGTTGGCCTGGCTGCGCCTGATGACCGGGAGGACAGCCCGGAGCTGATCGGTGCAGTGAAGCGGGGCCTTGAGGAGATGCGGGGATACATGGACATCGGCGACGGAACGGTCACGGAACATGATACGGCGGACGAAGACTGGGCCAATAACTGGAAGAAGCATTTTCACAGCTTTGAGATCGGAGACGTGCTGATTGAGCCGACGTGGGAATCTGATCCTGAGAAGGAAGAAAACGCGGCCGTCACGCTGCGCATTGATCCGGGCGAGGCGTTTGGAACGGGTGCACATGAGACGACGAAACTTGCGATTCAGGGAATCCGCAGATACATTCATGCGGGAGATAACGTGATGGATATCGGGACGGGCAGCGGCATTCTTGGCATTCTTGCGCTGAAGAGCGGCGCGGCGCGCGTGTTCGGGACGGATATCGACGACAACACGTTTCCCGCGATTACGGAAAACCTGGAGCAGAACGGGATCGACGGGACACGCTTTCAGAGAGTGCTCGGTGATATCGCGACTGACGATCATGTGCAGGAGCTGGCCGGAGACGAGACGTATGATCTGATCACCGCGAACATCATTGCGGAGATCCTCGAGGGAATCACGCCTGTCATTCCCCGCTTCCTGAAGAAGGGCGGCGTCTATATCACGTCGGGAATCCTCACGGAGCGGGAACAGATGGTCACGGATGCCGGCAAGCGCGCAGGTCTTCACGTGCTCGAGATAAACCGGATGGGTGACTGGTCAAGCGTCATCTTCAGAAAGTAAAAAATGGTGTGACGACTGATCAGGTTATTATTCGATCCACACGGGACATTCGGAGCAGGGGCGGTGATCGTCTCAGTTATAGCGGACTTCCATGAGGGTCAGGCCGCAGGCAGGGGCTGTCGGGCCGGCGAGCTTTCGGCTGTGCGACTCGAGGAGCGCATTCATCGACTCAGGGTCGCGCTTCCCCTCGCCGACCTCGATCAAGGTGCCGACGAGAATCCGGACCATGTACTGGAGGAAACCGTCGCCGATAAAACCGATATCGATCTCGTCCTTCGTCTCGGTGATGCGGATGGTTCGCAGAGTACGGACCGTCGATTTGTTCATGTGCGGATTTCCGCAGAATGAGCGGAAATTGTGCGTGCCGATCAGCTGGATGGTTGCGACCTTCATCGCGCTGACATCAAGCTTTCCTTTATATTCATAGACGTACTTCCTGTCAAAGACGTGCGCCGCCTTGTCCGTGCTGATACGGTATAAATAATACTTTTCCGATGCGTTGTAGCGGCTGTGAAATCTTGGCGCCGCCTCAGCTACAGAGAGAACGCCGATGTCCTCTGGCAGATAGCTGTTGATATAGCGCCGGATTTCATCCGTGCTCATATCCGTTGTACAGCGGAACTGCGCGACCTGCCCCTTTGCGTGGACGCCCGCGTCTGTGCGGCCTGCGCCGTGCACATCGACTGTTTCGCCTGTCATGCGGCCGAGAATCGTCTCCAGCTTGTACTGAATCGTATTGTCGGTGTCGCCTTGCTTCTGCCAGCCGTTGTAGCGCGTGCCATCATACTGGACGATCATTCTGTAATTTTTCATGTTATAAAAACTCCCCTTTGAGATGGCTTTGCAGCCTAGATATATCTTGTATCATAACATAAAAATGTGTTATAATCACGAGTACTATGGGCGAAATTTATTTTGATAATTCATCTACAACCAGACCATCTCAGGCGGTGGTCGATATCGTCGTAAAGACAATGACGGACGACTACGGCAACCCGTCCTCCCTGCACAAGAAGGGCGTCGATGCGGAGAAGTATCTCCGCGAGTCCCGCGAGACGATTGCCGACATCATGAAGGTATCTGCAAATGAAATTTATTTCACATCGGGCGGAACCGAATCGAATAACTGGGCACTGATCGGAACAGCCATCGCGAACCGCAGAAAGGGTCACACAATCCTCACGACGGCCATGGAGCATCCGGCCGTGGCGGAACCTCTCAGATTCCTTGAGAGCCAGGGCTTTGTGATTCGAAAAATTCCGGTCGACAGAAGCGGAGTGCTCGACCTGAAAGCACTCTCGTCTATGCTGAATGACGACGTGATCCTCGTCTCGACGATGTATGTAAATAACGAGATCGGCGCCGTCGTGCCGGTCGGGGAGGTCGCAAAGCTGATCCGGAAGAAGGCGAAGAACGCACTCTATCACGTCGACGCCATCCAGGCTTTCGGCAAATACAGAATCTATCCGCGCCAGCTGGGTGTGGACATGCTTTCAGTCAGCGGTCACAAGCTGCACGGCCCTAAGGGAACCGGCTTCCTCTATATCAGGAACGGCGCGCACGTGAGTCCTCTCATTTACGGAGGAGGACAGCAGAACGGCATGCGCTCCGGTACGGAGAACGTTCCGGGAATTGCGGGACTTGGCGTCGCAGTCAGGGAGGCGTACACGAATTTTGACGCGAAGATCGATCATCTCTACGACCTGAAGGAGCGTCTCGAGAAGGGACTTGACGGTATCGAAGGCACTGTGATTCACGGGCTTCGCGGACGGGAAGGTGCCCCGCAGATCGTCAATGTGTCTGTTCTCGGCGTCGGATCAGAGGTCCTGCTTCACACGCTTGAGGATCATCAGATTTATGTGTCGGCCGGGTCCGCATGTTCGACGCACAAGAGACTCGCAAGCCCGACGATGACGGCGATCGGCGCTTCGCGGGAAGAATCCTCATCATCTGTCCGCTTCAGCTTCTGCGAGAAGAATACGGCGGAGGAGGTCGATGAGGCGCTGAAGGTTCTCAGGGAGACAGTTCCGATGCTGCGCCGATACAGAGCAAAATAACGGAACGGGAGAAAAAGATAAATGACAAATATGTTTTTGATTAAATACGGCGAGATTGGCATCAAGGGCCGCAACCGGGGCGTATTCGAAGACGCTCTGGTAAAGCAGATCCGGATCGCGCTGGACGCGGCAGACGGAGAATTCTTCACGCGCAAGGAGCGGGGAAGGATCTATGTGAACTGCTCCGGAGACTGGAACTGCGATGAGACGGTAAATGCGCTCACGCATGTATTCGGCATTGTCGGGATTGCACCAGTTGTGGAGTGCGGCTGTGACACGTATGAGACGCTTGAGAAGAATGTCCTCGAGTATATGAAAAATGAGCACGGCGGCGAGACGGCGACCTTCAAGGTCAAAGTCCGCCGCGTCAACAAGGACTTTCCGAGATCTTCAATGGAGACAGACGCGGACCTCGGTGAGGCGATTTTGAACAACTTCCCGACCCTTACGGTCGATGTCCACAACCCGGACATTCTGCTTGATGTGGAGATCCGGGACAAGGCCTATATCTACTCGAAGATCATTCCGGGACCGGGAGGGATGCCGGTCGGATCAAACGGATCGGCAGAGCTCTGTCTCTCCGGGGGAATTGACAGCCCTGTTGCAGGATGGATGATCGCGAAGCGCGGAGTCACGATCGACGCGGTTTATTTTCATGCGCCGCCATATACCTCTGAGCGGGCCAGACAGAAGGTCGTTGACCTCGCGCGAATTGTCGCGAAGTACTCAGGCCCGATCCGCCTTCATGTCGTGAATTTCACTGACATTCAGCTCTACATTTACGATCAGTGCCCGCATGAGGAGCTGACGATTATCATGCGCCGCTACATGATGCGGATCGCGGAGCATTTTGCAAAGGAAGACAAATGCCTTGGCCTCGTTACGGGCGAGAGCATCGGACAGGTTGCGAGCCAGACCATGCAGTCGCTCATGTGCACGAATGCGGTCTGCACGATGCCGGTCTATCGTCCGCTGATCGGCTTTGATAAGAGCGAGATCGTCGATATCTCCAAGAAAATCGGTGCCTATGAGACCTCGATTCTGCCGTTTGAAGACTGCTGCACGATTTTCGTCGCGAAGCATCCGGTCACAAAGCCGGAGCTGCAGTTCATCGAGCGCTCGGAGCATCATCTCGCGGAGAAGATTGACGAGCTGATGAAGACGGCAATCGATACGACAGAGACCATGGTCGTAAGACCTTAAGTCCCGCGGGGCTTATACAGTAAAAAGAGGGCTTCCGGTTAACGGAAGCCCTCTTGATGATAAAACAGTCATTTACTCAACGATATATGGCTTTAGAACAGCGAGAACCTCATCCAGCTTGTCGCCGTCCGCGTGAATATTCAGGTCGATCGGTCTGGACAGATCCAGGCTGAAGATACCCATGATGGATTTTGCATCGATGACGTATCTGCCGGAAACGAGATCGAAGTCGAAGTCAAAGCGGTTAATGTCGTTGACGAAA
>ONSX01000088.1 GCA_900320615.1 uncultured Eubacteriales bacterium
TCCGTGTGCCGTATTCCTTTCTCCAGTCCCAGCAGTACTCGAGGAATTTCTCACGGCCGATTTTGTTCTTGTCAATTCCCTTCTCCCGCAGCGCATTCGTGACCTTGACCTCTGTCGCAATGGCGGCATGATCCGTTCCCGGCTGCCAGAGTGCCTCATAGCCCTGCATTCTCTTCCAGCGGATCAGGATATCCTGCAGCGTATTGTCGAGCGCATGTCCCATATGCAGCTGTCCTGTGATATTCGGCGGCGGCATGATGATGGTAAATGGTTTCTTATTCTGATTCACCTCTGCGTGGAAGTATCCGCCATCCATCCATTTCTGATAGAGGCGGTCCTCCAGACCCTTCGGATCGTATGTCTTCGCAAGTTCTTTCTTCATAATCCTCCGACTGCTCCTGTTAACGTTTTGTAAAATGTCATGCTCTGTGTTTTACTGCTGATAGGACGGCTTGTCAAGAGCTCCTGACTGCATTGACAGCAATTTCTCCTTCAGCTGGTTCTCCATCTGCTGAAGCTCTGACTCCGCCTCGGCGCGCTTCTGCCTTCCCTCGCTCTGGATCTTCGCGACCTCATCGAGCGTGGAAATGAGAGACTGGTTCGTCTCTTTCAGCGTCTCGATATCGACAACTCCCCGCTCAGAGGCCTTCGCGGTCTCAATCGTCGTCTGTTTCAGCTTCGCCGCGTTCTGCCGCAGCAGCTGGTTCGTCATGTTGTTGACCTCATTTTCCGCATGGGCCGCGACGAGGGAATCATTCAGACCGAGAGCAAGAACCATCTGATTCTTCCAGAGCGGGATGGTGTTGACGATCGTAGACTGGATCTTCTCCACCATCATCGTGTCATTGTTCTGGATCATGCGGATCTGAGGAGCGGTCTGCAAAGCGACCGCGCGCGTGAGCTCAAGGTCATAGATCTTCTTCTCAAAGCGCGTGAGCTGATCCTCAAGATCCTTCGCGGCCTGCGCATCCTCGGCAAGTCCGGAGGCCTGCGCCTTTGCCTTCGCGGCCGGCAGGTCATTCATTTTCACATCGCTGATCTTCTGCTTCCCGGCCGCGATGTACATCGTCAGCTGCTTGTAATATTCCAGATTCGACGCGTACATCTGATCCAGCATATCGACGTCTTTCAGAAGCCTGATCTCCTGCTGCTGAAGTGCGGCCGACACCTTGTCGACATTGACCGAGGCGCGGTCGTAACCGGCCTTCAGTTCCGCGATCTTCCGGCTCTGCTTCCGGAAGAGACCGAGAAAACCACCCTTCTTCTCCTCCTCGTCCGGATTGAAACTCTTCAGATCGAGCATGACATCAGACAGCATGCCGCCCACCTCGCCTAGATCCTTCGTCCGGACATTCTGAAGGACAGACTCGGAGAAGTCAGCCATTTTCTTCTGAACGCCGCTGCCATACCCGATCACGCCCTGTGTGTTCCGGATATCGATCTGCTTCGAAAAGTCGAGGATCTGTTTTTTCTCCTCATCCGTGAACGGAGTTCCGTCCAGGTTCATCAGCTGCTCCTGCTGCGGCTTCTCTGCAGCCGCAGGGGCAGGTGCCGGCTGTGCCGCAGCCGTTTCCGTCTCCGCTCCGAATACTAATTCCGCCATTCTCTGTTCCTCCCTGACGTCTTGTCACCGCCCAGCCTCATGCGGCTCCGACAGACATCTTACTGTTTCCAAAATATATCTTGCGCATCCGGCAGGCCGTCTTACTGCTCTGCCTGCCGCCCGGCTTCGGAGAGCGCCTGCATGTTCGCATGTCCGGCCGCACTCAGATCATCCTCGGTCAGACCCTGCTGCTTCATCATCGTCTTCATGACGCTGATGTCGCTCGCAACATCGACCGCCGTGTCCGCAAAAAAGCTGTCAAGCAAATTCTCATACGCATCATTGATTGTACCGAGCGAATTCGCGATCTCCTTCTGAGATGTGACGATATTTTCTCCTCTGACCGGCTGATTCTCCATGTCGGCATACGCCTTCACGAGTTTCACGCTGGTCGGCAGATAATACGTCATGAACATCGCGAGCTTCGGTGCGAGGTCCGGCCGCTTCTGTACCTCCTCGAGAATCTTCCGGATAATCTCCTCCATGCGCAGCACATTGCCGCGCACGTTCTCATCCCGGATCCGGTCGTCCGCCCTGTCAAGCTCCGCAAGAAACGTATGTCCGCTCTCCAGCATGTCCCGGATCTCCGGATCGATGGCGCTCTCGGCCTGTTCCCGCGCGTACCGCTTCTTTTTTTCCTCCGCCTCTCTGCGGGCGAGCGTCTGATACTGCGCGTAAAGCTCATCAGAAGCAATGATACAGGTCCGGTTCTCGTCGAAGTGTCCCTGTCGGATGGACCCGTCCGCAATAAAGCTCCCGAGCTCGCGGGCAGTCTCTTCCTCGCTGATTCCGACATTCTTTGCAATCTCCGAGACATTCATATAGAGCCTCGGAAACAGCATGCGCCGGTATGCATTGTACCGATCGGTCCGCTTCGCCTTCCGGAACCCCCAGAGGACCGCCGCAACGTTGCACGCCGTAATCACACCGGCAACGACTGCCGAAGCCACCATGATCGACGGGCCGTGAACAGCTGCGATCACCGCAACAATCGTCGTCATGCCAAAAAGAAACGCGCCCGCCGCTCCGATGACGGCGGCGATTTTCGGTCCGATCGAGCTTTTTTCGGGAGCAAAATAATCATTGATATTAAGAGCCGGCTTCTTTGTGTCCTGCCGCTCCTCATTTCCCGTGAAAGCCTCGGCGAAACCGCGCACAGCTCCCTTCGCCCCGTCCGTCGCTGACTTCACGGCACGACCGACGGATTCTCCAAGATCCTGAAAATTCCTGCTGTTTAGCGCGTCATCGACGAGATCTGAGACCTTGTCGAGCGCGGAGGACAGATAATCCGAATCAGACATATGCACCTCTCATTTTACGCAAGATTGAAAATGATAATCCCGGCAATGATGAGAATATTGCCGAGCACTTTTTTCTTCGTGATCGGTTCCCTGAAAAAGAGCCAACTTAAAATAACGACCCAGACATTGCCGAGTGTCTCCATCATGGACCCGTTCTTCACTTCGACGCCATGGCCGTAGCCGACGACACCGAGCAGCATGCCGGCGAACATCATTCCGTAGCCGATAATCACCTTCCAGTTGAGATACTGGGAGATCACATTTTTGTGTTCCTCCACTGCACTCTTCTTGAGCAGCATCTGCGCGAACGCCGCGATCGTACAGGAAATGAGAAACATGAAGACCCATGGGTTAAAACTACTTTGCATCAGCATTCACCAGCATAATTCCGACGAGAACGATCAGCACACCGACGATGTTGAGCGGCTTTATGCGTTCTCCGAAAAGAAGCACGCTCCAAAGCATGGTCCAGCATACCGCAAACGCCCTGTTTGCATAGGCGACAGACAGATCAAAGTGTCTGATAATCTGCTGCCACAAAATCGCGTAGAGACCGAGACAGCACAGCTCAAGGAAGAGCCAGCCGAAGCCGATCCAGGTGAGTCCGTGCAGAGAGTGCCCGAAGAGCTCAATCGTCCCCTTGTGCCCCGATGCTATCTTCGAGCAGACGCTCGATCCAGTATAAACAATAACCGAAGCCTGAATCAGAAGAATGGACAGAAATGTCAGCTTCTTTTTTTTCGGCTTCGCGGATTTCGGTTCCGCGCCCAATACACATTCCTTTCCTCCGCCAGGACAGACGGATTTTCTTAGCATACTACGTTAGAATATACCATACTTTTATAAAAAAGAAAATTCCCTGCTCTCACGTTTGGAAAATATGATACACTTAGAAAAAGGCCGGAGTTACCGCGGATTTTCCGGACACACCCTTTCGTGTCATGGAACGCATGTCCGGCGCAATAAGGAGGGAAACCACATAATAATGGCAGAAGAAAATGAAGTAAAAAAAGAAACCATGGATGATTTCGCGAAGGAGATCGATCACTCCATGCGTGAAATCCATGTCGGCGACATCATTGACGGAACCGTCACGGGCGTCACGGACAATGAGGTCATGGTCGACCTTCAGTATTACGCGCCGGGCCTCATTCGCGCGCAGGATTACTCCGCGGATCCTGATTTTTCACTGAAGACAGACGTACATCCGGGCGATGCAATCAAGGCAACCGTTCTCCGCATGGACGACGGCAAGGGCAATCTCCTGCTCTCCCGCCGCGAGGCAATTGCCGATCTCGTCTGGGATGAGTTTAAGAAGATGATGGACGAGAAGACAGAGACGGAGCTCAAAATCTCAGAGGCTGTCAAGGCCGGTGTCGTCGGTTACCTGAACGGCGTTCGCGCATTTGTCCCGGCGTCCCAGCTGTCCCTGTCCTACGTCGAGAACCTTGAGGACTTCGTTGGAAAGACGATCCCGGTCCGCATCATCACGGCCGACAAGGAGCACGACCGGCTGGTCGTCGGCTCCCGCGATCTGCTCCGCGAGAAGCGCGATGCAGAGAGAGCTGAGCGCATTTCCAACATCAAGCCGGGCCTCGTCACAGAGGGCACGGTTCAGTCGCTGCAGAGCTACGGCGCATTCGTCTCCCTCGGCGACGGTGTGGACGGTCTCGTTCATATCTCCCGGATCACAAATAAAAAGCGCCTGAAGCACCCGAAGGAAGTCCTCTCCGTCGGCGACAAGGTGAAGGTCAAAGTCATCGCTGTCAAGGACGGCAAGATCTCACTCTCCATGAAGGATCTGGAGGAGGATGAGGCAAAGCCGGTCGAGGAAGAGAAGGTCACCCTTCCAAAGAGCGAGGAGCTCACAACAAACCTCGGCTCTCTGCTGAAGAACATCAAACTGTAACATACCGCCATCAGCGTAAAAGGCCGCTCAGGCGGGCAGTGCCAGATAAACAGACTGGCATCGCCCCGCCGGGCGGTCTTTTTCATCTTCCGACAGAAACATGCCTCCCCGGAGTACGCAGCTTCGGAGAGGCATGTTCCACATCATTTTGCTCTGAAGAGAGGGCATGTGAAGTCAGTTGTCCTCGTATCCCGGAAGCGGGGCTGAGCCCGGTCTTCCGTGGCAGTTCTTGTATTTCTTTCCGCTCCCGCACGGGCATGGATCGTTCGGATAAATCTTCTTGTGCTTCTTCGTGACCGGCTTCTTCACGTTCTCTTCCTCGTCGCGATTTGTGCTCATCTGTCTCGCAGCCGGCTCGCGCTCAACCTTCTCCTGCAGTCTCACATGATAGAGAACGCGGAGCGTCTCCTCCTGGATCGCGTCTGTCATTTCCTCGAACATCTGGAAACCGATCATACGATACTGAACCTTCGGATCCTGCTGCGCAAAGCCGACAAGGCCGATGCCCTGGCGGAGCTGCTCCATATCGTCGATCTGGTTCATCCAGCGCGCATCGATGACCTTCAGAAGGACAACGCGTTCAAGCTCACGCATGCGATCCTCACCTGGAAAAACCTCCTCGAACTCGGCCTCCTTTGCCTCGTAGAGCTTGCCGGCCTCCTCCTTCAGCGCCTGCTTCAGCGCGTCGCGGTTCTTCATGCCGGCGACCGCTTCCTTTGTGATCTTTTTGACCGGAATGATCGGCTGCAGCGCCTGATTCAGCGAATCAAGATCAAACTCCTCCGCCGACTGATCCTCGCCGATCGTCGTGTCGACCTTCCGATCGACGACAGCTGCCATCATACCGAAGATATAGTCGCGCATGTTCTCGCCGTCGAGCACCTTCCGTCTCTGCGCGTAGATGATCTCACGCTGGTCGTTATTGACCTGATCGTACTCGAGAAGATTCTTTCTGATACCGAAGTTGTTGCTCTCGATCTTCTTCTGTGCCTTCTCAATCGCGGAACTCAGCATCTTGTGCTCAATCTGCTCGCCTTCCGGAACACCGAGCGCCTCAAAAGTCTTGATCAGCTTCTCAGAGCCGAACAGACGCATGAGATCATCCTCCAGGGAAATGTAGAACCTGGACTCGCCCGGATCTCCCTGACGGCCTGCACGGCCGCGCAGCTGTCCGTGCCGATGATCTTGAGGCCGCCGGCCGCTCTCGCCTCGTCGTCAAGCTTGATATCTGTACCACGGCCGGCCATGTTCGTCGCGATAGTGACGGCGCCCGCACGGCCCGCCTGCGCGATGATCTCGGCTTCCTTCTCGTGGAACTTCGCGTTGAGGACATTGTGCTCGATGCCCTCGCGGCTCAGCATTTTTGAAATATGCTCTGAGACGTCGATCGTAATCGTACCGACAAGAACCGGCTGGCGCTTTGCGTGTGCCTCCTTGACGGCCTCGACGACCGCGTGATATTTTTCCTTCTTTGTCTTGAAGACGGCGTCATTGTAATCGATGCGGGCGATCGGCTTGTTCGTCGGAATCGTGACGACGTCCATCCCGTAGATATCACGGAACTCCTGCTCCTCAGTCGCCGCCGTACCGGTCATACCGCATTTCTTGTCAAACTTGTTGAAGAAATTCTGGAACGTGATGGTTGCAAGGGTCTTTGACTCCTGCTTGACCTTGACGTGTTCCTTCGCCTCGATGGCCTGATGAAGACCGTCTGAGTAGCGGCGGCCCGGCATGATGCGGCCCGTGAAATCGTCGACGATGAGAACCTGGTCGTCCTTGACGACGTAATCCTGATCCTTGTGCATCAGATAGTTTGCGCGAAGCGCAAGATCAATGCCGTGCTGAATCTCCAGATTATTTGCATCGGACAGGTTGTCGATGTGGAAGAATTCCTCCGCCTTCTTGACACCCTGCTCAGTCAGCGTGACGATCTTGTCCTTCTCATTGACGATGAAATCTCCTGTCTCCTTGATCTCCTCGCCCATGATGGCCGTCATCTTCGTCATCTCGCCGGAAGCCTCGCCCTGCTGCAGCTGCTTCGCCAGAATGTCGCAGACCTCGTAAATCTTCGTAGATTTCCCACTCTGCCCGGAAATGATGAGCGGCGTGCGCGCCTCATCGATCAGAACCGAGTCGACCTCATCGATGATGCAGTAGTGCAGGCCGCGCTGTACGAGCTGTTCCTTGTAGATGACCATGTTGTCGCGGAGATAATCAAAACCAAGCTCATTATTCGTGATGTAGGTAATGTCGCAATTATACGCTGCGCGGCGCTCGTCCGGGTTCATGCCCTGCAGGACACAGCCGACCGTGAGGCCCAGAAAGCGGTGGACACCGCCCATCCACTCAGCGTCGCGGTGCGCCAGATAATCATTGACAGTGACGACGCAGACGCCCTTGCCTTCCAGCGCGTTCAGATAAGCAGGGAGCGTACAGACGAGCGTCTTGCCCTCGCCTGTTCTCATTTCCGCGATACGGCCCTGGTGAAGGATCACACCGCCGAGCAGCTGCACATGGAAATGCTCCATTCCGAGCACGCGTCTCGCTGCCTCTCTGACGACTGCGTAGGCTTCCGGAAGGAGATCATCGAGCGTCTCGCCCTCCGCGAGGCGCTTCTTGAATTCCGGAGTCCTGGCCTTCAGCTCATCGTCACTCAGAGCTACCATCTCGTCGCGGTAGGACTCTATCTTCTTTACAATCGGCTGTATCCGCTTCAGCTCATGATCGCTGTGCGTGCCGAAAACTTTCGAAAATACGCTCATGAAAATTCTCCCAACTGATCTTTTCCTGATTAAAGATAAACATAGGTATCATAACACGCGCGAAATGACAAGACAAGAGCCGGGACCTCCGTCCCGGCCCTTAAAGTTCTATAAAAGATCTGCGTGTCCCGGTTTTAATCCTCCGGTTCAATCAGTCCGTATGTGCCGCCCTTTCTTCTGTAGACAACGTTCGTCTCGTCTGTCTCTGCATTGCGGAAGACGAAGAAATTGTGTCCAAGCAACTCCATCTGTACGCACGCGTCCTCCGGATACATCGGCTTGATGTCGAATTTCTTCGTGCGGATGATCTTAATCTCATTTTCCTCCTGCTCGAAGTCGCGATCGATGAATTCCTGCTGGAAATTAGCGGACTCCTGATGCTTGTCGATCAGCTTCTTCTTATATCTGCGAAGCTGCCTCTCGATAACTTCCTCGACAAGGTCGATCGACACGTACATATCGTTGCTGACCTGCTCAGAGCGGATGATGCTTCCCTTGACAGGTATCGTGACCTCGATCTTCTGGCGGTCCTTCTCAACCGACAAAGTCGCGATAATTTTCGTCTCCGGTGTAAAGTAACGCTCCAGCTTTCCCAGTTTTTCCTCGACGGCATCTCTGAGTCCGTCTGTGATCTCGATGTTCTTGCCGCTGATCATAAAATTCATACGCGTCACATCCTTTGCTGTTTTTTTGAACAGGCCGCGCCATTTCCGGCCTTTTCATATCTCGATTATACTGAAATGAGAGGCGCATTTCAAGCTGACAGATTGATGCAGGAGACGTTTCATCTTCTCCCGAAGTTCCGCGCAAGTTTTGCGTAGGAGAGATGACCGCCGTAGATGTCGAGCGCCGATCCGACTGTAAAGTCGATGCGGCCGTCTCCGATCCGGTCAAGGAGCGCAATATCTTCCGTGCCGCGGATGCCTCCCGCGTATGTCACCGGGAAATCTGCCTCCTCCGAAAGAATCCGTACCAGGCGCTCATCTACGCCCTGTCCCCTGCCCTCGACGTCGACCGCGTGCACCAGGAATTCGTCGCAGTACGATTTCAGGTACTCTATCAGGTTCTTCGTGAGCGGGGTCTCTGTCCGCTTCTGCCAGCGGTCGGTCATGATATAGTAGCAGCCTTCCTCCGGATAATACCGGCAGGACAGATCAAGCACGACGTGCTCCCTCCCGACCGCCTGCACCAGTCTCTCAAGATGTTCTCCAACGATTTCGCCGTTCCGGAAGACAAATGAAGTGACGATCACGTGGCTCGCACCTTCTTCAATATAGTGCTCTGCATTTTCATCGGTGATGCCACCGCCGATCTGCATGCCGCCCGGGAAAGCCCTGAGCGCTCCCAGCGCCTGCGCGCGCGTCGCCTCAAAATGCGGGGAATCTTTCTTATTGAGAAGAATAATATGACCGCCGTTGAGGCCGTCTTTCCGGAACATAGCCGCAAATTCAGCCCCGGATTTCTGTGCGACAAAGTTCTCCACCGCCTGATCGCCGCTGTCGCGGAGCGAGCTTCCAATGATCTGCTTGACCGCCCCATTGTGAATATCAATACATGGTCTGAATTTCATAAAGTCATTCCGCCATTGCGTCGATGACGCTCGACATATCGTAGAGACCCGGCTTTGCACCCGCAAGAAACTTTGCGGCGGAGACAGCTCCTTTCGCAAAAATCGCGCGCGAATACGCGGTGTGCCTGATCTCGATCACCTCGTCCTGCCCGGCGAAAATCACGTCGTGGACACCGACAATTGTGCCGCCGCGGACAGATGAAATGCCGATCTCCTTCTGCGGTCTCTGCTCTCTTCTGTCACTTCTTCCATATACATAAGTGTAATCACCGCCGCCCGCCTCATTGATACTGTCGGCCAGCATGACTGCTGTGCCACTCGGAGCGTCGAGCTTCCGTCTATGGTGCTCTTCGACAATCTCCGGGTCAAAGCCGTTCGGAAGAAGCGTCTGGGACGCGGTTTTCAGGAGCTTGAGGAGCAGGTTGATACCGAGCGACATATTGCCCGAGCGCAGAACAGCCACATGGCCGGACGCCTCGCGAACTGCTTCGACCTGCTCATCCGAGAGGCCGGTCGTGCAGATAACCATTGGAATCTTCTTCTCTTCACCGAAGCGGACGACATCATCGACCGCCTTTGCCGTCGAGAAATCGATAATAACATCGGCCGGAACCGTGCACTCGCTGATTGAGCGGAACAGCGGGAAATCGCTGTACGCATCTCCGAACGCGTCGACCCCGGCAACAATCTTCGCGTCAGGGTCCCGGGACGCGATCTCACTGACAACGCGGCCCATGTGACCGCAGGCGCCGTTCAGTATAATTCTTGTCTCTGACATCTCTTGTCCTCCTTTTTCTGCTATGACGGAGATGCTGTCTCCGCCTGATTTCTCATCCTGTAACCATTCAGTGCAACGGGGAACGCGAAGCGTTCCGGTTCAATCGCTGCCTTGTCTTTCGTTCCGGCCACCACCGGCGTTCCCGCAGGGCAGACTGTCTTACGCCGTGATATCCGCGACGGTCGCTCCCGTAACACGGATCAGGTCCGCCGTCTTCAGCCGCACCGTCGATCCGATGCGGCCGCCGGACACATAGATCTTCTCGTACTGCTCCGCCTCCCTCGCGAGGATCGTCGGGAATTCCTTCTTCATACCGATTGGGCTGCAGCCGCCTCGCACATAGCCTGTCACGGCTGTGATGTCCTTCACATGGATCATTTCGACCGACTTCTCATGGACAGCAGCTGCGGCAGCCTTGAGATCAACCTCCTTCTCGATCGGCAGAACGTAGACATAATACTGACCGCTCTTTCCTCGCATAACAAGTGTCTTGAAGGACTCGTCGTGAGAGACTCCCTCGATGTCCGCAATCTGTGAGCCATCCTCGAATTCCGGAACCTCGTATGTCAGCACCTCGTATTCGACCTTCTGTCTGTCGAGAATGCGCATGACATTGGTCTTGACATCCTTCTCCTTCTTTTTACTCATGCAGATCCTTTCCGGACGCTCCGGAAAATGAGCATCCTTCGAAAAAGCCGGCCGGCGCACACAGGCGCCGACCGGCCGCATATCGTTTTATTTCTTAAAGCCCGCGCGCTTTCTCATTCTCGAGTCAAGAATCTTCTTGCGGATCCGGAGCGACTTCGGTGTGACCTCAAGAAGCTCATCCGTATCAATGAAATCCATCGCCTGCTCGAGAGACATGATCTTCGGCGGCGTCAGCGTCAGTGCCTCGTCAGAGCTCGAGGTACGTGTGTTGGTCAGATGCTTTGTCTGAACAGGGCGCCGCGCTCCTGTGCTGCGAACAGGCCGTAGGTGACAGCCTCGCCGTCCTCAAACGCGATGAGTGAGCCGTTCTTGCGGTAGCTGAAATCCCCCTTATACGGACCATAACCGTCAAACTGCGTGTTAATGACGCCGGTACCCTTCGTGGCCGTGAGGAACGGCCCGTGGAAGCCGATGAGGCCGCGGGACGGAATCTTGAACTCCAGACGCTGCGTGCCGTCGGAGAGCGTATCCATGCCCTGCAGCTCGCCTTTGCGCTCGGAGAGCATACTGATGACCGTTCCGGAAAATTCCTGCGGAACATCAACATAAGCTGTCTCCATCGGCTCAAGCTTCTTGCCGTTCTCATCCTTCTTCATGATGACCTCAGCCTTTGAAACCGCGAACTCAAAGCCCTCGCGTCTCATTTTCTCGATGAGGACGGACAGATGCAGCTCGCCGCGGCCCGCGACACGGAACGTATCCGTGCTGTCTGTGTCATGGACGCGGAGGGAGACATCTGTATTCAGCTCGCGCATCAGTCTCTCGCGGATCTGGCGGGATGTGCAGTACTTGCCCTCGCGTCCTGCAAGCGGGCTGTCGTTGACGATGAAGTTCATTGCGATCGTCGGCTCCGTGATCTTCTGGAACGGGATCGGCTCATCGTCGCCCGGTGTGCAGATGGTGTCGCCGATCTGCAGATCAGCGATACCAGAGATAGCGACAATTGCGCCGATATCCGCCTTCTGGACATCAACCTTATTGAGACCGTCGAACTCATAGAGCTTCGTAACCTTCGTCTGCTCGTGGATATCCGGGTTGTGATAATTCACACGCATGATCGTCTGGCCGACGGAGATAGACCCGTTGTCGACCTTGCCGATGCCGATCCGTCCGACATACTCGTTGTAGTCAATAGTGGAAATGAGAACCTGCGTGCCCTTATCCGGATCGCCTGTCGGAGCCGGAATGTAGTCAAGAATCGTGTCAAACAGGGGCTTTAAATCCTTCTTCTCGTCATTTAAATCCTTCACGGCGTATCCGTCTCTTGCAGAAGCATAAAGGAACGGGCACTCCAGCTGCTCATCTGAGGCATCGAGGTCCATGAGAAGCTCGAGCGTCTCATCGACGACCTCCGCAGGTCTCGCCTCCGGGCGGTCGATCTTGTTGATGCAGCAGATGACCGGAAGATTGAGGGCAAGAGCTTTCTTCAGAACGAACTTTGTCTGCGGCATTGTTCCCTCAAACGCATCGACGAGAAGAATGACGCCGTTGACCATCTTGAGGACTCGCTCGACCTCACCGCCGAAGTCCGCATGCCCCGGCGTGTCAATAATATTGATCTTGACCCCTTTATACGTAATAGCTGTGTTCTTGCTGAGGATTGTGATTCCTCTCTCACGCTCGATATCTCCGGAGTCCATGACACGTTCCTGAACCTCCTGGTTCGCGCGGAACGCGCCGCTCTGACGGAGCATCGCATCGACCAGCGTTGTCTTGCCGTGGTCGACGTGAGCAATAATCGCTATGTTTCTGATATCGTCTCTCGTAATCACACTCATTTTTTCTTCCTCTGAAATCTTGTCACGTTAACCAGCCTACTATAGCACGAAATGCCCGCGATAACAAGAAAAATGCCATTTTACGGGCCTCCAAGCGTTCCTCCGCCGGCAAGCGCGGCCTCTGCCCCGGCCTTCGTGTAGTTTGCCGAGCTCTTGTCCGGATAAAAGCTGTAGTAGATGCCGCCGTTCTCCAGACTGTAGCCGTACGCATCGGCGAGCTCGCTCACAGTCACCACCTTGTACCCTTTGTTCTGAAGATCCGGGAGCAGCGTCTTCAGGGCCTCCGGCGTATCTGAGTACATGTCGTGCATCAGAACGACAGAACCATCCTGCACGGAACTCTCGACCTTCTGCGCGATCGTCTGCGCCTCAGCCTCGCCGTCGCCGTCGCCTGCGTCCACATCCCAGAGAATGATCGGCGTGTCAGCTGCGTCCACCATCGTGAGATCGACGAGTCCGTCCGTCGGCCGCATGAGCTTCGGCGTCGCGCTGACATACGCGGCAATCGTCTTTACATTCTGATCGAGGGCCTCGATAAGATCCGACGCAGAGAGTCCGACCATCGTCGTGTGCGCGTATGAGTGGCTCGCGATCTCCATGCCGTCGTCGTACTCACGCTGCAGCTGCGCCGTGTAATATTCCGCCTGCTGGCCGACGACGAAGAACGTCGCCTTATCGCCGTACTTTTCAAGCAGATCGAGGACGCTGTCTGTATTGGCCGACGGGCCGTCATCGAAGGTGAGTGCGACAAGCTTCTGCACTGCCGACGGCTGATAGATGCCGTCCGTTCCGAAATACTGATCCCTGATGCCGTTCCCCGTATTATACCAGCCGGTCGCCATATAGCCGTTGTCCTTGAAGTAGTACCGCTGATCGTCAATTGTCTTCCAGCCTGATGCGTACATATATCCGTCGTCCGTCATGAACCACCAGCCGCTGCTGTCGATGTTCCAGCCGGCGCGTCCGGCCATATTTTCTCCCGTAGCGATCTTCTTCGCCGTGTCAGACGAGACCGCCGCATCCTCATCATCCGCCTCCGTGGACGATGCGCTCTCTGCGTAAGCAGAGACTTTCCCGGAGCTTCCGGTCGTTTTTACCCGCGGAACAATGATAAAAAGAACAAGAAGAACAGCTGCAAGGGCTCCTCCGGCCGCAAGCAGGCGTCTTCGTTTCTTCTGTCTTCTCCACTCAATCAACTGATTTCTGGTCATAAAATGAAACCTCTGCACATTTTCTACCAGTTATCATACCGTTAACAGTCCGCAGAATCAAGCATCTCTCCGGGGCCCCGCCAGGCACGCCATGTCCTGTGGACGGAGGCCGCGACTTATGCACCAAAAAGGACCGCCACCTTTCGGTGACGGTCCTCCTGTATCTTTCTGAAAATTATACGAAACGTCTGATTGCGACGATCGGAGCATGAGACGCGGAGCGGTCATGTGTGATGCCGTATGCAGACCCCTTCGCCTCAACGATTCCGCCATTGCCGTCGTAGATTGCGACATGGCCGGAGTAGACGATGATATCGCCCGCCTGCGCCTGAGAAAGAGAAGCAACTGCCGTTCCACGGCCTGCCCAGTTGCCGGATGTTGCATATCCGCCGGAATAGCCGATCGTGTCTCTCAGAACAAGCCATACGAAGTGTGAGCAGTCAACACCGTTTGTCAGAGAAGAGCCGCCCCATACGTACGGGTTGCCGACGAACTGCTCTGCATAGGAGACGATTGCCGCGCCGCTGCCGGAGTGCGAAGAAGCAGAAGCCGCTGCCTGCTGCTGTGCCTGCTTTGCTGCCGCCTCAGCCTGCGCCTGTGCCGCCGCTGCCTGCTGCGCTGCCGCCTGTGCTGCTGCCTGCTGTGCCGCCTGTGCCGCTGCCTGCTGCTGCGCCGCCTGTGCTGCCGCCGCCTGTGCCTGCTGCTGCGCCGCCTGTGCCGCTGCCTCA
>ONSX01000028.1 GCA_900320615.1 uncultured Eubacteriales bacterium
TAAGGCGCTGAACAAGTAAGGCAATTTCGGAGGAGAGACTATGGGAAAACCTACTGGATTTCTTGAATATAAACGGGAAGAGGATCACACAGTTCCGGCCGGCGAGCGGATGAAGAACTTCAAGGAGTTTCACACGCCGCTCGGCGAGGAGGAAAGAAGAGAACAGGCGGCGCGCTGCATGAACTGCGGCGTCCCGTTCTGTCAGGCGGCGATGAAGCTTTCGGGCATGGTTACCGGCTGCCCGCTTCACAATCTGATCCCGGAATGGAACGACGATATTTATCACGGTCACTACAGACATGCGCTTCAGAGACTTCTCAAGACATCGAGTTTCCCTGAGTTCACGGGGCGTGTCTGCCCCGCACTCTGTGAGAAGGCATGTATCAACGGCCTTGATGGAGAGCCAACTACGATTCACAACAACGAGCTGTTTCTGATTGAGACAGGCTTCAAGAACGGCTGGATGACGCCGCAGAGGCCGGCTGTGCGCTCGGGCAAGTCTGTCGCTGTCATCGGCGCCGGGCCGGCAGGACTCGCTGTCGCTGACAGACTGAATAAGCGTGGCCACAGCGTCACGGTCTATGAAAGAGATGACCGGATCGGCGGCCTCCTCATGTACGGGATTCCGAACATGAAGCTCGACAAGAGCATCGTCGAGAGACGGAAGCGTCTGATGGAAGAGGAGGGTGTCATTTTCAAGACCGGCGTCAATGTCGGGAAGGACATCGCCCCGAAACAGCTGCTGAAGGACTATGACGCCGTTGTTCTTGCCTGTGGAGCGAAGAAGGCAAGACCGCTCGCGATCAAGGACTTCGACAAGATCGACGGCGTCTGCTACGCGGTTGATTTTCTGAAGTCGACGACCAGGAGCCTGCTCGACACGGGCCTTAAGGATGGCACCTATGTGAGCGCGAAGGGAAAGAACGTCGTGATCGTCGGCGGCGGCGATACGGGCAATGACTGCACCGGAACCTGCATGCGTCACGGGGCAAAATCGGTCACACAGCTCGAGATGATGCCGATGCCACCGGTGGAGCGGCTCGCGTCCAACCCGTGGCCGGAGTGGCCGAAGGTTCTGAAGACGGATTACGGTCAGCAGGAAGTGATTGAGAAATTCGGCCATGATCCCCGCATCTACGAGACGACTGTCAAGGAAATCCATCAGAAGAACGGGAAGATTACGGAAATCGTCACGGTGAAGGTGAAATTCGAGAATCGAAAGATGGTCGAGATTGCAGGTACGGAGAAAGTCCTTCCGTGCGACCTTCTTCTGATCGCTGCCGGCTTTATCGGCTGCGAGGACTATGTCGCGGACGCGTTCGGCGTCACGCGCACACAGAGAGGAGTTGTTGCGACGGCGGATCCGGAGCAGTACAAGACGAATATTGAGAAGGTATTTACGGCCGGCGATATGCACAGAGGACAGTCACTTGTCGTCTGGGCAATCACAGAGGGCAGAAAATGCGCGAAGGAAGTCGACAAATACCTGATGGGATATTCAAACCTCGAGTGAGAGCATCTGTCTAAAGGAAAAGGGAGTCTGTTTTAGTGAAAATATCTAAAACAGACTCTCTTTTTTTGGTAATAAAAGTGACCGGAAATGACCGAATGATGATTGACCATGACTGTTGCGCGTGATAAACTATCAACATAAGCAGAAAAAGTCAAAAACGGTCATAAATACGAGGAAGATAAAAAGACCGCAAAGGGCGGAAAGACTCTGCGGAAAATCAGAAAAAAGGCAGGTTGGTTAGTATGCTTGCGGAGGAACGCTGGAGTACAATCCTTGATCTGGTTGAAAAGCAGAAATCGGTGACTGTTCCGGAGCTTACGGCACTGCTGGATACGTCAGAATCGACGGTCCGGCGCGACCTGACTCAGCTTGACCGGATGAAAAAACTCGTCAAAGTCCACGGGGGTGCGACATGCCTTGACACACAGTTCGTCAACAGCGATCAGGCGGTGTCGGAGAAATATCTGATCAATGCGTCGGAAAAGGAAGAAATCGCCGGGTATGCAGCCAGATTGATCGGACCAGATGATTTTGTTTACATAGATGCCGGGACGACAACTGAAAAGCTGGTCGACTGTATCACGGAGATTGGGGCGGTATATGTGACCAATTCTCTGGCACACGCGCGGAAGCTTCTCAAGAAGGGATGCAAGGTGATCATTCCGGGCGGAGAGCTGAAGTCCGTGACGGAGGCTATGGTCGGTGCCGAGACGGTCGAGGCACTGAGAAAATATTATTTTACGATCGGGTTCTGGGGAACAAACGGAGTCGGCGACAAGACCGGCTTTACAACACCGGAGCTGAATGAGGCGATGGTGAAGCGGAAGTCGATGGAGCACACCGAGCGGTGCTATGTCCTCTGCGACTCAAGCAAATTTTCGCAGGTGTCCCCGATCCGGTTCGCGGATTTTGAATCAGCCATGATCATAACCGATCATGTTGATGATAAAAGATACAGCAGGTACAGCAATATTGTGGAGGTGGATAAGCTATGATCTATACCGTAACGTTCAACCCGTCTCTCGACTATGTCGTGAGAGTGAAGGACTTCAAGCCGGGGCAGATCAACCGGACCTATTTTGAGGAGATTATTCCGGGCGGAAAGGGCATCAACGTATCAATCGTTCTCAAGAATCTCGGCCATGAGAGCACGGCTCTGGGCTTTATGGCCGGATTTACGGGCCGTGAGATCGAGGCGGAAGTCGCTGAGCACGGTGTAAAGACGGACTTCATTGAGGTAAAGAAGGGGCTGTCCCGTATCAATATGAAGCTGAAATCCAATGAGGAGACAGAGATCAACGGTCAGGGACCGGATATCCAGGAAAGTGACATCGATGAACTCTACAGGAAGCTCGATGCGCTGAAGTCCGGCGATATTCTCATCATTTCCGGATCAGTTCCGAACACTCTTCCGGGCGATATGTATGAGCGGATCATGAGCCGTCTCGATGGCCGCGGCATCGACATTATCGTCGACGCGGAGAAGGATCTTCTTGTCAATGTCCTGAAGTACCATCCGATGCTGATCAAGCCAAACAACCACGAACTTGGGGATATCTATGGAGTCACGTTGAAGACGCGTGACGATGTCGTCCCGTACGCGAAGAAGATGCAGGAAGCCGGCGCGAGAAATGTTCTCATTTCCATGGCAGGAGAAGGAGCTGTCTTCGTATCCGAGAAGGGTGATGTCCTGAAGAGTGAAGCTCCGAAGGGAACGGTCGTCAATTCCGTCGGTGCAGGCGATTCGATGGTCGCCGGATTCACAGCGGGCATGCTCGAGACCGGAGGCGACTATGCGAAGGCCTTCCGTCTGGGCATCTGCACGGGTTCAGCGAGCGCGTTCAAGACAGGACTTGCGACGCGTCCGGAGGTTGAGGAACTTCTGGCAAAACTCGGCTGATCAATGTGTTTAAAAGCGGTGAGGCGCTTTTTATAAATTCAGGGAGGTAAGCTAATGAAAATCACGGATCTGCTCAGGCCCGAGGGCATTAAAATCGGTGCCGTGGCAAAAGATAAGATGGACGCGATCAATCAGCTGATTGATCTGCAGGTCGCATCCGGCAACATCGCTGACAAAGCCAGGTACAAGGCCGGAATTCTTGCCCGCGAGGAAGAAAGCACAACGGCCATGGGAGAGGGAATTGCCATCCCGCACGCAAAGACGGACGCTGTAAGGCGCGCAGGTCTTGCTGCCATGACAGTCCCGGGCGGAGTCGATTATGACGCTCCGGACGGCGAGCCGTCGGATCTCTTCTTCATGATCGCGGCCCCGAACACAAAGGATAATATTCACCTCGAAGTTCTGAGCCGACTGGCTACGATGCTTATGGACGAGGATTTCGCGGCAAATCTCCGCAAGGCGAAGACCCCGGAGGAATTCCTCAAGGTTGTCGACGAGGCGGAATCAGCCCATGTACAGGCAGAGGGTGAGAAGGCTGCTGCCGCGCAGACAGCGTCTGATGCGGGCAACTATCCGGACATTCTTGCGGTCACGGCGTGCCCGACAGGTATTGCGCACACCTATATGGCAGCGGAGGCCCTCGAAAAGAAGGCAGCGGAGATGGGGCTTGTGCTGAAGGCAGAGACGCAGGGCTCTGTCGGTGCGAAGAACGTGCTGACGGCTGACGAGATTGCTCATGCAAAGGGCATTATCATCGCGGCAGACAAGAACATTGCTCTTGACCGCTTCGGTGGCAAGCAGGTTTATCAGTGCTCGGTATCCAAGGGCATCAATGAGCCGGAAGTTCTGATCAATAAGATCCTGAACAATGAGGCACCGATCCTCGATGGCAAGGCAACGGCGGCCGGCTCCTCCTCTGAGGAGAAGGACAGTGCGTGGCATGTCTTCTACAAGAACCTGATGAACGGCGTATCCCACATGCTCCCGTTTGTCGTCGGCGGCGGTATTCTGATCGCCCTGTCCTTCCTGCTGGATGGCTCGGCGGCCGGAACATCTTCCTTCGGTTCCTCGACACCACTTGCACACTTCTTCAACGCGACCGGTAACGCGGCGTTCGGCTTTATGCTCCCAATTCTTGCGGGCTTTATCGCGATGTCCATCGCAGATCGTCCGGGGCTTGCGGTCGGTTTCGTCGGCGGTTATCTCGCGAGTGTCGGCTACAGCTGGTCATGGCTCAGCGGCGCTGACGCCATCAGCGCGGGCTTCCTCGGCGCTCTTGTCGCAGGTTTTATCGGTGGTTATCTGACAAAGGGACTCGAGAAGCTCTGTGACAAGCTTCCGCACTCTCTTGAAGGTATCAAGCCGGTTCTTCTGTATCCGCTGATCGGTATCTTCCTGATCGGTCTTGTGATGTTCACGATCAACCCGGTCTTCGCTGCGATCAACACAGGTATGACCAATGTTCTGAACAACATGGGCACGAGTAACCTCGTTCTTCTCGGCGCGATCGTCGGCGGCATGATGTCCATCGATATGGGCGGCCCGTTCAACAAGGCAGCTTACGTCTTCGGTACTGCGATGCTGGCGGCCGGAACAACTGCAGGTGAGACGATCATGGCATCTGTCATGGTCGGCGGCATGGTTCCTCCGATCGCAATCGCTCTGTCGACAACATTCTTCAAGAGCCGCTGGACAAAGGCGGACCGCGATGCAGGTGTAGTCAACTACATCATGGGTCTCTCCTTCATCTCCGAGGGCGCGATCCCGTACGCGGCGGCTGATCCGATCCGTGTGCTTCCGTCCTGCATCATTGGTTCCGCGATCGCAGGCGCGATCTCCGCGGCATGTGGCTGCACAAGCCCGGCTCCTCACGGCGGCATCTGGGTCATCGCCATCATCGGCAACCCGGCTATGTATTTCGTGGCGCTTGTTATTGGATCTGTCGTGGCAGCGCTGATTCTCTCCTTGCTGAAGAAGAAGCTTTCTCCGGAAGAGAGTGGTCTTGCAAAATAATCTGTAAAGAATGTGTGGCCGGCCGCAGGAGCCGGCCACATATTTTCCGGAGACAGTATGAAAAATGAAAGGAGCACAGAGTGTGTCTGACACAGAAAGACAGGAGCTGAACTGGGCTGTTCTCGGCTGCGGTGTGATCGCCCATCAGATGGGAGATGCCTTCGCGGCCATGGGACGCAGAATCTATGCGGTTGGAAACCGAACGCACGAGAAGGCTGTCCGGTTTGCGGAAGCATATGGTGTCAGGAAGGTCTATGATGACTTTCATGAGATGTTCTCGGATCCGGATGTCGATATCATCTACATCACTACGCCTCACAACACGCATATCAACTTCATGAGAGAGGCCCTTGCCAGTGGCAAGCATGTTCTCTGCGAGAAATCGATCACACTGAATTCCGCAGAGCTTGAGGAGGCAAAGGCGCTTGCGAGAAGATACGGCGTCGTGCTCGCCGAGGCCCAGACCATCTATCATATGCCGCTCTATGGGACGCTCAAGGAGCGTCTTGAGTCCGGAGCGTTCGGGGCTGTCAATGTCATCACAATGAATTTCGGCAGCTACAAGGAATACAACATGCAGAATCGCTTCTTCAACAAGGCACTTGCGGGAGGAGCGATGCTCGATATTGGCGTCTATGCGCTCTCGTGCGCGAGAATGTTCCTTGCATCAAGTCCGGATCGGTTCCAGACTATGATGAAACAGGCTCCGAGCGGGGCGGATGAGCAGTCTGTGACGATTCTTCAGAATCGAGAGAGACAGATGGTCACGATGGCTCTCACCATGCACTCCAAGCAGCCGAAGCGGGCAATGATTTCCTGTGACAAGTGCTATATCGAGATTATGGAGTATCCGAGAGCGCAGAAGGCTCTGATCACGTGGACAAGTGATGGTCACACAGAGGTCGTGGAGGCCGGCGAGACAGAGAAGGCCCTGATCTACGAGCTCACGGATATGGAGAAGGCTGTCCGCGGAGAGAGGTCGGTCATGAAGCTTGACTTCACAACCGACGTCATGCGTCTCATGACAGATATCCGCTACGCCTGGGGCTGCTACTACGACGGAGAAATAAGGTGAAATGACGGATTTCCTCATTTTCTGCTGTACCAATCTGTAAAACATGCTATAATGTAGACAAACAAATCTCTCACAAAGGAGTGTGTCCAATGAAAGAATTCAGCTATACAATTAAAGACGCAGAGGGTATTCACGCCAGACCGGCAGGCGAGCTTGTTAAGCTTGTCAAGGGCTTCAAGTCCACAGTCACGATCTCCAAGGGTGCAAAGAGCGGTAATGCTTCCAAGATCTTCGCAGTCATGGGTCTTGGCGCAAAGCAGGGTGAGACAGTTGACTTCAAGGTTGAGGGTGAAGACGAAGAGACAGCAGCAGCTGAGCTTGAGAAGTTCATGAACGCAAACCTGTAATTTCTGCAGAGCAAGAGAAGCATATGCGGAGCCGTACCAGTTGCGGCTCCGTTTTTTATTGCATGAGATTCTTCACGCAGACTGTTTTCCGCGAGGAGAACTGCGGAAGAGATCGGGAGGTATATGGATGGCAAAACAGATCACTACATTTATTGCAAACCAGCCGGGTGCGCTGGCGGAGTATTGCAGAATTCTGAGAGATGCCGGCGTGGACATGCGTGCCATGAATGTCAGTGACGCGATGGATTTCGGGATCGTTCGGGCGATTGTTGATGATACGGAGAAGGCCAGGAACGTGCTTGAGAAGGCGGGCAGCGTCTGCCAGGTCGGCGATGTGCTGGTCATTGAGGTTGCAGACCGGCCGGGAGCGCTCGTCGATCTTCTGACTATTCTCGGAAGAGCAGGCGTCAATCTGGATTACACATATGCGCTGTTTTCACGGCATGAGGGGACGGCCGGCTTCGTGATCAAGACGGACAGCCGCAGCAAGGCAGAGAGTGCTCTCAACGAGGCCGGTATCCGGCTGATTCCGGAGGAGGAGCTATAAAGACCTTACTTTCACAGTATCGTCACAAATACCCTTTATAGTAAGTCAATGTGTAATTCTACATAAATTCAAGCGGAGGAAATGAACTTGATCGAAGTAAAACACCTTACGAAAACGTATGGCGATCATTGTGCGGTCGACGACCTCTCATTTACAGTTGAAGACGGTCAGATCTACGGCTTCCTCGGTCCGAACGGAGCTGGAAAATCTACGACAATGAACATAATGACCGGATATCTCGCGCCCACATCGGGGGATGTGATTATTAACGGGCACGACATTCTGGAGGAGCCCGAGGAGGCAAAGCGGACCATCGGATATCTTCCAGAAATTCCGCCCGTCTACACAGACATGACTGTGGCTGAATACCTGAGGTTCTGCGCAGAGCTGAAGAAGGTTCCGAGGGCGGAAAGAAAAGACGCTGTCCGGAACGCAATCGACGAGCTTGAACTCGGCGAGGTAAAGAACCGCCTGATCCGGAACCTGTCCAAGGGCTTCCGTCAGAGAGTCGGATTTGCTCAGGCGATCATCGCAAATCCGGAGACTCTGATTCTTGATGAGCCGACAGTCGGCCTTGATCCGAAGCAGATCATTGAGATCCGCCGGCTGATTCGTCGCCTCGGGGAGAAGCACACAGTTATCTTAAGCTCGCATATTCTCTCTGAAGTCTCAGAGGTCTGCGATCAGGTTCTGATCATCAATCACGGAAAATTTGTCGCGTGCGACTCACCGGATCATCTTGCGACATCCGAGCAGAAGCAGAAGGGATCGATTCTTCATGTCACGGCACAGGGCGCGAAGCAGGATGTGCTCGCAGCGCTCAGAAGCGTGGTTCAGGTCAGAGAATCCGATCTTGCGGAGGACGAAGAGGGCAATACGGTCGCGACGATCAGAGTTCCGGGAGGATCCGATATCAGAGGGCGTGTCAGCCAGGCGCTGTTTGCGAAGAACTGCGTAGTTCTCAGCATGTCTGTTGAGAAGGCTAGCCTTGAGAATATCTTCCTCGAGCTGACCGGTTCGGGCAATGGAGCTGCATCTGTGGATGGAGATACAAAGAAGTCTGTCGGAAAGATGGCATCTGACCTCGTCCATGACGAGCTCGGCATTCAGTCCTACACCGAGGAAGGCGCGGCGGATGACGAAGAGAGAGCTGCCGAAGACGCTGCATCTGAAGAGACAGCGGATGCATCTGATGGTGTCCGGCAGAACGCGGACAGCATCCACGCACAGTTGTCCGGAAATGAGAAAGAAGAAACATCCGGGGACGTGACTGACGGGGAGGATAAGAAGTAATGGGCGCAATTTATAAAAAAGAGCTGAAAAGCTATTTTACGAACATGAGCGGCGCGGTTGTCATCGCCGTCATGCTCCTGGTGACGGGACTCATGTTCCGCACCTACAATATGTACTATGGAACACTTACGCTCCACTATACGATCAGCGGCTCGTGGCTGGCATTTCTGATCGTTGTCCCGATTCTCTCGATGAGAGTATTCGCGGAGGAAAAAAAGCAGAGAACGGATCAGCTCTGGATGACGGCTCCTGTGAAACTTCCGGAAGTTGTGCTCGGCAAATATCTGGCAATGGTCACGGTCTATGCGATTCCGTGTGCGGTTGTCTGCATTTACCCGCTGGTTATGCTGAAGTTCGGTGACGAATCTCTCAAGTGGGATTACTGCTGCATTTTCGGATTCTTCCTGATCGGAGCGGCCTATCTGGCGATCGGGATGTTCATTTCCTCCTGCACGGAGAGCGCGATCATCTCGGCGATCCTCTCGCTGCTTTTTGTTCTTATGACACAGCTCATGTCTAATATCTTTAACTTCATCAGTTCGACTACATTTTCGTCGCTGGTCTTCCTCGTCGTGCTTGCGGCTATTGTCGGCCTTCTGGTGTATTACATGACGAAGAACTTTTATGTGAGCCTCGGTGTATTCGGCGCTCTCGCTGTCATCTGCATCATTGCATATAAGGTGAAATCATCCTGGTTTGACGGCCGGTCGGAATCGATTATGCGCATTTTTGACTTTAACACACATCTGTCCGATATCACGAACGGGTCCTTAAGCATCTCGAACCTGCTGTTCTTCATTTCCTATATCGTGATCGGCATCATTCTGACGGTTCAGTCAATTCAGAAGAGACGCTGGAGTTAAGGGGGACAACATGGAAGATAAGAAAACGAAAGCAGAGGCCAGTGCAATGGCCGGAAATAAAGAGAAAAAGAAGTTACCACGCGAAAGAAAGCCGAAGGATCCGGCGGCCCGCAGAAGGCTCGCGAACGGGTCCTACGCGCTGGCTGTCACGGCGATCGCAATCGCAGTGGTCCTTGTCATCAATTTCATCGTGAGCGCGATTCCGTCGAAGTTCACGACAGCCGATATTTCGACTGCAAAGCTCTATACGATCGGCAGCACGACGAAGAAGGTACTGGACAAACTGGATGATGACGTCACGCTCTACTATCTGACAGAGTCCGGCCAGGAGGATGCGACGACGACCAAACTCCTCGAGACATATGAGGGCTACAGCAGCCACGTCAAATACAAGAAGATTGATATTGTCGCGAACCCGACATTCGCCACGAAGTACACAAGTGACACGGTGAACGCGGGCAGTATTATTGCGGTCTGCGGTGACAAGTCGAAGGTCATAGACTACAGCAGCATTTATCCGTCAGATTATTCCAGCTACTCATCTTCCTCATCGTCCACGTTCGACGGCGAGGGACAGATCACAAGTGCAATTGCGTATGTGACATCGGGCAGCAGCGAAAAGGTCTATTATACGACCGGTCACAATGAGCTCGACATGAGCACGGCCATGACAGACGCCATCTCGAAGGCAAACCTCGACTCCGAGTCGATCAATCTTTTGAGCGCGGACATCCCGAGCGACTGCAGTATGCTTATTATTTTCTCCCCGCTCTCCGACTTCACGACGGACGAGGTCCAGAAGGTCAAGACATATCTTGCAGACGGCGGACATCTTTTCCTCGTCACGATGAGCGCTGCACTTACGCAGAAAGATACTCCGAATCTCGATACGATTATGGAGTCGTATGGCGTCACACGGACAGGCGGCTACCTCGAGGAGACGGACCAGAACTCCTATGCATCCGGTGTCCCGTATCTGCTCGTACCGAAGACGGGGTCTTCAACGGTGACCAGTGACCTGTCAAATGAAAATATCGTCGATTCCTTCACAGAAGGCCTGACTGTCGCGGACAGCGGGGATGCCTCTTATACGGTCACCCCGATCCTCACGACATCAGACTCCGCTGAGCTGGTGACGAGCGGCAATTCAGGCAGCACAAGCAGCAAGGGCGAGTATGATCTTGCGGTCGAAGTCAATGAGACCCTTTCAAATGACTCGAGTGGCTCATCAGATGTCGAGTCGACGACAGATTCCACGGAGAGTACGAGCACCGATCAGGCGACAGATGCCACGAGCAGCACGTCGTCCGCAAAGGAGACGAAGATCCTGTACTATGCATCTCCGTTCCTGTTCAGCTCGGATGCGCTTTCTTCCATGCTGCAGCAGACCGTGTCACTTCCGACAGGCAACACGACACTGTTCTCGAGCTCTCTGACTTATCTGACCGATTCAGACGTCACGGTCTCCGTTGCATCAAAGAGCACAACGCCGGCACAGACGACGATCAGCTCGGGCAACCAGATGATCTTTGGCAACCTCTTCATGTTCGTCATCCCTGTTGTCGTCATCATCGCGGGATTCACGATCTGGTTTGCACGCCGCAGGAAATAAGGCACAGGAAAGGCAGATAAGTTGAGAAAAAAGAAGAATAAAATGACGGGCCTGATCATCGGAGCAGCTGTGCTTGTTGTCCTCGTCGTCGTTTTGCTCGTCGTCCAGAAACAGGCAAAAAAATATGAGGATGCGCAGGACGCGAAGGACTCGCTCATCACGGAGACCTCCGATGAGATCAGCAGGATCTCTTATACAGCAAAGGGCGCGCAGACGGTCAATATCAGCCGCTCGACGAAGGAGGTAGAGGTTACGGCAAGCGATACGTCCTCGGCGGACGAGTCCGGCATTGTGACGAGCGCAGGCGATACTTCCTCAACAGCGACGAAGACAGAGAACATCTGGGTTGATGATGACGATGCATCCGCAAGTCTTGACACAAGCAAATGCGATACGCTCGCATCTTCCCTTACAGGGGTGTCCATCACGCAGACACTGAAACATGTCACAGATCTGTCTTTGTACGGCCTCGATTCTCCGAGTTATACGGTGAACCTGACGTTCAAGGACGGCAGTACGCAGACGATCACGATCGGCAACACGAATGACGCGGCGAGCGCCGTGTACTGCTACCTCGGCGATGATACGTCTACAGTCTACGCTGTATCGACGTCGCTCACGTCAGATCTCGGCGATACAATCAGCGATCTCACGGCGACATCGACGGCCTCGTCCTGATCGCCTTGCGGTCATCAGGATGCAGGTGTAGAAGAGCTCCGGAGGGCATCATGCCTTCCGGAGCCCTTTGCGTACATCACTTGTTTTTTTGCGCGCCGGCAGGTAAACTGACAGCAGATACAAGGCTGGTTGGCTTGCAAAGGAGGCTGGAATGAGCAGAATCGGAACAGGGTATGATGTGCACAGACTGACGGAGGGGCGGAAGCTGATCATCGGAGGTGTTGAGATCCCGTATGAGAGGGGACTTCTCGGCCACTCGGACGCGGATGTGCTTCTCCACGCGATCATGGATGCGCTTCTCGGGGCGGCGGCGGCCGGCGACATCGGGCTTCATTTTCCGGATAATGATCCCGCGTATGAAGGTGCTTCATCACTGACGCTGCTGAGAAAGGTCGGCGGCATTCTCACGAACAGGGGGTACTGCATCAACAATATTGACGCCACGATCATTGCGCAGGCTCCGAAAATGAGACCATACATCGATGGGATGAGGAAAAATATCGCGACGGTCCTTGGGATTCCGGAAGACCGGGTCAGTGTCAAGGCGACGACGGAGGAGCACCTGGGCTTTACAGGGCGGGGCGAGGGGATCTCCGCGCAGGCGGTCTGCAGCATCGATCTTCTGAGCGAAAAGGCGGGAGTGCACAGGATGTAAGCGGAGGACGCCGCGTGGTGGCTCGCTCCGCACAGGGACTGCATGCGAAGGAAACAGTTGATCGTTCGAGAACTCTCGCTTATGACGGAACCGCTCCGCACAGGGACTGCATACGAAGGAATCAGAGGCGTCACAGGCAGCAGGACATATCAGATAGAATCCCGACCTTTACGGAGCCATGGGAATCTGGTATGCTTGAGTTTCAGAATCATCAGATGGCAGCGGAAAATTCATTTTCCGGACAGATATAAAAGGAGACAGCAGATGAAGATATTCAATACTATGACGATGAGAAAGGAGGAGTTCGTACCGATTGAGCCGGGAAAGATCCGCATGTATGTCTGTGGCCCGACTGTGTACAACTTCATCCATATCGGCAATGCGCGGCCGATGATCGTATTTGACACGTTCCGCCGCTATATGGAGCACAGGGGATACGAGGTGAATTATGTCTCGAATTTCACGGACGTGGACGACAAGATCATCAAAGAGGCAATCGAAGAGAAATGCACAGCCAACGAGATCGCCGAGAAATATATCGCGGAGTGCAAGAAGGATATGGCCGGCATGAACATTGAGCCGGCGACGACAAATCCGCGCGCGACCCATGAGATCGACGGCATGATCGATATGATCAGTAAGCTGATTGAGGGCGGCCACGCCTACGTGAAGAACGGCACGGTCTATTTCTCAACGCGGAGTTTCCCGGGCTACGGCAGGCTCTCTGGAAAGAATCTCGATGACCTTCGCTCCGGTTTCCGAGAGATCAAGGTCACTGGCGAGGAGGAGAAGAACGATCCGCTCGATTTCGTACTCTGGAAACCGAAGAAGGAAGGAGAGCCGTTCTGGGAATCTCCGTGGAGTGAGGGCCGTCCGGGCTGGCACATCGAGTGCTCGGTCATGGCGAAGCGCTATCTCGGCAACACGATCGATATTCATGCCGGTGGAGAGGATCTCGTCTTCCCGCACCACGAAAATGAAATCGCCCAGTCGGAATGCGCCAATCATGTTCCTTTCGCCCACTACTGGATGCACAATGCATTCCTCAATATCAACGGCGTGAAGATGTCGAAGTCCCTCGGCAATTTCTTTACGGTTCGCGACATCTCGAAGGAGTACGATCTGGAAGTTCTCCGCTTCTTTATGCTGAGCGCGCACTACAGGACGACGCTCAACTTCAGCCGTGAGCTGATGGAGGCGGCGAAAGTCTCGCTCGACAGAATTCACCGCGCCGCGTCCCGTCTCAAGGACATCGCGGAGCACGCGGATAAGAGAGAAATGAGCGACGAGGAACAGAAGATTCTTGACGGCGCGAAGTCTTTTGTCGCGAAGTTCGACGAGAAGATGGACGACGATTGCAACACGGCTGATGCGGAAGCGGTTGTCTTCGACCTGGTCCGCTATGCGAATACGAATGTCGCGGATCATGCGCCGGCGGCTCTTGCACAGGGCGTCCTTCATGTCCTCACGGAGCTCTGCGGCATCCTCGGCATCCATGCGCTGAAGGAGGAGAAGTCTCTCGACGCCGATATTGAGGCGCTGATCGAAAAGCGCCAGGCGGCGCGCAAGTCGAGAGACTTCGCAACGGCTGACAAGATCCGCGATGACCTCCTGAAGCAGGGCATCGAGCTCATGGACACGCGCGAGGGCGTCAAATGGAAGAGAGTATAAAAAGAAATTCGGATGAGATGGAGCGGGATTTGAGAGAGCGCTTCACTCCGGATAAGACAGAACAGGCGGCGGAGAGCTATTCCCCGCTTGTTCTTGCATTTATCGGGGATTCTGCCTATGAGCTCCTCATCCGCACGATGCTGGTCAATCCGGGAAATGCGAGACTAAACGACCTGAACCGCCATAAAATGAGCCTCGTCAAGGCGGACGCGCAGTCGGACATGATGGATGTGATCGAGCCGGTCCTTAAGGACAGGGAGAAGCACATTTACCATCGGGGAAGAAATGCGAAGTCGTACACGACAGCGAAGAATGCGACGGTCGCTGATTACAGGAGAGCGACGGGCTTCGAGGCGCTAATCGGCTATCTGTATATGACGGGTCAGAGTGACCGCATGATGGAGCTCGTGAGTCTCGGCATCGATTATGTCGAGGAGAAGCAACGGGACGTGCGCGGCCTTCCGTCGTCGGCGAGAAATACACGAAAATAAACAGACCTGCACCGCAGGGTGCCAAGCAGATGCCTGATTTTTAAAAGAGAGGGAAACAAGATCTATGGCAGAAAATGAGAAGGAATTCAGTCAGCGCGGAGACGCGGAGGACGGGACTGTGGCGGGGAGTGACCGCATTGAGGGCAGAAATGCCGTGATTGAGGCGTTTCGCTCCGGCCGCCCGGTCGACAAGCTCTTCGTTCAGAAGGGACTCGAAGACGGACCGATTCGCACGATTGTGCGGGAGGCGAAAAAGAAGGACACGATCGTCAATTTTGTGTCCAGAGAGCGGCTCGATGAGATGTCGGAGACGAAGAAGCATCAGGGCGTCATCGCCCAGGTGTCCGCCTATTCGTACGCGAGCGTCGATGATATCCTGAAAAAAGCGAAAGAAAAAAATGAGGATCCGTTTCTCATTCTGCTCGACGGGATCGAGGACCCGCACAATCTCGGCGCGATCATCCGCACGGCGTGCCTCGCGGGTGCCCACGGCGTGATCACGACGAAGCACCGGGCGGCGGGACTGACGGCGACGGTGGCGAAGGCTTCGGCCGGAGCCCTGAATTATGTTCCTGTTGCCAAGGTGACAAACCTGGGCAAGACGATTGATGACCTGAAGAAGCAGGGCCTCTGGTTTGCGTGCGCGGATATGGGCGGAGAAGAGATGTACAGGACGAACCTCCAGGGCCCGATCGGTCTTGTGATCGGCAATGAGGGTGCGGGCGTGAGCCGGCTGATTCGCGAGAAATGCGACTTTGTCACATCGATCCCAATGAACGGGGAGATTGATTCTCTGAACGCATCAGTCGCAGCGGGAATTCTGATGTATGAGGTCGTCCGTCAGAGACGGATGAAGAAAAAATGACAGGCGGACACATTTCCGGGGAACAATTTGAGTCCGACGAGCAGGCGGCAGCTGCCGCAAAGCATGAGGAGGAAGCGGCCATGTACCTCATCGAGAAGTACAAACCGCTCGTTCTGCGCTTCTCGCGGGCGCGCTTCCTTGCGGGCGGTGAGCACGAGGATCTTGTGCAGGAAGGAATGATCGGACTCTACAAGGCGATCCGGGACTATGATCCGTCGAGAGACACTTCGTTTTCGTCATTTGCGGGACTGTGCATTGACAGACAGATCCTGAAGGCAATTGAGGCGTATGGGCGGGATAAGATGAAACCGCTCAATGAGTCGGTCGGGTTGACCGGGGACGAAGAGCCGTTCCCGGAACAGACGCTGGGCGGCGACCCGGAGAGCATCGTGATCGAACGGGAGGCGGCGGATGAGCAGCTGCGTCTCCTGCGCGGACGTCTCAGCCGCCTTGAGAATCAGGTGCTCGATCTGTATCTCGAGGGGTGCGACTGGCATGAGATCGCGGCACGGCTCGGAAAGTCCCCGAAGGCCGTCGACAATGCGCTGCAGAGGATTCGCAGAAAGAGCCGTGGGATGTAACAGGGTGGTCCCTTCGGCAGAAACAATAAGAGGGGGCAGGGCCTCGGATCGTATGATCCGAGGCCCTGCCCCCTCTTATTGTTCCTTTGGCGCAATCAATTAAAGATTGTCCTTCATGTATGCGCTGACAGCCTCGGCCGCCTTGTCTTCATCCGGACCCGTAAATGTGAGCTCGATCTCCTGTCCCTGTTTAACACCGAGCGTCATCACCATCATAAGCTTCTTGGCGTCAACCGTCTTGCCGTTAGCGCTGATTGTCGCATCACTCTCGAAATTCTTGATCTCCCGGACCAGATTTCCCGCCGGTCTTGCATGAATACCGACCGGATCCGTGACCGTATATCTGATTGTTTTCATGGCTTGCCTCCAACTTCCGCGCGCGGCGGTTATTATTAAAACGATACAATTATACACCTTTTCTGGCACAGTGCACAGGCGGAGGCAAAAAAGCCCGGGACTTGCTTCTTTGAGTGACAGACAAATCTGCCTATTCCTTCGGAATGTGTACGTCCGGCATTTCTTCTCTGTAGCGCCACACGTAGCCGCCGTCTGTCTTGCGCTTTTTCCGGCAGCACTGGGAGATGTGCGTCGCGCCGGAGCACGCTTCCTGCGCCTCCCTGACGCTCCCGTATTCCCGGATCGGGGTTCCGTCTCTCAGGCACTGCACAATGCAGCGTTTGTGCATGGCTCCTCCTTCCGCTGCCGCGAAAGAAGGCAGAACTGACAGCTCTGTGTCTATTGTACGTTGTCCGTCCTGCTGTGTCTACGATAAAGATCTACGCTTTTTGTGCATAAATTTACGATATGCGGAGTGAACAGAAAGCTCTCGCAGATGATGAAGAGCATTGGGAAGAAAGCTGAATTGCGCAAAACCATTGACATTGTTTTGCCCGTCTCGTATAATGACGAGAGCTAAATCAGAGTTATTTAGTCGGAATTCAATTCGGACCAGCGGTTTAGCGGACGCGCCAGAAGCGCCGATCATTTGTTATCAGAGATTAACCCCAGAAAGGCAGGAGACAAAAATGTCAGATCAATTACTTCAGGTGAAGGATTTATCGGTCTCGATTGAAGAGGGCGAGATCCTCCACG
>ONSX01000090.1 GCA_900320615.1 uncultured Eubacteriales bacterium
CATGCAGATTATATCGAGCTTCATGCCGTATTTCGAGTCGCCGCCGCACCGGAACAGTGAGGAAATGAGGACCGTGTTGATGATCTGTCCGCACTGATAAACAGTATTAATGAGAAGCATGACATGGAGGTATCTGCGCGCGGCCGTCGAAATTTTCACGAAATTCGGGACAATCGGGCTGATTGCCAGAAGGATGAGTCCGCCGATCACGCCGGCGTAAAGCGCGACGCGAAGGACGGACGCGGCATCGCTTTTTGCCGTGCCGAGCTCTCCCTCGCCGATTTCCTTGCCGAGAAGGATCGAGGAGGCCGACGAGATGCCGAAGCCGACCGTCGTGACAAGGTCCCGCGCGACGGTCACGACGGAATTGGCCGCGACGATGTCCGATCCGAGATGGCCCATGATGATCGAGTTCATGTTAAAGGCAAGTCCCCACATCGCGTCGTTGATGAATGCAGGCAGGGAGTAGACACAGAAGTCCCGGACGAGTGCGCGCGGAATGCGGAAGGTCGCTGCAAGGCCGCGCGGCATGATCCGCTGTCGCATGTAGTCGACGGCGCAGATCAGGAGCTCTATGCCTCTTGAGATCGAGGTCGCGAGTGCCGCGCCCTCGATGCCCATGGCCGGAAGACCGAGCAGTCCGAAAATGAAGACCGCGTTCAGCAGGACGTTGATCAGCAGTGTGACCGCAGAGATCACAGTCGACAGCTTGACACGCTCGCAGCTCTTCATGACCGCGAGGTACGGCTGGGAAATGCCCGCAAAGAAGTAGGAGAGCGCGACGAAGCGAAGATAATGGCTGCCGGCCTTCGCGAGCTCCGGGACATTTGTCCAGATGCGCATGACATGTACAGGGCAGACGAAGGCGAGAACGGTCGCGAGCGTTGAGAACGCCATGCAGATGACAAGGCCGATCCCGAAGATGCGCGCGATGGTCTTTCCGTCGCCCTTGCCCCAGTACTGCGCTGCCATGATCGTGATCGCGGAGTTGAGTCCGAAGTAGACAATGTTGAGCAGAAACTGCACCTGACCGGCGAGCGAGGAGGCCGACAGCGCGGTCTGCGATACGCGCCCGAGCATGACGACATCGGCCATGCTGACGGAGGATACGATCAGGTTCTGGATGACGATCGGCAGAACGAGCGCAAAGAGCTCATGGGTAAAACCGGGGCGAAACGCGCCCCTTCGTATTCCTGACATAGAATTCCTGTCCTTTCGATGGTATTTACATTTTCCGGGTAATTTCGTATGATGGAAGCCGTTGCAGTGACTCTTATCATAACATAGGGGACAGGAGTTAATCATGATTTACCTTGATTATTCAGCGAACACGCCGGTGGACCCGGAGGTTCTTGACGTATATACAAAGACCGCACTTCATTTTCCGGGAAATCCGAATTCCGCGCACGCAGCGGGACGGGAGGCAGCGGAGGAGATGAAGCGTGTGACAGAGAATATTGCAAAAGAGCTCACCTTGGCAAATGAGGGAAAAGAGCAGGTACTCCCGGAGGAGCTGATCTATACGTCCGGCTCGAGCGAGTCGAACAACCTCGCCGTGAAGGGACTGGCCCACGCGCAGCGGCACAAGGGACGGCACATCATCTCGACGGCGCTCGAGCACTCGTCCCTTAGCGGAGCGCTCACGGCGTTGAAGGACCAGGGCTGGGAGATTGACCTCATTTCCGTGGGGAGAGACGGAAAGATCGATCTGGAGGAGCTGAGAAGTCTCCTCAGGAAGGATACGGTCCTCGTTGCCGTGTCGGCTGTGGACAGCGAGCTCGGGACGAGGCAGCCCATCCGCGAGATCGCGGAGATTCTGAAGGATTTCCCGGGGACGAGACTTCATGTGGACGCGACGCAGGCGGTCGGAAAGACGCCGCTTCTTTTTAACGGGGTCGATACGCTCTGCTTTACGCCGCACAAGTTTTACGGCCTGCTCGGATGCGGAATCCTTTATAAGAGAAAGGGCGTGATTCTCGAGCCGCAGATTAACGGGGGTGTCAGCACGACGATGTACCGGAGCGGCACGCCGGACCTCGCGGGTGCGGCGGCGCTTGAGAAGGCGCTTGATCTTGCGCTTACGAATTATAAAGACCGGACAGACCGTGTGCGTGCACTGAACGCGCGTCTCCGTAAGGCGCTCAGCGCATATCCGTCCGTCAGCATCAATTCCCCGGACGACGCGGTCCCGCACATCTTAAATATCAGCGTGAAGGGCATCAAGGGCGATCTGTTTCAGCAGGCACTCGACAGAAAAGGGGTGTGCATTTCCGTGAAATCGGCGTGCGCCGTGAAGGGAACGCCGTCGAAGGCCGTCTACGCCGTGTGCCACGACAGGAGACGGGCGATGGAGTCGTGGAGAATATCCCTGAGCCACCTGACGACGGACGAGGAGATCGACGGCTTCCTTCGGGCATTTGACGGCTGCCTGAAGGACGAGGCGCTTACGCGGAGAAAGTGAAGGTCAGGATGACTGCGGGTGCGAAGGCAAGGGCCCTGTTAAGGTGAACCTATCGCGGAGGATGCCAGATATGAGCTGGCGCAAGAGACAGAAGAGTTAGAAAGAGAGCATTATGGCAAGAAGAGAACTGGAACCATACGAGAAGATTGAGAGAAGCATAATCACGAAGTACAGGAAGGAGCTGTGGCATCCGTTCATCGACGCGGTCGCGAAGTATCAGCTTGTGAACGAGGGCGACCGGATTGCTGTGTGCATTTCCGGAGGAAAGGACTCCTTCTGCATGGCCAAGCTCATGCAGGAGCTCGAGCGGCACGGCAAGGTGAAGTTTGAGGCCGTGTATCTGGTCATGGACCCGGGATACAACGAGATCAACCGCGCAAAGATCGAGAGCAACGCGGCCCTGCTCCACGTGCCGATCCAGATCTACGAGTCGAATATCTTCGATATTGCGAACAGTCAGGACCACAGCCCGTGCTACTTGTGCGCAAAAATGCGCCGCGGCTGGCTCTACAACAAGGCAAAGGAGCTCGGCTGCAACAAGATTGCGCTCGGACACCATTTTGACGACGTCATCGAGACGACAGTCATGAGCATGTTCTACAGCTCGCAGATACGCGCGATGCTGCCGAAGCTGCACAGCGATCATTTCGAGGGCATGGAGCTGATCCGGCCCATGTACAAGGTGCATGAGCAGGACATCATTGCCTGGAGACGCTACAACGAGCTGGAGTTCATCCAGTGCGCCTGCCGGTTCACGGAGAACTGCTCGATCTGCGACAATGGCGGGGGCGGCTCAAAGCGGCAGGAGATCAAGAACCTGATCCGCCGGATGAAGCGGGACACGCCGGATCTCGATCAGAGCATCTTCAACGCGATCCACTCGGTATGTCTCGACACGATGCCGGGGTGGACCTATCACGGGGAGGAGCACAGCTTCCTCGAGGACTACGACTCCTGACAGGCCGCGCGGAAAATGAAGAAGCCGGATCTGCCGGGGAACGTTTCTTGTGATGAAATGGCAGCCGTGATTTGAGAACGGCATCAAAAAAAGACCGGGCAGCGGAGAGAAGGAAGCTCTCTGCTGCCCGGTCTTTTTCTTAGGAGACGACTGCCGTGCGGCCCTCGCTCTGACCAAATGTGATGTAGTGAATATAGTACCAGTGAAGATCGCGGCCTGCGTAGTGTACCCGCAGGTCGTAATTCAGACGGCGGTACGTGTAGACGTTGAAATTCGCGGACGCCTGACGGCCTTCATCCATGCCATAGGTGATGAAGTGCTGAAACGCGCCCTGCGGGTCATTTGCGTAAGCGGCCTTGAGATCTGCATATTTATTGATGTAATAGTTGAAGTCGTAGACAGCGGACATCTGAGAGACGGAGTAGACGGTGCCGTCACTGCCGACTGCCGTGATCTCTGCCGGCTGCGCGGCCTCCTGTGTGTCCGCTGTATCAGTTGCTGTGTCAGCTGACGTATCTGCAGCTTCCTGCGTGCTGTCTGTCGTATCGGATGTGGCGACATATCCCTGGAATTCACTCCAGTAGTTATTTGCAAATGCAGCCCTGCGCGGAATCTCCACGTCATAATTTCCGCACTGCTCGAACTGCTGGCAGAAGATCGATGCCGCCTGAGATGCGCCGTCCGCCGTGTTCGGAACGCTCTGGAGAGCTGCGAGAACACCGGAATAGCTTCCTGTGAGCTCTGTGCCAAGGAAATGAACCTGGCCTTCGATGCTCGCTGAGTCATAGCCGGCCTGCGCGCAGTACGACATGAGCTCTGCTGTCAGAGAACCACTCCACTGGCAGAGTCCGTAGTAGGAACTCTGTGCTGCCGGATTGAGCCCGGATTCCTGATACATATTGCCGAGAATGCCGCATGCCGCTGCCGTATTCAGCCCCAGTTCTCCGGTGAGACAATTGAAAATGACCTGTTCTGCCGATGCGCTGTCCGCCATGACATTGACTGAGCTGAGAGCCGTCGCTGCCGGAGTAACAGAAGCTGCCGCACATACGGCGGATAACGCAATGATGAACTGTACCTCGTGTACGAGTTATAGGTTAACACTTCTGTAATAACTTGTAAAGAAAAAATTAAAATTTCACAAAAGGTTCGCAATTATAGACTGGGAAAATGATGCCCGTGCAGGAAAGAACCAGAAAGCTTTTCAGAAGATGGCGCATGAAAATCCGGGGATGTAAACAGCTGTATAAGAAAAATGCATAAATTAATCGCCGAATATCCCTGGGCACATGGCTGATTTGCATGAAACAGAGGAAAAACGGTAATAAAAAGCCTGAAAAGGCCGGGTGAGATTTATTAAGAAAAAGTTAAGAAATATTACACTTACTGCAACGAATAAAACACAAAGGACTGCCGCTATGCGGCAGTCCTTTGTGAAAAGCATCGGTCAGACAGAACCGGAAATCAATCCGGTTTGCAGCAATGTCAGCTGCAATAGCGGAAATTTTTGTCCGTGAAGAGCCGCGCAAAGCAGAGGCCGAGCGGCAGAGCGAGGACAATCAGAAAGGCGCGGGTCAGCCACGTCGCGGCGTCCACAATCGAGGCTCCGGTACCCATGTAGTAGATTCCGCGGTACATGTACAGTCCCGGGACCATGATGACGATCGACGGAACGGTCAGCGCGATGCGCGGATAGCCGGTCATGTGGCGGATCTTCGACGCGATGACGCCGGCGATGAAGGCGCCGATGAAGGCGGCGACGCCGGCGGTGATGCCCTTGATGCCGAGATCAACCAGTGTGAGCCTTGTTGTATTGGCAATCATGCCGACAAAGCCGGCCGCGGCGGCCATGGCCTTCGGACTGTTGAACATGAGAGAGAATCCGTACACACCGATGAAGCTGAACAGAAGACGGAGCACAAATTTCACATACGGGTTCAGCGAGAGTTCCACGAAATCGCGCGGATGGAAGTTGAGGATCGTCGCGACGACGCAGCCGGTGATGGTTGCGATCGTGATGATCATGAGCGCGTACGTGAGGCGCTCGAGGCCGGACCTCATTTCCACCTTGAAAATATCAAGCCCGCCGGAGATCAGCGGAAATCCGGGAATGATAAAGAGCATGGCGCAGATATAGCCCGCCTCATGCGCATCGGCGATATGGATCACCTGCGAACAGAGCGAGATGGCAAGGACATAGGCGGCGCAGCCGGCCGCGACGCCTGTCGCAACGCAGAAGAAGAGCGAGAGATGCTTTCTGACCATGTAGACTCTGACATAGTTGCCGATGGTGGCCCCGATGAGCGCGAACAGCATCTCCCACGGACCTCCGCCGAGCAGAAATGTGAAGGCCATGCAGGCAAAGCCCGATGCGAGACCCTCGTCCATCACGCTGTAGTTGGACGGCTTGTTTTTGATCTGGTCGAGAAGCTCATGGAGATGGTCGATTGAGTATTTGCCGGCATACTCCGGGAACTTTTTGACGAAGAGACTCATTTCCATCAGCTTGTCCGTGTTGACACCGGTTGTCCGCAGCGTCAGTGATTCAGAGAAGCTCTCCGCCCCGTCCACACAAGTATAGTTAATGGAAATGAGACCAATGTCCTGCGTGCAGGTCAGGCCGAGCGCCTTCGCGACGGTGTTCATTGCATCTCTTGTCCGCCATGCTCCCGATCCGGCGGACAGCTGCAGCAGACCGACACGTCCGACGAAAGTGGCTCTCTCGGCGATGGGAGCTTCCGTGGCGGGAATATCGTCCGAGCTTGTCGTCAGCGTGTGCCAGTTGATGGCCATGTGGTGCTGCTTGGCTTTTTTTCGCGTTCTGCGGTTCGTTAGAATCTGCTCGTCGCTCATTTTCTTGAAGAATCCTTCCTGTAATCATGAAAAATGGTAACTATTCAGCACCCCGGACTTTGGAACGTTTCGCGTTCCTCGTTGTGCTGAATAATTACAAAAAATGAATTTATTCCTACACATTATATAGTGCTTTTTCGGGGATGAAAACCCTGTAGACGATCCCAGACACAATATCAGCACTCAATTAAAAAGAGTGCTGATTTTTTGTTGACTTTTGGCGCCGCGGCGTTTATAGTAGACTTTATTGAGAGTTATACTCTGACTAGAACAAGGAGTGAATATACGATGGCAAAAACAGGAAATCTTTCGATTAACAGTGAAAACATGATGCCGATTATCAAAAAATGGCTCTATTCAGACCGCGATATCTTTATCCGCGAGCAGGTATCGAATGCCTGCGACGCAATCACGAAGCTGAAGAGGCTCGAGGGCATCGGCGAGTTCAAGCCGGCGGACGACTATAAATATGAAGTCCATGTCACGGTTAATCCGGATGCGAAGACGCTGACCTTTGCGGATGACGGTATCGGCATGACGGAGGACGAGGTCGTCAAGTACATCACACAGATCGCATTTTCCGGCGCAACGGAGTTTATCAAGAAGTACAAGGACAAGGCGGCCGGAGATGATATCATCGGTCATTTCGGTCTCGGCTTCTACTCCGCTTTCATGGTCGCTGATAAAGTCACAATCGACACAAAATCTTATCTCCCGGACGCAAAGCCGGTTCACTGGGAGAGTGACGGCAACTCCGAGTATACGATCGATGAGGGAACGAAGGACACGATCGGAACAAAGATCACTCTGTTCCTGAATGATGACTGTCTCGAGTTCTGCAATGAGTTCAAGGTCCGCGAGGTCCTGAAGAAGTACTGCGGATTCATGCCGTATCCGATTTATCTCGAGGACATCGGAAAGGACGCGAAGAAGCGCGAGGAAGAGGCAGAGAAGCGCCGCGTCGAGGAACATGAGAAGAAAGTAAAGGAGGCCGCTGAAAAAGGCGAGGAAGCTCCGGCAATGGAAGAGAAGCCGGCCCCGGAACCGATCAACGACACAGAGCCGCTCTGGACAAAGATGCCGAGCGAGTGCAAGGACGAGGACTACAAGGAATTTTACAGAAAGGTCTTCAATGATTACAAGGAGCCGCTGTTCTGGATTCACCTGAAGACGGATTATCCGTTCAATCTCCGCGGCATTATTTATTTCCCGAAGATCAATACAGAGTATGACACGCTGGAGTCACAGATCAAACTGTACAATAACCAGGTCTTCATCGCGGACAACATCAAGGAGGTCATTCCCGAATTCCTGATGACGCTGAAGGGTGTCATCGACTGCCCGGACCTTCCGCTCAATGTGTCCCGCTCCGCACTGCAGAATGACGGGACCGTCAGAAAGATATCGGAGTACATTTCCAGAAAAATGGCGGAGAAGCTCTCTGGCATGTGTAAGACGGATCGCACGAAATATGAGAGTGTCTGGGACGACATCGCTCCGTTTATTAAGTACGGCTGCATCCGCGACGAGAAGTTCGAAAAGAAGATGGCGGACTACATGCTCTTCAAGGACCTCGACGGCAAGTATCTGACACTGAAGGAGTATGAGGACAAGAACGGAATCGGAGAAAAGGCGAAGGAGGAGAAGGCCGGGGCCGAGATCCTCGACGCAAATGGCAAGCCGGTCAAGGAGGAGAAGGCTGAGGCTGAGATCCTCGACGCAAACGGCAATCCGATCGGGCAGGAGAAGAAAGCGGAAGATGAGGCTTCCGGGAGCGGAAACGATGACACCAAGGAAGGCGAGAAGAAGGAGCCTGAGAAGGCTGTCATTTATTATGTGACGGATGAGGTCCAGCAGGCCCAGTACATCACGATGTTCCGCCAGAGCGGAAAGGACGCGGTCATCCTGAAGGAGAACATCGACCAGCCGTTCATCAATCAGCTTGAGCAGAAAAACGACAATATCCGCTTCGCGAGAATTGATTCCGAGCTCGCTGATGAATTCAAGGGCGAAGGGGAGGTGTCCAAGGAGGACACGGATTCCCTGACCGCGACATTTCGCAAGCATCTCGGCAAGGATAAGCTCAATGTGAAGGTCGAGAACATGAAGGACAAGGATGTCGCCGCGATTGTCACGCTCGCCGAGGATCAGCGCCGCATGAAGGATATGATGAAGATGTATGGCATGTCCGGCATGGGCGATGTGGACGAGGGCGAGACGCTCGTTCTTAATGCGAACCATCCGCTCGTTAAGTTCGTTCTGGAGCACAAGAAGTCACAGTCCGTCCCGGTGATCTGCCAGCAGCTCTATGACCTCGCGAGAATTTCCCAGCATCCGCTGACACAGGATGAGATGAACGCATTCATGAAGCGCTCGAATGAGATTATGCTTCTTCTTACGAAGTGATCGCAGGTATCCGGTCATCAGGTGTCGGAAATATCTGTTTATCACGAAATGAAAAAGGAACCTTCGAACTGTTTTGCAGTTCGGAGGTCCTTTTTTTGCATCGGGAAATGCACATTCATCTGAAGGGCGGCGGATCTGTCGCCTGCGCCGGATGGTACTTTTACTCCGCGGGGGCCGCCTCGATGCCGGCTTTCTTTAAAAATGCGTCCACATATTCATCCCAGATCTTGTCGACAGTCTTGTCCATGGTGAATGTCCGGTGCGATGTCCCCGTCGTGAGGTACAGCTCCGTTCCACTGTACCGGAGATTGAGGCAGAGGCCGGGGATCTGGTCTTCCGGTATCGCAAGGCCGTTCTGGCGAAGAAGGGCCGACGCGCTCTCTGCGGAGGAGAAGAAGACGAAGCGGAAGAAGAGCGGCGTGTGCTTTCCGCGAATCAGGTCAAAGCAATGCTCTCTGACGTCCTTCCAGGAGACGAGGTCTGCCGGGCCACGGCTCTTTGCGTTTTCCGGCTGCGCATCTGTTTCCCCGAAAAAACGTTTCTCCAGTCTACCGTCAATGGTAAAAGTGCAGAACGTGGTGATCACTGCCTCTGCCAGACGGAAATTGTCCAGCATATTTCCAATCAGGAAACCGGACATGAATTTGCGAACATCGCTGATTTTACGTGCAATCATGGAATTCCTCTCATTATTCTCTACTGCGTATCTTTTTAGTTTACATCGAAATGGCCAGGCGCACAATTGGCTGCGTCGCAGTTTGCCGGCAGAGCTGTATCACGCGTTTCCGTGGCTGATTGTATTGGCGCAGCCTCCGCAAGCTTTATAGAATGTTTACTTGTTAGCCTGCGGGGGCTATGCTATAATTTATGTGGTATTAAGAACTACATATAATGGTTTCCGGAAAAGAGGCGCCTATGAAATATAGAATAGCAATGGACAGCGGCGGAGAACTTCCTGCTGATCTGAGAGGAAATGATGCCTTTGTTACGATTCCGCTGACACTTGACATAGGCGGAGAATCGATCGTGGATGATGGCCATGAGAGCCAGCTCCAGATTGTCGGGAAGATCGCAGCCGACCCGCACTGCCCGAAGACGGCCTGCCCGTCTCCCGAGGCGTATCTGAATGCATTTTCAGAGGAGGCGGAGCATAATTTTGCAATCACGCTCTCGAGCGAGCTGTCAGGCTCCTATCAGAGCGCGATGATTGCAAAGGACATGTTTGAGGATGAGCACCCGGACGCAAAAATCTATGTGTTTAACTCGAGATCCTCATCGGTCGGAGAGTCACTCGTTCTTCTGAAAATCATGGAGCTCGAAGAGGCGGGCCGTTCATTTGACGAGATTGTGGCGGATGTGGAGGCCTATATTTCGGTCAGAAATACACTGTTTGTTCTGGATAATCTGGAGACGCTGAGAAAGAACGGGCGTCTGAGTCGGTTTAAGGCCGCGGCCGCCAGTGTGCTCCGGATCAAGCCGATCTGCTACGGCACACCGGAAGGCGTCATCGGCCAGCTGGATCAGGCGAGAGGCATCAACAAGGCGATTGTCA
>ONSX01000093.1 GCA_900320615.1 uncultured Eubacteriales bacterium
CTTTTCCCGATCAGCCTTCTTCATCTCCGCACGGATCTCAGATCGAATGCGCCTGGTCTCCGCGCGCAGCTTCCCGGGGCCTGCCGCTTTCTCCTGCTTCGGAAGAAGATCTGCAAGCTCATTCGAAATACTCCGCGCACGGACAATTCCAGGTTCCGGCTTTCTCTCCTTTTCACGGACAACGCCCACTTCAGGAAAAAGCGTCGGCTCTGTCTCAGAAGGTGCCTTCTCTGCTGCATAAAGCGCCTCCGCTCCGGCTCCGTCCATTCCAAAGATCAGGCGCGACACAAAGAGCATCGGGAAGCAATACACGACGTCGACTGTATAATTTTCCGTGATCGCGAACAGGATATAGATCGTAACCAGTATACATTCCGTAACGGTCAGATACCTCTCCACGCGAAAAAACGAAAACGAAAGAATGATGAGCCAGATGATGCCAAGCGCAACTGCAAAATACAGATATGCGTTGTCGAACACGACCTGGTCAATCCAGTATCCCTTCCAGTATACGATCCCCGCCCACGTGATCGGCTGTCCGAGCACGGTCAGTCCGTACTGGTCGAGTCCGAACGAGCCGTAGAGCAGACGTCCCGTCAGCAGCGTATCGAGGACCGTGAAAAATGCATGGAACGACTGGCCCAGGAAGAGATACCCGTATGCCAGCGCCGGGAAGAGCACCGAGCAGACCGTAAATCCCCAGCGCGTAAAGCCGCGCAGCGCCCTCTCGCGGAGCCTTCCCGCCTTGCAGAGCGCGCACAGGAGCAGAAATACCGTCAGCGTCACAACAGACGTCCGCGAGTCCGTGAAGTAGTTGTAGATGAAGAACAGAACCCAGAGACTGAGAAAATCACGAATCCTGAGCTTGTCCCAGTTGACATACACGAACTCGATGATCGTCCACGCGAGCAGCATCGCCGCCGTATTGGCCTGCGACAGAAAGAAGTAATGCCGAATCGCGGTGTTCCCCCCGCGGTAATCAAACCGGATCATGGAGGGTTTAACGATATAGACAATGATGTAGGCCGTCAGATGAAATGCGATCCACGCCGTCTTCAGCCGGTATGACGCCCTGATCACGCGCTTCAGATCAATGTTCCGGCAGGAAACAACACAGATGGCGCTGCTGACGACGTAAAAATAGTGGTTTTGCGTGTAGCTGACGAGCGCAAGACCGACGACAGCAAGAGAGACGAGAAATTCTTTCTCTGAGAGCGGCTTCTGTGCAAGCGCGAGGAGTACCAGCAAAAAAAACAAGACAGTCAGAAGATTTTCCACTGTATTTGCGAGGGAGAGCCCGCTGAAAATACTGGAGGACCGGATCAGATCCTTCAGTAGCCATGCTATATATCCCAGCATATACAAGGTTGTACTCATTTGCCAATCTTCCATTCGTCATTTTCCTTCGTGTGCCGCCTGATCGAGCAGATCGAGAAGTCCGTCAGACTCCCCCGTCCGAACCTTCCGAATAAACAGCTCATTGCCAGGCCTCTCCATCAGTTTTCCGTAATCCTTCTCCGTAAATGTCACAATCGTGCCCGGATACTCGTAGTAGTGAAGATTTCTCCAGTTTACAAGCCAGCGCTTCTCCGGCTCGCTGCGGGCGCTGCAGTGCTTCTCAAACGGTGAGTTGTGTACAATCGTCTGAAAATACTCCTCATCTGGGAATTTCACATGGCGCATTACGCGGTTAAATTCCGGGTGTTCCTTGGCAAATGAAAGCACATATTTCGCGCACTCGCCTGTGAGCGCCCACTGCGCGGAACCGTAAAAAACCGGATAATTCCCGTCCTTTTCGCGTATCACGCCGTCAAACAGAAGATGCGGAATACTGCGGACATATTTCATGCCATTGTGCAGAATACGCCCCGCACGGTTCGGGTGATGCAGGTAGAAATCGTCATCGAAGTTATGGAGAATCTTGTATTTCTCCTCAAAATGCCAGTCATGACTCCCGGCTATCCGGCACGCGCGGATAAACTCCGTGTCTGCATGTTCCTCAAAGAAGCGGTGGATGTACTGCCACGAACGAATCGGATAATCCAGATTCTGAAGGAGCACATACCGGTCATAGCCGCGGTCAGATGATGCGGCTGCCCTGATCAGCTCCAGCGTGGCAAGTACCGCATGAAAGCCTCCCCAATATACTTTTCTCCTTTTTTTCAGAAAGTGGACGCGATCCCCGTGAACTGCCTCAAGGAAAGGCACGATATCTGTCTTTGCGTCCACATGAATATACATATCTGCGTCCGGATCCTCGAGGAGCCGTCCCGCTGCCCGCGCGACAAGCTGCGGATCCGTGTGGCACAGATTAAGATATGCGATTCTCATAAAGTCCCCCATTGATTCTCCAGTCAGCGCTCAAACTGATACCCGATCAGATTCAGCGCACCAACTGCCAGAAAGAGAAGTGCGTACATATGTTTTTTTAAGAGCGCAAACGGAATTTTCTTTACGCCTCCGCTCCGGAAATCCGGCATAGCGAGGATCGCCCGCTGCGTCTCCTCCTCACGGACATAGCGGAGCCACTTCTGATAGCGGTGCCTGACGCCCTTCGCCTTATCCGACGTGTAGAGGAACGCAAGCTGGATCACGCTCATGACAACCGTTCCCTGCCAGTAAGAAGTAATATCCGTCCCGCTCTCCGCAAGCACCTTGTTCGTCAGAGACCGGCGGGCCGCAAGGAGTTTTGTCTTTCCTCTCTGCACCTTCTCCGCACTGCTCTCGTAGGTGTAGATCGCCGACGTCTTCCGCTCAACAAGAAAATACAGACAGTCATTTAATATCGCTGCCTTCCTGCATTTCGTGAGATATTCCGTCGTAAAGCAGGTGTCCTCGCCTACTTTCAGGTTCGTGTCAAAGAGCAGCCCGTTGTCCTGAATGACGCTTCTCTTCGGCATCGACCGCCACAGCGCCACATTCTCCTTGTGAAGAGCGCCCGGCACACCATCAAGCCAGCGCCGAATATCACCAAAATTCACGCCGATAAACTGCGGAACGACGAAGCGCATAATCTCGTCCCCCTCATAGATGTCCCTGTCGAAGACAGGCGGATGCTCCTCCTTCTCTCCGTTTATCTGATCAAAGATGTACCCGTAGAGCACCGTGTCCGCATCCGTCTCCTTCGCCCGCTTCCAGAGCCGCTCAAGACAGTCGGGCACAACATAGTCATCGCCGTCATAGAACAGGATATACTCGCCGCCCGCGCGCGGAATCAGCGCATTTCTCGCCGCGCTCACACCTGCGTTGCTCTGATGAAAGGCGTGGATTCTCGCGTCCCACTTCTCATAATCCTGAAGAATCTGCCAGGTTCTGTCCGTTGAGCCGTCGTCCATCACATAGATCTCAAAATCCCGGAATGTCTGCGCAAGCAGACTGTCCAGACACTTGCCGATATATAATTCCAGGTTGTAAGCCGGTATGATAATACTGATTTTCTCCATTTTTCTGTCCTTCCCAATCATCCGGTTCCGGGCCGCAGAGACAGCTTGTCTTGTCCCGCGCCCCGGCATTTTCCGGCCCCACATTTTACAGATCTCAGTGCGAGACACTGTGGATCATGAGACGGATCCGGGAGGCCGCCGGCATCAACGCTCCGCAGATCCGGTATGTCAGCGGATTCATGGCCCGCATGAAAGCCGCATTCTTCGTTCTCATTTTTTTCAGGTACGGATTCCTTCTCCAGGCCGGATACCAGTATTTCAGCGCCTTCCAGCTCCGGTCAAGCGCGAAGGTCCTCTGCTTCGGGTCCCTGATCCGCGACATTCTCAAAAATGAACTGCACAGGATGATGCGGGCCGTGAGAAACTCAAGCTCCTTCTCATACGACTCGTAGTATCCGTTTCTCTTATAATACGCGCGGACGCCCTCCAGAATTTTCAGGATATCGAGTGTCTTCAGCGTCGCATTGTAATTGAGGGAGCTTCCTCTCTGCACATAGTGGATCAGCGCCTCCGGTACATAGGAGATCACATGCAGGTGCGGGATGAGGCAGCTGTAAAATCCGACGTCCTCATACATCAGTCCCTTCATAAAATGAACGCCGGTCTTTCTGAGCCAGTCGAGCCGGTAAATCTTGTTCCACACAACAGACCGTCCCGTCATGAGAAGCTGCCGGGGATCCGTGACTGGCTCCGCGTGTTCTTCGTCGAAACCGTTGTCGTAATTGTGGAAAAGATCGCACTCCGTGATCTCGCTGCCCGTCTCCTCCGCTCTTCTGTAGAGCTTCTCATACATGTCCGTCTCAACAAAATCGTCCGAGTCCACATAGCCGACATACTTGCCCGTCGCGTAGGAAAGGCCGAAATTTCTGGCGTCTGAAAGACCGCCATTCTCTTTCTTCAGTGGAAGAATCCGTTCATCCCGCACGGCGTAGCGGTCGATAATCTCCTGCGAGCCGTCTGTTGCGCCGTCATTGACGACAATAATCTGGATATCTTTCAAGGTCTGCCCTGTCAGTGTATCCAGACACTTCGGAAGATACTGCTCCACATTGTAGACCGGAACGATAATACTGACCTTCACATCGCTCATGTATGCTCTGTTCCTCCTGATTTTATCCCGCTATTTCTGTCCGCCTTGTTCTTCCCGGATAATATGTATCCCCATATCCGGAGCCTTCTGCATCGCAGGATGTTTATACTCTCCCGGCAGGCCGCATTTTCCGCCGCGCCGTCATAATCACGTCCTTCGTCCGGACATAACCCGCAATCAGCGGCACGCGCCCGCTCCCGACGAGCCGAAGTTCCATTGCCCGCTGGCCAGAGAGCCCGCAATTCTGCGCTTTCTTCAGGATTTCCCGGACGGAGGGAAGCGTAAGGAAATACTCCATAGCCTTTCGCCCCCTTCCGCCCCGATAACGGCAGGCGATCATCCGCAGGTAGTACATAACAGTCGCGAACTGCTGCGCAAAAAATGCGTTCCGATACGGCTCATTCTCCGGCCGCCTGAGCTCTTCATTTCCCGCCTTCCATACAGCTTCAAGTCCAGCCGCATGCTTCTTCAGATTGAGGCTCCGCATCGCGCCACCCTCCGTCTGCCTGTAGAGAACGAGCGGCTCATCTACAAGGCGCGCACTCCCCGCGCGGCTTAAGAAGCGCATCACGAAGATGTAATCCTCGCCGACCGCAATCCCCGCCGGGAAATGAACTTCCTTCGCGATTTCCCGCCGGAAAAGTTTTCCCCAGCACGGCTTGAGAAGCGGCGTGCCGAAGAGCAGGGCCCGCACCCGCTCCATATCCGCGCAGACGCCTTCCGTCTTTCCGTCATCTACGCCTTCTCTTCTATCTCCCGCGAAG
>ONSX01000095.1 GCA_900320615.1 uncultured Eubacteriales bacterium
GAACTGCTGTTCAAAGGCAAGCAGAGAGAAGCTCTTCTCGGGGTGGTCCGTGATGAAGTCGTGCATCTCCTCGAGATAGAACGGAACGGTCTTGCAGGGGCGCAGTCCGTTTTCCGAATGGTCTGTGCACGCGCATGTCAGAAGGTCGCAGAGCGCCTCGTGCATGACGAGAAATGAACGTTCATTGATCGCCGTCGGAACCTTTTCGAGACGGTCCAGATAGACAGCGATGGCAGGATGGTCCTCATTTGCGATGAGCAGACCCTGTCCGAGCGTGGCCTGGTACAGCTCAAGCTCTGAGCCGCCGATCACGTAGATCTGGTACTCACAGGGGAGCATGAGAGAGTGGATCGATATTCCGTCTATACATGGACAGATAAAGAAGCTGCCCGCTGTGATCTGCCAGTTCTTCCGGCTGTCAGAGATGCGGACGCCGCCCTTTCGGCAGCGGATAACTATGGCGCAGGACTTCAGAAGAAGGCGCGCGGAGTACGGAAAGTCAGCATTTACGTCTCCTCCCGCCAGTGCGTGCAGATACAGCCTGCGCTTTGCCATGTCTGTTTCTTCATATCTGTAGAAGCGGTTGAAAAGCTGCCCGAGCTTAAATTTTGTATTTACCATGAGGCCGGGCCTGAAAGCACCTTCCAGATAAGACTGGTAATCCATACGATATTCCTCCGGCATAGATTAATTAAATTAATTTCACAAACCTTATATCTATATAATATAAAACTAAAATCCATTTGAGGAGTTAAGATATGCACAAAATCAGAGCGTAATTCCTGTGAAAAGTTCACAAAGACTTAACGAAACGCAAGAATGGATGATAAAAAACAATAATAAGTGATGACGGACAGAAAGCCGATGCTATAATTAAATTAAAGTTAAGGAGACAACAAATTAACTTAAAGTAAACGGAAGCAGAAAGTGCTTCAGCAAACACAAGGAGGAAGAAATACATGGAAGCGAAGAAGATTGTTACAGTCGGGCTTGCGGCAGTTATGGCAATGTCGCTCGCAGCGTGCGGATCCGGCAGCTCATCATCAAAGGGATCGGTTGTGTCCGGCTCTTCATCAACAGCATCGGGTTCTTCATCGGGATCCTCGGACTTCCTGAGCATCGAGGTCGGCAAGACGGATACAGACCTCAAGGGAACGGTCAAGTTCCTGACAAACAGAACGGATATGCTCAAGGATGATTACAACGGAACGAGCTGGAAGCAGTACATCGCAGAGTTCAACAAGCTCTATCCGAACATCAAAATCGATGTCGAGGGCCTCACAGATTATGCGAACGATTCTCTGACAAGACTTCAGGGCGGTGACTGGGGCGACGTCATGATGATCCCGGCTGTTGTATCCGCAGATCTTCCGACATACTTCGAAGACCTCGGCTCGTCCGATGAAATCAGCAAGCTCTATAACTACACATCCGGCAAGACCTACAACGGTGAGGTCTACGGTATCCCGATCACGGCGACGACACCGGGCTTTGTCTACAACAAGAAGGTCTTTGAGCAGGCCGGCATCACATCTCTTCCGACAAATGTCGATGACTTCCTGAAGGACCTGCAGGCGATCAAGGACAAGACGGATGCGATCCCGCTCTACACGAACTACGCGGCAGGCTGGACGAATGCGAAGTGGGACGATGTGATCGGAATCACGACGACAGGCGACGCGGATTACCTCAACCAGAAGATGCTTCACTCAAAGGACATCTTCTCCGATCCGGGCGACGGAACGGGCGCTTACAACGTCTACAAGGTTCTCTATGATGCGGTTAAGAACGGCTGCACAGAGGACGACTTCTCAACGACAGACTGGGAGTCCTCCAAGACAAAGCTCAACAATGGCGAGATCGGCTGCATGATGCTCGGCTCCTGGGCCGTCACACAGATGCAGGGCGCCGGTGATCATCCGGACGATGTCGGCTTCATGGCATTCCCGATGACAGTAAACGGCAAGCAGTATGTCAACGCAAATGCAGACTACAGCTTCGGTATCAATCCGGATTCAAAGAACCTCGAGGCGGCGAACATCTGGGTCAAGTGGATGACAGAGCAGTCCAATTACTCCGCAAATGAGGGCGGCCTTGCGATCACGAAGGACGGCAAGAGCGCAGATTTCTACAAGGACATGGAAGACGCAGGCTGCGTGATCGAGGAGAACGCTCCGGCAAAGAGCGGCGAGGAGGATCTTCTTTCTGACCTCAACTCCGAGTCCGAGCTCAACATCGGCAGCGATGATGGCTCGAGAAATGCAAAGATCATTGAGGCAGCATCCGACGGCAGCGAGTCCCTGGATGACATCCTGAAGGACTGGAACGACAAGTGGAACAGCGCGGTCGATGATCTGAGCTCTGTATCTACCGCATCATGAGAGCTGACAAAAGGTCATAACAAGGCTTAAGAAAAATGAAAACAGGCGGGGCTTATCCCCGCTTGTTTTATGGAACAAGACTTAAATTAACCTCTGGTTAATCGCTCATTTTTGCCCGGCATGTTCGCTTCAGCCGGCGGGAAAGGGAGGTATCTATGAGTTCTGCAGCAGCAACTGCACCCGCGAAAAAATCCTTCTGGAAATCCAGAAGAGGGCAGCAGATCACGGTCATTATCGCATTTACGATTATTCCGGTGTTTCTGCTCATGCTGTTCACCTATTATCCGTTCGCGGAGATGGTGAAATTCAGCTTCTATAAAATGAGATACGTCGGCAAGCGTGTGTTTGTCGGCTGGGACAACTACAAGGAGATCTTCCGGAGAGACGACATCAGCGGCTCGCTGGTTCTCTGCCTCTACTACATGGTCGGCGCGATTGTCCAGATTTTCCTGGCCCTTTATTTTGCGACAATCCTCTCGATGAAGGTCAAGTGCGGAAAGCTCTTCAAGGGTCTCATTTTCTTCCCATACCTCATCAACGGTATCGCGATCGGCTTCATTTTCAAGTTTTTCTACACGAGAGGCTTCGTCCTCGATACGGTGCTTCATGCATTCGGAATTCCGATGTCGGCTCTTCCGTACTGGCTGAAGGACAAGGCTGTCAACAACTGGTCGCTGGTTTACTCCTCTGTCTGGAGATACATGGGACAGAATATGGTCCTCTTCATCGGCGCGATCATGTCGGTCGACTCCTCGCTCTATGAGGCGGCGGCCCTCGACGGCGCGAACAACTGGCAGAAATTCAAGTACATCATCCTGCCGAGCATCAAGACAATCGTCACACTGAATATCATTCTTTCCATCACAGGTTCTCTGTCAGCCTTCGAGGCGCCTTACGTCATCACAGGCGGCAACAACGGAACAGGAACGTTCTTTGTTGTCATGGATAAGGTCGCGCACACATCTCAGAAGGTCGGTCTCGCGTCCGCGATGGCAGTCTTCCTGCTGTGCATCATCTTCATTGCGACGATCATCCAGAAGCTGCTGTTCAAGTATATCTTCCGGAATGCGAATGCGGATGACGAGAGCCTCGATGCGAAGAAGGCAAAGCAGAAGGCAAGAAAGGCCGCTGCAAAGGCAGCAGCGAAGGGAGGTATGTGACCATGGCAGCAAGGACAGCGTCTGTGCATAAAATTAAGCATCATTACGGCCCGGGCTTTGTGATCTGGACAATTTTCAAGTATTTTACACTGATTCTTGTGTCCTTCACATCGGTGCTCCCGATTGTCTCCTGCGTCATCACGGCGTTCAAGAGCAAGACCGAGTATCAGAACACGAATGTCATGCAGCTGCCGAAGGTCTGGAAGATATCGAATTTCGCTGAGGCCTTCCAGGTCGCGAACATGGGACGCGCGTTTCTGAACTCTCTGATCATTCTGATCTTTGTTCTGATCGGCTCAATTCTGATCGGAACATCACTCGCGTACGCGCTGAACCGCTTTAAATTTGTCGGAAACGGGCTGATCCGCAACCTGTTCACATTCGCGGCTCTGCTTCCGGCTATTGCGATGCAGGTCTCGACATACGCGATCATGAGCAACCTGCATCTCATCAATCATCTGTATGGCTACATTTTCCTGATGATGGGCACCGACGTCATCTCGATCTACATTTTCATTCAGTACTCCAGATCTACTGGCACATCCTGCTGCCGCTCCTGAAGCCGGCGATTGTGACCTGTATCATCCTGAAGGGCGCGAACACATACAACGAATACTACTGCGCGCATCTCTACCTGCAGAAGCCGGAGCTGTGCACGGTCGCGATTTCTCTGTATACGTTCACAGGACCGATGGGCAACCAGTACAACTACATCTGCGCGGGCGTCATCATTTCCCTGCTGCCGGCACTCATCGTCTTCATTTTGTGCCAGGACCAGATCTACAACGGCATCGCGGCAGGCGCGGTCAAGGGTTAATTCTTGCGGAAGGGACGGAACAACAATGGATATGAAACAGGAAATACGGACAGAGCTCACAGAACATATCATTCCGTTCTGGAAGTCACTCCGCGATGACACGTATGGCGGCTACTACGGCTATCTGGACTATGACCTTCACTTAGACAAGGAGGCCGTGAAGGGCTGCATCTTAAACAGCCGGATCATGTGGTTCTTCTCAAATGCAGCCATGATCCTTGACGACAAGTCGCTCCTTGATGAGGCGGGGCACGCATATGAATTCTTAAAGACGCGCTTCATTGATCCGGTGCACGGCGGCGTCTACTGGTCCGTCCGCTATGACGGAACGCCGGAGGAGACGATGAAGCACACGTACAGCAATTCATTTGCAATCTACGCGCTCTCATCGTACTACGACGCGACAGGAGATCACGAGGCGCTCGACATCGCGCTGTCCCTCTTCCGCGTCATTGAGGCACATATGCGTGACAAGGACGGATATCTCGAGGCGTTCGACCGGGACTATTCTCCTGTGAAAAATGAAGCGCTCTCTGAGAACGGCGTCATGGCCACGCGGACGATGAACACGATCCTCCATGTCATGGAGGCGTACACGGAGCTCTACCGCGTGTCAAAGGACCCGGATGTCAGAGAGCGGCTTGTGGAAATTCTCGGTGTGATGAAGGAGAAGATCTGGAACCCGGAGAAGAAGCGTCAGGAGGTCTTCTTCGACAGAGACTATCATTCCCTCATTGACCTGTATTCCTACGGCCACGACATCGAGTCCTCATGGCTCATCGACCTCACGGTCTCTGTCCTTGAGAATCCGAATCAGGGGCCGCTCGAGGTTCATTTCGGAGGCGAGTCGGATATGGCGAAGGCTATGAACCCGATCACGGCCGATATGCGGGAGCAGGTCCTCCGCCTTGCATTTGACGGGAGATCGATTCCGGTCGAGTGTGAGAAGGGAGTCGTAAAGCAGGACCGCGTCTGGTGGGTCCAGTGCGAGGGCATCAACGGCTATGTCAGCGGATATCTGAAGGACAGGACAAAGACCGATTATCTTGCGGCGGCGGAGAAGCTCTGGAACTTCACGAAGACGTATGTTGTCGACAGCCGCCCGGGCTCCGAGTGGTTCTGGTACACGGATGAGAACGGCGTGCCGGCGCATGATCCGATCGTTGAGCCCTGGAAATGCCCGTACCACAACGGCAGAATGTGCCTGCTGGTGCTGAACAACCTGTAATCATTCAGCACCCCCTCAGAAAACTGATGAAATCCGGACGGAGGGCTTGCCCGCCGGACGGTTTCAGAGGTTTTTTGCGGGTGCTGAATAGCTGCGCAACCTGGAGGAAAATAATATGCTGCATCCACAGTATTATGTTGAGAAGGCGAAGCAGGATGCACTGCTCGCAAGAAAAAATGAGAAGGCTACAGATTTCTACAATGGTGTCTTCACGCGCTACAAGAATCCGGTCGTGACGCGCGACATGGTCCCGCTTGACTGGAGATATGACTTAAACCCCGAGACGAATCCGTACTTTATTGAGCGGCTCGGCATCAACGCGACGCTGAACTCAGGCGCGATCATGCTGAACGGCAAGTACTATCTGGTTGTCCGGATCGAGGGAAATGACAGAAAATCCTTTTTCGGCGTCGCGGAGAGCGAGAACGGCATAGACGGATTTCATTTCTGGGACTATCCGATTCAGCTCGAAGATACGTGCCCGGATGAGACGAATGTCTACGACATGCGCCTCACACAGCACGAGGACGGCTGGATCTACGGCGTGTTCTGCTCGGAGAGCAAGGACAAGACAAGTCCGGACCTCTCGGCGGCGACAGCTGAGGCCGGAATCGTCCGGACGAAGGACCTTGTGACATGGGAGCGTCTTCCGAATCTTGTTACGAAGCATTCGCCGCAGCAGAGAAATGTCGTGCTTCATCCTGAATTTGTCAATGGCAAGTACGCGTTCTACACGCGTCCGATGGACAGCTTCATCGACACGGGCTCCGGCGGAGGCATCGGCTTCGGGCTCGCGGACGATATCACGCACGCAGTGATCGACGAGGAGAAGATCTTAAGCCGCAGAAAGTACCACCAGATCACAGAGGCAAAGAACGGCGAGTGCACGGTCCCGATCAAGACGGACAGGGGCTGGCTCCACATCGCGCACGGCGTCCGGAACACGGCGGCAGGTCTCCGCTATGTCCTCTACATGTATGCGACCTCACTTGAGGATCCGTCCGTTGTGATCGCAGAGCCTTCTGGCCTTCTCATGGGACCGAGAGGCTGGGAGCGTGTCGGTGACGTCTCGAACGTGCTGTTTGCAAACGGTGCTGTCGTGAAGGATGACGGAACGGTTCTCCTCTATTACGCGGGGAGCGACACGAGAATGTATGTCGCGGAGTCGACGATCGACAGGCTCACGGATTACGTATTTAATACGCCGTCTGATCCGGGACGCTCCGTCCTCTGCGTGCGGCAGCGGTGCGATCTGATCCGGAAGAACAAGGCCTTCATGAAAAACGAGAAATAAAGGAGTAAGAAAAATGGCCAAATATACGATTTTAAACAGCCCGGCTGTTCCGAACATGCCGTGGCAGGAAAGACCGGCAGACCTCGGAGACATCCCGGTCTGGAGATATACAGAGAACCCGATCATCGGAAGAAATCCGGTGAAGCATGTCGCAAGAATCTTCAACAGCGCAGTTGTCCCGTATGAGGACGGCTTCATCGGCGTGTTCCGCGCGGAGAGAAAGGACGGAATTCCGTTCATTTATCTCGGCCGCTCCAAGGACGGCATTCACTGGAGCTTTGAGGAGGACCGGATCAATTTTGTCGATGAAAACGGCAAGTCCTTTATGCCGCTCTATGCGTATGATCCGAGACTTGTCCGGATCGATGACAAGTATTATATCATCTGGTGCCAGGACGCGTACGGCGCTTCGATCGGTATGGCTGTCACGACCGATTTCAAGACATTTACGAGACTTGAGAACCCGTTCCTTCCGTTCAACCGGAACGCGGTCATGTTCCCGCGGAAGATCCATGGCAACTACATGCTGCTCTCGAGACCGTCGGACAGCGGCCACACGCCGTTCGGTGACATCTATGTGAGCGAGTCCCCGGACCTCGTGTACTGGGGGAAGCACCGCCACGTCATGGGCAAGGCACCGGAGTGGTGGGAATCCGTCAAGATCGGCGCCGGCGCAGCTCCGATTGAGACCTCAGAGGGCTGGCTTCTTTTCTATCACGGCGTCACGGGGACGTGCAACGGCTTCGTCTATTCGATCGGCGGCGCCATCCTCGACATCGATGAGCCGAGCCGCGTGAAATATCGCTGCAAGACGTTCCTGCTCACACCGGAGAACTGGTATGAGGAGCGCGGCTTCGTGCCGAATGTCTGCTTCCCGTGCGCGACGATCCACGACTCTGCGACAGGAAGAATCGCGGTATACTATGGAGCAGCGGACAGCTATGTCGCGCTTGCGTTTACGACGGTCGATGAAATCGTCGATTACATCAAGGAAAACAGTGTGACCCGCGAGGATGACACAGAGCTCGGCAGAAGATAATAAAGCCTGCTATGTTCACAGGAGTGAATTCATTTGCTGCTGACGGGCACACAGTATATATGTAAGGTCATGGCTGCGGGAGATGAGCTGCAGCCATGAACCATGGGATGGAGGATTCTGCTATGGGAGAAGGAAATGAAGGAAAGAGGCTGTTTCAGTCGGACAATCCGTTCAATTCATTTATGACGCTTGTGTTTGACATGATGGAGCTCAGCATTCTCTGGCTCGTTTTCTGTCTCCCGATTATCACGATCGGCGCATCGACGACGGCCCTCTATTATGAGGCGATGAAGCTCGTCCGCGACGAGGGCAGCAGCGTCTCGAAGGGCTTCCTGAAGTCCTTTAAGGAGAACTTCAAGGAGAGCGTGCCGTTTACGCTGATCGAGCTTGCGATCATGGCCGTGCTCGTCTTTGATTTTCATTATTTAAAGACAGTGAATACGGCCGGCGCGTCGCTTAGCTACGGAATCCTTCTCTTTGCCGCGATTCTCGCGGTCGCTGTCTTCAGCTACGCATACCCGCTGCTGGCGCATTTCGTCAACACCGTGAAGGGCACGTTTAACAATGCATGGAGAATTGCGGCGACAAATCTGCCGGTGACGCTGCTGATCACAGCGATCAACGCGGCGCCGTTTCTGTGGTTTTTGCTCGCGCCCTCGTCATTTGCGCGGGTGTTCTGGATCTGGATCTTCATTGGCGAGGGGGCATCGGCGTATGTGTGCTCGATTTTTCTTGTAAAGATCTTTGACCGGATCACAAAGCCGGAAAATGAAGAGAATTCGCAAAAGGAGAAGTGAGATGGACGATATCGTAAAGAAACGCTATGAGTACTGGCTGAGTGACCCGTGCTTTGATGAGGCGACGAAGGATGAGCTTCGCGCGCTTAAAGGTGATGAGGCGGAGATTACGGACCGGTTCTACAGACAGCTTGAATTCGGAACGGGCGGTCTTCGCGGCGTGATCGGCGCCGGGACAAACCGCATGAATATTTACACGGTCCGTCAGGCGACGCAGGGACTTGCAAACTATATCCTGTCGCAGGACGGAGAGAAGAAGGGCGTCGCAATCGCCTATGACTCCCGCCGCATGTCGCCGGAGTTCTCGAGGGAGGCAGCCCTGTGCCTCAACGCGAACGGCATCAGGACCTATCGCTTTGATTCCCTC